>CAJURI010000014.1 GCA_910588795.1 uncultured Duncaniella sp. | reverse complement strand
ATAGGTCAAAAAAAGAGAGGCTGCGACGTAAACCTTAATTACGACACAGCCCCTTTTGTGTGTCTCTTCGCGGGGTTAAACTGCATCGGCCGCGCAATATTTCGGCTCGTAGAGAGTTATGTATATGTACAGCATTCTCACGACATGAACATTGCCACCAAAATATTCCTATCCTGTGCGGCGGCACTTGCAGCTGTCACGGCTGCCACAGCGCAGGACAAGAATGACTTCAACCCCATCACCACCGGCGTGACATCGCTCGGCATAGCCCCCGATGCCCGCGGCGCATCGATGGGCGACCTGGGCGCGGCCACAGAGCCTGACGCCAATTCGCAGTACTGGAATCCGTCGAAATATGCGTTTGCCTACAGCCGCGGGGCGGTGTCGCTCAACTATACACCATGGCTGCGCAATCTCGTCAACGACATTTTCCTCGCCGATCTGTCGGGCTACTGGAAGCTCGGGGCCGACGACAATCAGGCCATATCGGCGTCACTGCGCTATTTCTCACTCGGAGAGGTGGTGAGCTCCAACACCGACCGCACTCTCAATCCCTATGAAATGTCGGTCGATGTGGGCTACTCGCGCAAACTCTCCGAAAAGTTCTCCATGGGCATAGTGCTGCGCTACATCTATTCCGATCTCGGCTTCGGGGCATCGGAGGTGGACCAGTCGACGGGGGCTTCGGCGTTCTCAGCCGACATCTCGGGCTACTACACCACCTACCCCATAATAGGGCGCAACGAATGCCAGTGGTCATGGGGCTGGGACATATCCAACATAGGGTCGAAGGTCAATTTCAACAACGGCGACAATCCGGCTTTCCTCCCCACCAACATGCGCATAGGCACCTCGTTCACGTTTCCGCTTGCCGACTATCACAATCTCTCGCTCAACCTTGACCTCAACAAGCTCCTTGTCCCGGCCATGCCCCGGCGCGACGACTATGACAAGGGGAGCGAAGGTGAAAAGGAATGGGCCAGGGCATATGACGACTGGCAGAACATGTCGCCGATCACAGGTATATTCAAATCGTTCAGCGATGCCCCCGGGGGCTTCAAGGAGGAGCTCCGCGAGATATCATGCTCGCTTGGCGCGGAGTACAGCTACAACCAGCAGTTCTTCCTGCGCGGAGGCTACTTCTATCAGCATCCCTCCAAGGGGAATATCCAGTATTTCGCCATAGGCGCGGGATTTGCGCTCAATGTGCTGAGGCTCGACGCATCCTATATGATAGCCACCGAGCAGAACTCCCCGCTTGACCAGACCCTGAGGTTCTCGCTGACTTTCGATATGGACGGACTTAAAGAGATATTCGGACAATGAGAATAGGACAAGGATATGACGTGCACCGCCTTGTGGAAGGGCGTGACCTTATACTGTGCGGAGTGAAGATACCGTATGAGCTCGGACTGCTCGGACACAGCGACGCCGATGTGGCACTCCATGCCCTCGCCGACGCTCTACTCGGGGCCGCCGCGATGCGAGACATAGGATATCATTTCCCCGATACCGACCCGGCTTATGCCGGAGCCGATTCCCGACGGCTGCTGCGGAAAGTGGCCGAACTGATAGCCGGGAAAGGGTTCAGGACTGTCAATGTGGATGTCACCATCATAGCGCAGCGGCCCAAACTGCTCAACTATATCCCGATGATGATCGACAATATCGCCTCCGACCTTAATCTTCCGGCCGACTGCATGTCAGTCAAAGCCACCACCACCGAGCATCTCGGATTCACAGGGCGCGGAGAAGGGATAGCGGCACTCGCCGTGGCTCTCATAGAGAGGGTTTAAAGAATTTTAACGCATCCCGCCGGCAACACCGGGGCTTAATCCGTTTTTTGATTGTACCTTTGCAATCATAATCCACTTATTCAAAATATCCGAGCCGGCATAGATGAGCATAAAGAGCGGGAACATATTGCGCTGGGGGCGTATAGCTGCGGCACTCGCCATGTGGGTCACCGTTACAGCGGGACTGACAAGCTACGGGATGACCTTTCCACGGCTTGCCGCATGGATAGGGCGCGTGCAGTTCATGCCGGCCGCCATAGCATTCGCAATCACCGTCATAGCGACATGGCTCATAATCACCCTCGTGTTCGGCAGGGTGTACTGCTCCGTAGGCTGCCCGCTTGGGGTGTGGCAGGACATATGCTCACGGCTTCCGCGCATGCGCCGGCACATGCCACTGCATCTCCGCTACCATTACAGCGCGCCCCTCACCCGTCTGCGCAACATATCGCTCGTCCTGACAGCTGTCTCCATCTTTCTGGGGATAGGCGTAGCCACGTCGCACATCGACCCATGGGGCATATATTCCGATCTGTGCACTGACGTTCTGAAGCCGCTATGGGGCACGGCGGTCAACGCGTTCTCGGCCCCTCCGGTCATGATAGCGTCGGCATCGCTGACCGGGATCGCGATATCGCTGACCATCACCGGCGTGATAAGCTGGCTCGCGACAAAGAACGGGCGGACCTTCTGCAACTCCGTGTGCCCTGTAGGGACCACTCTGGGGTATGTGGCCAAGTACTCGATCTATCATATCGACATCAACACCGACAAGTGTACACAGTGCCGCAAATGCGAGCATGCGTGCAAGGCGTCGTGCATCGACCTGAACACCCATGTGGTGGACTCCTCGCGATGCGTGGAGTGCTTCGACTGTCTGCCTGTGTGTGAAGACGATGCCATACACTACACATGGTCACGCCACAAGCTCGCGACGCCGCTTATGATAAAAGTCGGCGACCTCAAGCCGCCGGGTTCGGGCCGCTTCAAGCTCGACGGCTGCACAGGCTGCAGCGGCGACCAACCGATCAACCGTACAAACAATCACCAAGATGCGACAATATCTCGACCTACTGAACCGGATCATGACCGAGGGAATTGACCGCGGCGACCGCACAGGCACAGGCACACGCAGTGTGTTCGGCCATCAGATGCGCTTTGACCTCCGCGACGGATTCCCCCTCCTCACCACCAAAAAACTCCATCTGAAATCCATAATCCATGAGCTGCTGTGGTTCCTGAAAGGTGACACCAATGTGAAGTACCTCCAGGACAACGGGGTGAGAATATGGAACGAGTGGGCACGCCCCGACGGAGATCTCGGGCACATATACGGCTACCAGTGGAGGTCATGGCCCGACTACAGCGGAGGTCACATCGACCAGATCAAGGAGGTGATCGATACGATAAAAAACAATCCCGAGTCACGGCGCATGATAGTGAGCGCGTGGAACGTGGCCGACTTAAGCGGCATGGCACTTCCGCCGTGCCACATTCTCTTCCAGTTCTATGTGGCCGAGGGGAGACTGTCGCTCATGCTTTACCAGCGCAGCGCGGACTGCTTCCTCGGGGTGCCGTTCAACATAGCCTCCTATGCCCTGCTGCTTATGATGGTGGCACAGGTGACCGGGCTTGAGCCGGGCGAATTCATCCATACGCTCGGCGACACCCACATATACCACAATCATTTCGACCAGGTTAGGACCCAGCTTGAGCGGGAGCCGCGCACACTGCCGGTGATGAAGCTCAATCCAGACATCAAGGATATATCAGAATTCCGCTACGAGGACTTCACACTCGAGGGATATGACCCGCATCCACACATCAAAGGCACCGTAGCAGTATGACAAACGTAACGATAATAGTGGCCGCGACACGCGACATGGCGATAGGTGACAGAGGTGACCTCCTGTACCACATATCCGACGATCTGAAACGATTCAAATCGCTCACCATGGGGCACCCTATCATAATGGGGCGCAAGACCTTCGAGTCATTCCCGAAAGGCGCGCTCCCCGGGCGGCGCAACATAGTGGTGACACGCAACAGCAGCTACTCGGCACCCGGCATAGAGACCGCGCCGTCGGTCGAGGAGGCCGTGAGGATGTGCGGTGACGCTGACATGGCGTTTATCATAGGAGGAGGAGAAATATACCGCCAGTCACTCCCTCTCGCCGACAGGATAGAGCTGACACTGATAGACGCCGAGCGTCCCGAGGCCGACACACGGTTTCCCGACATGGGTTCCGGAAAATTCCGGATACCGGAAGCAGAATTTGACCGCGAGGACCCTAAGAGCGGTGTAAAATACTGCTTCCTGACCCTTTCAAAGGACGATTGTTAAACATATAGGCTGCGGAATTTGGATAATTGCCCATAAAGTCTTATATTTGACAACAAAAACCTAAGCTTTAAGTAACTTTTATAAATTAGTTACGGGCTGACACATCCTTATTCGTCTTTTCGGTGATTTTCGCGCTGTCGCTCGGTCGTGTAGCTCGCTACACTCCTTCGCTTCATCCCGAAAATCTCTCGAAAATACTTCATAATTATGTATCAGCTAATTTATGCGAGTTACATATCGTGAAAAAATAACCATTATGGAACACATTACTGATTTTTTTAATGAAATGCTTCGACAATACGGCAGTATAGACATTGCGGAAGCTGAATTTAAAAAACTGGTACATGAGGATCCCGAACTGCGCGAACGCTACCGCGAATGGTGCCAGGAAGTAGGCAGCAGTGAAAAGAAAGGGTTTCTGGACTATTGCGAGGAATATCTTGAGTCGCAGGACTCGATATGGGACAATCTCAAGGATGAGTACGAGGATGAGTGATATCCGTCTTCCGGCCGAATGGGAGAGCCACGACTGTGTGCTCATGGCCTGGCCGCATGAAGAGACCGACTGGGCATATATGCTGCAAGAGGCGCGCGGATGCTTCGCCGAAATAGTGCGCGCCATATCGGGACATGAATGCGTGATACTCGCCGGTCCCGGGCGGCTGTGCCGCAAATCCATCGAAGAGTGCGGATTCGACCCTTCGAGAGTGAGATTCGAGGACATACCCACCAATGACACATGGGCCCGTGACTTCGGACCGATCACCGTCGAGGCAGGGGGATCGCTCCGGGCTCTCGACTTCAAGTTCAATGCCTGGGGTATGAAATTCGCCGCCGACAAGGACAATCTCATCACCACCCGGCTTGCGCTCAACGGCCGCCTGAACGCAGAGTATGTCAACCGTATGGGCTTTGTGCTCGAAGGGGGAAGCATCGAGACCGACGGACACGGCACACTGCTCACCACAGCTGAATGTCTCCTCTCGCCCAACCGCAACGGAGAGATGGACGAAAAGGAGATCAGGAAATATCTGGCCGACAATCTCGGCTTCAACCATCAGCTGTGGCTGCGCCACGGCGGGATGGCCGGGGACGACACCGACAGCCATATAGACACACTTGCCCGTCTGGCACCGCACGACACGATACTCTATACCGGCGCAACCGACAGGGAGGGCCACACCGTGGAGTCGCTTGCCATAATGCGCGAAGAACTCGCGGATATGCGCACCCGCGCCGGACATCCGTTCAATCTCATAGAACTGCCACTCCCCTCCCCCATATATGACGAGAACGGTATGCAGCTCCCCGCCACATATGCCAATTATCTTGTCAGCCCCGACATGATATGCCTTCCGATATACGGACAGCCGGCCAACGACCTTCTCGCCGAACAGACACTAAAGATAGTGTATCCCGACCACGAAATAATACCCGTCGACTGCCGGGCTCTCATAAGGCAGCACGGCTCACTGCACTGTGTCACCATGCAGCTGCCTGCAGGAGCTGTGAGCGGCATAAAGGACAACCGATGGGAAGAAAATTCACGCAATCTATGAAAACAGGAATAATACAGCAGCACAATACTCCCGACATACCGGGCAACCGACGCCGCCTCGGCGAAAAGATAAAGGCTCTTGCCTCGGAAGGAGCCAGACTGGTTGTCCTGCAGGAGCTTCATGACTCCCTGTACTTCTGCCAGACTGAAAGCGTCGACAATTTCGACCTGGCAGTGGAGATCCCCTCGGCCACTACAGAATTCTATTCGGAAACCGCACGCGAAAACGGCATAGTGCTCGTGACTTCGCTATTTGAGCGTCGAGCCGCCGGGCTGTACCACAATACAGCCGTTGTATTCGAGAGTGACGGATCCATAGCCGGGAAATACCGCAAAATGCATATCCCCGACGATCCGGCCTACTATGAAAAATTCTACTTCACACCGGGCGACATGGGGTTCGAGCCTATCGCCACAAGCGTGGGACGCCTCGGTGTGCTCGTGTGCTGGGACCAGTGGTATCCCGAAGCAGCAAGACTCATGGCCATGCGAGGAGCGGAAATGCTCATATACCCCACAGCAATAGGGTGGGAAAGCAGCGACTCCGAGGATGAGAAGAAGCGTCAGAGAGAGGCATGGGTGACAGTGCAGCGCGGCCATGCAGTGGCCAACGGACTGCCTGTAGTGACAGTCAACCGCGTAGGCTTCGAGCCGGATCCGTCGGGTGTGACAGGCGGGATCAGTTTCTGGGGATCAAGCTTCATAGCCGGTCCGCAGGGGGAATTCCTGTATCAGGCTCCCGATGACTCCGAAGCCATGGCAGTGGTGGATATCGACCTGAAACGGAGTGAGCAGGTGCGCCGCTGGTGGCCGTTCCTCCGCGACAGGCGCACAGACAGTTTCTCAGGACTCACCCGACGCTACCTCGATGACTGAGCACAAGGCTTCAGCGACAACAGGGGCTCCTGCGATACGCAAGACAGCCCCTTTCCGGACCACCTCAGGAGAGTATTTTTCCGTGCTACTTAAGGCATGGATGGTACGTTACGGATGGCTTATGCTTATTCCCACGGCATTTTTCGTAGCACTCGGATACGCTCTTCACGACGAACGCTGGCTGCTTGTCGCTCTCATGACAGTGTTCATTGTGGCACCCATGGTCATGTCGTTCATCTACACATACTATATGCTTACTCCCGAGGCGCGCCGTGCGGTGCTGCGCAAGAGAGTGGAGATAGCCGAGGGTGAATACATAAGGCTGATATATCTGCCGTCAGAAAACACTTCCGACGATCGTGACGGACTTCATGACGCTGATCCCGACATCAAAGCCGACATGAAAAATCACGGGCCTGAAACCGAAGAAAAGGTTCCAGAGCCCGAGACTATAAGCTGGACAGAGATCACAAAAGTCAGATCGACCCAGCAATACCGTGTCTATGAAACTGACGGCAAGAGGATGCAGTTCATACTTGTCCCGTGGAGCTCCTTCTTACGGGACAGCCAACAGGTGACGTAGGAGCTGAGTGCCCTCAGAGGTCAGTCATCCACAATATCGATATGCGTCAGCTTTCCGAGTTTGTTGAATTTAAGTTCAACACCGTCGGACAGCTCCACTTCATAGCCTTTAAGCTTGCTCTCGATTTTGACTATATAGGCACCGTTGCCATTCTTCTTCACGTAATTTCGGATAGGCTTGATAACAAGTTCCTGCGGCACCTCCTTTTTCTTACAGTCCACCGATGTCCATTTGCCGGCATTGTTGAATTCAAGTTTGGTGCCATTGACAAACTTCACATCATAATCGGTCTTTTTGAGCAAGTGTCTGTCCACCTTTATCATTGCGATCTTGGCTTTCGGGAAATATTTTTCAATCATTTCCAATGCCGGCTTCGGGAGCTGGTTGCGGTCAATCGTGTACTTGTCGGCACGGGCTGACATGCCTACACAGAACACAGCAAGCAAAGCGATCAAAAATTTTTTCATATCTTCATAATTTTTATTTAAGATATAACGCCACAGCGCATATAAATGTTTCGCGGCCTTCCGGCACCGGCCACAGCGTGCCGGAGCGGCAATCTTTATTTGCATGCTACGCGATGTTTTCGTAATTTTGCATATTGTAGTGATACACCTGCCTATCATAATGATGAGGGGGATCCTTATCGGAATCCTCGTGTCGGCACCAATGGGGCCGATAGGGATGCTGTGTATCCAGCGGACACTTAACCGCGGACGCTGGCCGGCGTTCTTCACCGGCGTCGGAGCCGGACTTAGCGACCTCATCTACTGTCTGCTGACAGGCCTCGGGCTGTCCTTTGTCACCGATTTCATACAGGACAACCAAAGCCTCCTTCAGCTCATAGGCTCGGTTGTACTGTTAGTGTATGCCGGCTACCTGTTCGGAGCGAACCCCTCCCGTTCATTACAGCCACAGGGGGTGCAGTCGGCAAGCAACTGGAAAGACTTTGTGACAGGCTTCCTGCTAACCTTCTCCAATCCTCTGATACTTTTCTTCATAATAGGGCTTTTCGCACGGTTCAGTTTCCTTGCGCCGGAATTCGAGGCCTACCATTATGTGGCAGGATACATATCGATATTTGCAGGAGCCGTGATGTGGTGGTTTGGCGTGACATGGATAGTCAACAAGATGAGGAGCCATTTCAATATCCGGTCACTGTGGCTTCTAAACCGTATAGTCGGAGCACTTATAATGCTCATGGGTGGAATAGGTCTTGTGACAGCCCTGCATGAACTGCTGGTGAACCATTGAGCCACTCTTTATGTTTCTATAATAGATTAAACTTCAACTATTATGGAAAAGAAACATGACATAGCCCCCGACAAAGCAGCCGAGAAGCTGCCCGGTGTAGAGATCAACGAGGCCGACAGCAACAAGGTCACTCCGAAACTCGTAAAAGAAGAGACCCGGGAACTCAACAATAATCCCCGCAACAACGACATAGACCAGTAGCGGCAAGGGATTGTGCAGGAAAGACATTGATTCAGGCACAAACTTGCCCGAGAAGTCATAAAAGAAGCGGAAGATATCTTGGTTATAAGCCGATGACACACGGCATTATGACATAGAGATATCCTCCGCTTCTTTTATGGCTTACCGGCAATTCCAAGAGGTCGTTTAGAGCTTGTTTAATAACAAAAGTGAAAGCCGGATGCGCCCGGACAATCCCGGCACATCCGGCTTTATAAATCACCAGAGTTTGTTCAGAAAATCTGACTGATGTCAGTCAACGGAATCAGTGATGGTCTGATCAGGTGTATCAGTACCGCCTCCGGTATCACCGGGCTGATCCTCGGGAGCAGCCACAATGTTGAGCTTGTACTGGAATATACCCCATCCGATTGACTTGTCAACCTGGAATATCTGTGTGTTGACCCTGAGATAGTGGGTACCCTCTTTCAAACCTTCCGTGTCGATATCCACCGCAAAAGGCGCGATGATTGTGGTAAAGAACGGAACGTTGTCAAGGAAGTAAGTAGTCTGGCCAAGCACAGCGTCGCCTGTACCGGGAGCCGGTGTCACCTTCAGGCCTTCGATCTTGAGTGTATCACCTTCGACCACAGTAAGCACGTCATCGACGAGCGAACCGCCTGAATACTGTATGGAGACACTTACATCAGGCACCTTGCTGTCGTCATCGTCACATGCCGACATAAATGCCAGCATCGGGACAGCGAGAAATAGAGAGAGGAACTTTTTCATAATAAATATAGTTAGTGTGTGTGTTTTATATGCTTAATATATGTTTTGCTGTTTTTAGTTTTTGAATACTATATCGTTTCCGTCATAATCGATGGTTATCGGGTGGTCACGGTCGACTTTCTGGGCGAGAATGTCCTTGCTCAGCTGGTTAAGCACCATGCGGTGAATGACTCGCTTGACAGGACGCGCACCGAATTCAGGATCATAACCCTCTTCGGCGAGGAACTTAAGCGCGGCAGGTGTCACCTCGAGAGTGATGCCGTTGGCGGCAAGCATCTTCTGTATGGACCTTATCTGCAATCCGACGATCTCTTCTATCTCAGCCTCGTTGAGCGGTGTGAACATTATGATCTCGTCGATACGGTTGAGGAATTCAGGACGTATGGTCTGCTTCAACAGCTCTATGACTTCATTCTTGGTCTTCTCGATCGTCTCCTCACGATTGTCCTCGGTCATCTTGGCGAAATTGTCACGTATGAGCGGAGAACCCATATTGGAGGTCATGATGATGATCGTGTTCTTGAAATTCACCATACGCCCCTTGTTATCGGTAAGACGACCGTCGTCCAGCACCTGAAGCAGAATGTTGAACACATCGGGGTGAGCCTTTTCGATCTCGTCAAACAGCACCACCGAGTAGGGCTTGCGCCTTACGGCTTCGGTAAGCTGTCCGCCTTCGTCGTAACCGACATATCCCGGAGGCGCGCCTACCAGACGTGACACCGAATGCTTCTCCTGATACTCGCTCATGTCGATACGCGTCATCATATTCTCGTCGTCGAAAAGATACTCGGCAAGAGCCTTGGCAAGCTCCGTCTTGCCCACGCCGGTGGTCCCGAGGAAGATGAACGATCCGATAGGACGACGTGGGTCGTTAAGTCCGGCACGGGAACGGCGCACGGCATCGGCTATAGCACGTATGGCATCGTTCTGCCCCACTACGCGGTGATGGAGTTCCGTCTCGAGATGCAGCAGTTTCTCCTTTTCAGTCTGCACCATCTTGTTGACGGGAATCCCGGTCCAGCGTGACACCACATCAGCGATATCCTCGGAGTCGACCTCCTCTTTAATGAGAGCCTTCTCGCCCTGCATCATTTTCAACTGTTCCTGTATCTCAGCGTTCTCCTTTTCCTTCTGCTGGATTTTGGAGTAACGGATCTCAGCAACACGGGCATAGTCACCTTCACGCTCGGCACGCTCGGCATCGAAATTGAGCTGTTCTATCTCGATCTTGTTCTGCTGAATCCTGTTGATCAGATCCTTCTCGGCCTTCCATTTGGCAGTGAAATCCTTCTCGCGGTCACGCAGATCGGCAAGCTCCTTTTCGATATCCTTTACCTTAGGCTGGTCGCCCTCGCGCTTTATAGCCTCGCGTTCAATCTCCTTCTGCGCTATCAGGCGTGATATCTCGTCAAGGGCCTGAGGCACGGAATCAATCTCAAGACGCAGCTTGGATGCAGCCTCGTCCACGAGGTCAATGGCCTTGTCAGGGAGGAAACGGTCGGTGATGTAACGCTCCGACAGGGTCACCGCCGCAATGATCGCCTCGTCACGGATACGGACCTTGTGATGGTTCTCGTAACGTTCCTTCAGGCCTCTCAGTATGGCGATAGCTGCAGCCTCGTCAGGCTCATTGACCATCACTTTCTGGAAACGCCTTTCGAGAGCCTTATCCTTTTCAAAATATTTCTGGTACTCATCAAGAGTCGTCGCACCGATGGAGCGCAGTTCACCACGGGCGAGCGCGGGCTTGAGAATATTGGCGGCATCCATGGCACCTTCCCCCTTACCGGCTCCCACAAGAGTATGGATCTCGTCGATAAACAGGATAATCTCGCCATCGGCACCCGTCACTTCATTGACGATAGCCTTGAGACGCTCCTCAAACTCGCCTTTATACTTTGCACCGGCCACAAGGGCACCCATGTCAAGCGAATATATCTGCTTGCTTCGCAGATTCTCGGGCACGTCGCCGCGCACAATCCTCTGTGCGAGCCCTTCGGCGATGGCGGTCTTGCCTGTACCGGGCTCACCGATGAGCATGGGGTTGTTTTTCGTGCGTCGCGAAAGGATCTGGAGCACACGGCGGATCTCATCGTCACGGCCGATGACGGGATCGAGCTTTCCTTCGCGGGCACGTTCATTAAGGTTGATGGCATATTTTGACAATGCCTGATATGTGTCCTCGGCACTCTGATCAGTAGCCTTCTTGCCTTTGCGCAACTCGGCAACAGCGGCTTCAAGCTCACGTTGGCTCAATCCGGCATCCTTAAGGATTGTTGCCGCCGGAGAGTTGACCGTGAAGATAGCCACAAGCAGAGCCTCGAGAGTGACATACTCGTCACCCTGTTTCTTGGCTACGTCAAGAGCTTTCTGCAGGACATCATTAGAGGTTCGGCTCAGGTAGGGCTCGCCGCCCGACACACGAGGTTCCAAGGCGATCTTTTCATCAACCTGCCGCATAAGTGCGGCGGAGTTGGCTCCTATCTTGGAAAATATGAAGTTGACGAGCGATTCTCCCTCAGTCATAACCCCCTTGAGAAGATGTACGGGTTCGATAGCCTGATTACCTGCTCCACGGGTAATCTCTATCGCCTTCTGTATTGCTTCCTGAGACTTAATTGTGAAATTATTGAAGTTCATTAGCTATATTTTGTAAGTTGAAGGTTCGTGATATAATCCTTATATTATAATAACAAAAATTATGCCAATTGGTTTTTATGTCCATAAATAAGACGTGTACGACAGCGGGAGAACAGCAAGTCCCGCCTCCGGCACGTGACTGACAAGCACTACCGTACCCTAACTGCCGCTCCCCCGCTCCCGGGAATTATCGCTATGCGAAAAGTGACGGATATGTATTGTCATTAAGGCGTTTTTTCGGTGACGTTTTGGCAGATGTCGCACGAAACACTATGTTGTGCTGCTGCGTCCATCCCTGTGTGCGGTTGCGAAGTTTTATAGTGACTATCCCCGCCTCATCTGGGGCCGAGCTACGCACCTGATGAAACACGTCGCCAAGATTTGTCACACCACTCATGGTGAGTGACAAGAGCACATTGCCACAGGACTGGGCTGTGACTTGCAGAAGGTCAGTACGATGTATTGCTGTCATGTCAAGAGAGATTTTTGTTATTATGACACAAAAATACTTCCCCACATGGGCAATATCGCCGCCCATACGCCTTAAAAAAAGACAAAAACACATCGTAAATACACTTATAACTGAAGCTGTGTCAATATTATAGCGGATAACACCTGAAATGTATCCGCTATAATATTGACACAGCCTCAGAATATCGCAACGCTTACAGCGTGCAATTCTGAATTATAAAGTATTAAAGCATCTTTACAGAACGTGCTATAAATTCGCACAGCTCCTTGCCCTGAAGTAGACCGTTGCCGAGGAGAGCGAGATCGATCATCTGCCTGACGGCAGGAACCCCTTTGGCATAATCGGATGCGATCGTCTCCTGTTCACGACGAGAGGACTCTACGGAATCCATCAGTTTCTGCTCCTCGGCTTTCTGAGCGTCAGTGGGCTTATTGTCCTTTATCTCGGCCCGCAAGGCTGTCAGTTTCTCATTGTCGGCATCGACAGCTGCACGAAGTGGAGACATCTTTTCTCCAAGGGCCTTCTCAGCGTCAGCAAGCACCTTGGCAACCGAATCCTGCGACGTGTTGACTATGAGATTATAATTGTCGGGAAGTTCGGCATAGAAACTCATGCCGGGCTGCGTAGCCGCCATATCCTTCATACGCCTCATATATTCATTCTGCGTTATGAGCACAGGGGCTGCCGCAGGATCAAGAGACTCAAACGACACCATGAACTCGCTCTTCTCCAATACCGGCAGCTGCGAACGGAATATCGCGGTGAGAAGCGATATCTGCTCGCCGGAAAGGCCAGAGTCCTTCTTGTCCTCCTTGACCACAAGATTGTCGGCCACATTGCTGTCCACACGCACGAACACGGTCTTCTCAAGCTTGCTTTCAAGCATGGAAATGAAATGGCCGTCAAGCTGTCCGTTCATCAGAAGCACATTGTAACCCTTGGCATTCGCGGCCTCTATATAGCTGTACTGCTCTACCGGATCGGTCGCATAGATATATACCACATTGCCGTCTTTGTCGGTCTGGGATGCCTCCACGAGGGTCCTGTACTCCTCAAGAGTAAAGTATTTGTCGGTGGTATCACGCATAAGTGCAAACTTAAGCGCAGCATCACAGAATTTCTCGTCAGTGAGCATTCCATATTCGATGAAAATCTTTATGTCGTCCCACTTGGATTCAAAATCCTTACGGTCAGACTTGAAAAGATCTTCGAGCCTGGATGCGACCTTCTTTGTTATGTAACCCGATATCTTCTTCACCGCACGGTCGCTCTGGAGATAAGAACGTGACACGTTAAGAGGTATGTCGGGAGAATCGATCACACCCTGAAGAAGCATCATGAACTCGGGCACCACTCCTTCCACAGAGTCAGTGACAAAAACCTGATTGCAGTAAAGCTGTATACGGTCCTTGCGGATATCAAGGTTGCTCTTTATCTTCGGGAAATAAAGTATGCCGGTGAGATTGAACGGGTAATCGACGTTAAGGTGTATCCAGAACAACGGATCCTCCTGACCGGGATACAATTCATGATAGAACTTGCGATAGTCATCGTCAGTGAGGTCGGCAGGCTTTTTGGTCCAGGCCGGCTCAGTGGAGTTGATAACCTTGTCACGGTCAGTGTCGACATACTTACCGTCCTTCCATTCCTGCTCTTTGCCGAATACAACCGGCACAGGAAGAAAACGGCAATATTTCTTCAAGAGCTGCTCTATGCGGGCCTGCTCAAGATACTCCTTGTTGTCATCGTCGATCCACAGAGTGATCTCGGTACCACGGTCAGACTTGTCGCAAGGCTCCATATTATATTCAGGCGAGCCGTCACAGTCCCACCGCACGGCTTCTGCCCCTTCCTGATAGGAAAGAGTGCGTATCTCGACTTTCTTCGACACCATGAATGCCGAATAGAATCCGAGCCCGAAGTGCCCTATAATAGAGTTGGCATTGTCCTTGTATTTGTTGACAAACTCCTCGGCTCCTGAAAACGCGATCTGATTGATGTACTTGTTGACATCATCGGCTGTCATTCCGATGCCATGGTCGGCGACGGTGAGTGTCCCGGCCTCCTTGTCGACCTTGACTTCGACACGCATATCACCGAGCTCGCCCTTGAAATCGCCAAACGATGCAAGGGTCTTCAGTTTCTGCGTCGCGTCAATGGCATTGGCCACAAGCTCGCGCAGAAATATTTCATTATCTGAATAAAGGAATTTCTTGATGACCGGAAAGATATTCTCGGTCGTTACGCCAATCTGTCCTTTCTGCATGATGTTGTATATGATTTGTGTATATTTGTTTACTTTGGTATAACAATCTGCAAAACAAATGCCAAATCACAAAACTGACAAATAGTGTTAAACAAGGCTGACAAATGTGACATGAATCACTGCACAAGCACCTTCACGACATTTGACCCTGACTTCCTGATGTAAACGCCCCGCTGTAACGGCTGAGTCACTATGCGGCCGTGCAGGTCAAAATACACGGGATCCTGACTCTCCGCATCCAGGCCCACAGTATCAATTCCCGTAGGTATTTCGGCAAAATCGCCCTTAAATATCCTGCCTACAGGATATGCGCCATCGCTATCCACCATCACCGGCATAGCCCATATGGTGTTGCCACCTCCACCTACGGGCAGTGAGAATGACGTGACGGACAGACCGCTTCCGGCGGCGCGTATCTCCTCCTGATCCGGAGACTCAAGGAGCTGGCTGATGCCCACATCCTCTCCGTCGTTGATCACATACTTCAGCAATGTGGTGACAGCTATGCCATTGCCGGTCAAGTCGAGACTGATGCCTACCCTGCCGTCCTCGACACGCTTGTCAGGATCAGTGAAATGAATGTTGAAACAATCACGATGATATATCGACAATGTATTGTCGGTGATATCATCACGGAATCGGAAACGCTCAGTGGGTGATGTCGAAGTTGTCCCATATCCATATGTGATATGATATACTTTGCTGTTCTTTTCCGGAGTCTTAATCTCCAGAAGTCCGTCGTTTGCCGCATTGTATCTTATAATGAAACTCTTATCCACGGCACCGTTTGTTTCCGGCGCGGAATAAAACTCATTCTTACCCTCATTGTAGAGCTGGTAATTGCCTTTCTCATGCCTGTACTGCAGATTTATATAACTGCTGCCGTGAGGGAGTATCAGATCATACATCAACTTGCTGTTCTCAACGTCATCGACCGTAATAGTCTCCAGGTCGTCAGAAAGGTTCACCGAAACACCCTCGAGGACAGCCTTACTGGCACTCTGTGTCTGAATGTGAGGCATAGCCACCCCTTTGGCGGTAGACACTATGAGAAAACCGTTAGGATAATCGATGAGGTGCGGTTTTATCAGTTTGTATTCCTCGGAATGCACGCGATAAAACACCTCCTGAGCAGAGGCAGTAACAGAAGAGAATAGTGAAGCCGCTACTATCACCAACGTCACAGCAAAGACTGACGCATCATGCGTGTCTCGCAGGTAAAATCCAGTCATGTTATTAGAATTGATTAAATAAAAATAGATGTGATGAGGTCTGTAGAATTATTCTTTGGCATACATGCACAAGAATTACGGTCACAAGATAGGGATTATATCCGTAACCGCCAAAATATCATGATAAAAAATTAGACCCCGTTCCCCAATATTTGTGTCGCTGCACTCAATTGGAGGATCGTGGAGGGCCGAGTATCTCGAAGGTATCCACATATATCTCAGTGACCGTACGTTTTATGGCATTGCGGTCCTCCCAGGTGCGATAACGGAGACGGCCTTCGATATACAGTCGCGTACCCTTGCGTATATATCGTTCTGCCATCTCGGCAGACGCATTCCACATCACTATATTGTGCCACTCGGTGCGCCCCGGCCTCTCGGTACCGTCAGGCAGTCTGACAGGTCTCTCGTCAGTCGCAAGCGGGAAAGAGGCTATGGGACATTTCTCCACATAGCGGATCTCCGGATCACGCCCCACATTGCCGAGAAGTATTACCTTATTAACGCTCATACCAATAAGTGATGTCTTTATGATTATACCTCAGCAAAGATAATCAAAATTCACGAGACCGTAGAGCATATGCAAAAAAAACCGTTCCTGAAGCCGTTTATGCAACAGGAACGGTCACACCATCTCTTATTACCAAATATAGTTACGGAATATATTTACGTGGGTCAGTCCTCTCCGCTCATCTCTATGATACGACCTGACGCATCATATTCAAGCTTGCGTACCTTAAGGCTTCTGAGCCATGTCTTTCCTCCGGAAGGAACACAGTCATGGTAGAACAGATACCATTCACCTTTATACTCTATTATCGAGTGGTGGGTGGTCCAACCCACTACCGGGGTAAGAATGCATCCAGCGTATACGAACGGCCCGTAAGGGTTGTCACCTATGGCATAACACAGGCGGTGGGTGTCGCCGGTGGAATATGAGAAATAATATTTCCCTCCACGCTTATGCATCCATGACGCCTCGAAGAAGCGACGTGTGTTATCACCGGCTCGCAATGGCTTGCCTGTCTCCGGATCAAGCACTATTACCGGACGGGGCTCTTCGGCAAACTGCAACATGTCAGAGGACAGACGCGCTACAAGCGATGGCAGAGCCTCCTCGTCATCGGGAGCCAGATGCGGGTTCTCGATAGCCTTATTGTTACGGTAGCGTTGCAGCTGACCTCCCCACAGGCCTCCGAAATACATGTAATGTTCACCGCCGTCCTTCAGCACCGCCGGATCTATTGAATAGCTGCCGCGCATAGGATCCGGAAGAGGCACAAAGGGACCCTCGGGTCTGTCAGAGACAGCCACACCTATACGGAATATGTCATTACGGTCCTTGAGCGGGAAATACATGTAATACCGCCCGTCCTTCTCGGCGACATCGCAATCCCAGAGCTGACGTCCGGCCCACGGAATATCCTCAACATCGAGCACCTTACCATGGTCAACGATCTCGCCGTTCATAATGTCGTCGGTAGAGAACACATGATAGTCCTTCATATCGAAGTGATCGCCGTTGTCATTCTCCTCAAATTCGCTCTGCCGGTCATGCGATGGGTATATATATACCCTGCCGTTAAACACATGTACAGAAGGATCTGCCATATAGTCACCGGGGACAAGATATCTTGGTTTCATTTTATATGAATTTTATATGAATTCTACGTTGTTTATCTGTTACGTCTTTCTATCTCACGGTTTATCTCCTCTATCTTCTCGTCACTGAGGTCGTAACGGGACATTATAAACATTGCGAGCATAAGGAGTATAGCCGGTATCACAGCGACAAGCCACAGGATACCCTGCTGAGTAAACGCAGTCTGACTCGTCTCATTTGTCTGGTCGAATCCTACAAATGCGAGCACAAGCCCCGGGACCACGCCACCCAAAGCCATACCTGCTTTGTAGAAGATACCGGTAAGAGCGTTGACTATACCGGCAATACGGCGGCCATGGGTGTATTCACCGAAACTTATCACTTCAGGCACAAGAGCCCACATATAACCTGTGGCAACAATTACACCGGTAGACTTTACGAACTGTGCCACATACACAAGCCACATGTGTGAGCGCAATGACTCGACCATAGATATCACATACAGCATGGCCATACCGATAATGGCGACAGTAAGGAATATGTAGAACATCCCTTTTTTGCCGACCATGCGTTTGATCGACGGGATCATGGGCATGAATATGAATGCCGGGATGGAGCCAAGCCCCATAAATACCGACAGCTGGGCTGCCGAGCCATGAAGATTATAGTTGATATAGTAAGCTCCTGCCGAATTGCCTATAGCCATCATGGCAAACGCAGTTATGAAAAAGAAGGCAAGTATACGGAGAGGCCTGTTGTGCACAAACTCCATCCAGAGGTCAGCGACCTTGACATTCTCGGCATGGCTCCTGTCCATCACCACTCTCTCACGGCACTGGGTGAAACAGAATATCAACAGTCCGAGCCCTATGACACCATAAAGCACCATGGTCCTGAGCCATGCGCTGTCACTTGTCGACATATCCGTGCTCTCGGAAGGATCAAAAAGATGCAGAACCATGGGGATTCCCATGCCCACGGCAAGACCTCCTATATTAGCCATGAACATGCGCACCGATGTAAGCACTGTGATCTCGTCGGTACTGCGCGACAGTGAAGCATTGAGCGCACCATACGGGACATTGACAAGGGTGTAGCACATCGAAAGCCCGACATATGTCACATAAGCATACAGCAGCGATCCGGAAAATCCGTTCCAGAAACATAGTATGGCAAAACCTGTAAGGGGTATTCCTCCTGTTATCAGATATGACCGGTACTTGCCCATCGAAGGATTGTGCTTGTCGACGAATGTCCCGACAAGGGGATCCCATATCACATCTATTATTCTGACGATAAGAAACATCACGGCAGCGACTTCGGGAAGAAGCCCATAGACGTTGGTGTAGAAGAAAAGCAGATACATGCTTATCGTCTGGTAAATAAGGTTCTGAGCCAGATCACCGGATCCGAAACCGATACGCTGAATCCAACTGAGACGGCAGAAACTGTCATCACGGGTTACGGGCATTGAAGCGTCCATAGACATTTTAGTTTCCATTATATTATTAGATTTTTTAACGACTTCTAATTCATCACTTGCTGAAGCCCGACTCAGGACACTCCTCATTGGAAATGTCAAGCCTGAACTTCATCAGATCACCAAGATCATGCACAGGACGCTCTATGCCGTAAGGTATAGGCATACCTGAAAATGTGGAGAAGTATTGGAGACAGGCATCCTTCCACCACACGGCATCCCGCGACTGGATCCTAAGCTTGGACCCGACATCCCGGAACCGGCGGGAATCGACATATGGCTCCACAGCATCCCACACCTGCTGGAATCTGCGAGCCTCGGACACGCCATGGTCATACCTATGGCACATCTCCGCCCAAAGGGTGCGCCCATTGCGCATCCTATGCCCCCACGGCACATGGTGAAACCATAGCAGATACTCTTCAGGACATGTGGCAATGTCACCATACAGGCGGCATAGCGAGTCAGGATACTGCGCCACAGCATTGCTGCCTGTTGCACTGCGGTCAAAACCTATGCCATTCCTATCAGCCCTGTGATAATAAGACGGCATCCAGTCATGACGTGCGCCCGGCACATCACACCATGGTTCAGGGCCGTAATGATGCCCCCAGGCAAAGATATGGTGAAGCCCGAGCGGCATCATGTAGTCGACCACTGCTTCCCTGCTGTCAAGCATCATGTCTCTGACCGGGGCCACAAAGGCACTGTCGGAACAGAATGTCTGCTTAAGCCATTCATCGGCCACCTCACCCGGTGTCAGTCCGGGATTCCATGACATACGCCCGAATGCATACCAGTTGGACTGGGCGAAATGATGTCCGCACCAGTTCACATCATCACCTGTATTTGCTACTCCGGCGATACCTTTCAACCTCGATGGCGGGACAAAAGCAAAAAACTCCTTCCACAACGGAGCAAGATATGCAAGATGGTTGGAAAATCCGAGATATTCCTGTGTAAGCTGCATCTCTACCATCGACGGTGTGTCCTCAAGCGATGTGAACAGAGGGCTGTATGGCTCGCGTGGCTGAAAATCTATAGGGCCGTTCTTTATCTGCAGTATCACATTGGATGCGAACTTGCCGTCAAGAGGCTGAAACTCCAATGCGGCCTGCTTGGCACGGTCACTGTCGCTCGCACTGTAGACAAACGCACGCCACATCACTATACCGCCATGAGGAGCAAGCGCACCGGCAAGCATATTCGCGCCCTCGGCGTGAGTGCGGCCATAGTCACACGGACCGGGCTGCCCTTCGGAATTGGCCTTGACAAGGAATCCTCCGAAATCAGGTATGAGAGCATATATCTCGTCGGCTTTCTTTTTCCACCATCCGGCCACCCCCTTGTCAAGAGGATCGGCTGTGGACAGGCCGCCGATAACCATGGGCGATGCAAAATTCACAGATATATAGACTTTGACTCCATACGGACGGAACACATCCGCAAGAGCCTTAGCTTTGATAAGATTCTCCTTTGCAAGGACCGAAGGTGAAGCGTTCACATTATTAAGCACAGTGCCATTTATGCCAACCGAGGCATTCGCCCTTGCATATTCGCGATAGCGGGGAGACAATACGGCCGGCAGCTCATCCCATCGCCACAGGCTGTGCCCGGCGTAACCGCGCTCTATGCTTCCGTCAGGATTGTCCCAATGATCAAGTATGCGCAGGCCGAATACCGGCTCCTCCAGCACGTCTATATCCGACATGTCAGCACCCGTGTTCTGCATGCGCAGAAGATGATAAGCTCCATACAGCAGGCCGGTATCTCCCGACGCTGTAATAACAATACCACCTTTACCCGAACGGATCCTGAAAGCCTCCTTGCCAAACCCCTTTCTTAGTTCGAGCCTCACACTCTCTACATCATGCCACCCGTCCCTGAGCTCAGTGATGGCAGTCTCTATTGCGGGGGTCATTTTGCCGCCGAATGACACATCGGCACCACACGCATTCTCCCCCCGGAGCCACAGGCGTGAACCATCCTCATCAGCATAGCGGGATGAGGCTCCGCTCACCGGGCAGAACACTGAAACGCATACCGCGAATGCAAACAAATAGAGACATCTGATACTGTTCATAGCGATTTAAAGCATTAAACAAATAAAAAAGCATAGACCGGGGGGAAGAACCCTATGCGGTAGCTGCACCCCGCTCTATGCTAAATAGCAACCTAACAAATCTTTTACCTTTACCTGTTTACCTTTTTCTGTCTTTTCTACCTTTTTTGAAATATATTAAAGTCAGGTCATTTATGCCGTATATAATCACCTATTATATCATATATCACTGGTTTTATCTTTCCTGCACGGTCAATGAACACTGGATAGTCGGTGCGACCGAATATAGGGAAATTGTTTTTCCATGAAGAAGCGTCAGTAAGCCCCCACACAGTCAACCGATCAAAAACATCGGAATGCTTTGCATAAAGGTTGAAAAAATCCTTTACCCTCTTGTCCCACTCGAACTGGACATCAGCCGGCACACCGTGGCGATACGGGTTAAGACGTTCATCATATGCGGCCGTATCAGAAATGTTGGCACTTGCATGCACGAAAGGCAGTATGCTCACATCAAACTCTGTAGCCATCACATGCACACCCTCTGCGGCAAAAGCCATCAGGCTCTTCTCATACTCGCTGAGAACCGGTTCGCTGAGACCGACATGTGTCTGCATCCCGACAGCATCTATACGCAGACCTCTTTTCTTAAGGTCACGTATCATATTAACCACCGTGTTGCGCTTACCGACAGCATCCATGGAGTAATCGTTATAGTAGAGCTGCGCGTCCGGATCCGCCTCATGCGCATACTGGAATGCCAGCGGAATGAATTCGGGGCCAAGGATCTTATAGAAATCAGAATTTCGCCATGACCCATCGCTCTCCACAGCCTCATTGACAACATCCCAGCCATGAATCTTACCTTTGTAACGCTGCATTACTGTGGTGATATGCTCCTTCATGCGGTGTTTCAGCACCTCAGGTGACACAAGATCACCCTTATCGTCATGACAGAACCACGCCGGGCACTGCGAGTGCCATATAAGGCAATGCCCTATGATCGTCATGCCGTTCTCCACACCAAAGTCGACAAACTTGTCTGCGTCAGCGAAGTCATACACATCCTCGGCAGGATGTATCTCTTCCGATTTCATGCAGTTCTCGGCAACAATGCAGTTGAAATTATCGGCAGCAAGCTTCCGTGCAGACTCAGAATTTATGTCGCGGACACTCAATGCCACACCGGCAAGGAATTTTCCCTCGGTAGCCGAAGCGAGCGAAGGCAACGTATTGGCAGCCGCGTCATAACGGAAATAATCCACATCTATATGACCGCCCTTTTTCTTAGTGGCATAATTGTATATCGCAAACCTGCTTCCCATGAACAGCTTACGGTAATCATAGACCATCTTGAAATCAATGCCGGTCTTCTGCCATGAATTGCCGTCATTGCTATAGTAGAAAGTGGCGATATCCTTTCCCGGATTGAAGTCACAGTCGACACGCAGGTACACGTTGTCGCCCTTAAGTCTTATTCTGGAGTGCTCGTTCACTTCCACACCCGTGACACTCTTATTGTCATCAAGATCCACTACCTCGGAAGTCATGACAAGATATTTCTTTTTCCCCTCACACACGATATTGAGCAGTCCTGAATGTCCGTTGAAGGCACCGAATCCGGCGACATCGCCATCCTTCATGCCGGAGATATCAATCTTCACGGTGCCAGAGCATACTGGACCCGACATACGCTGGCTGACAGTGTTGGGAGCCATGTAGATGTTAGGCACTACACGGGTGGTGTAGAGGCGTAGCTTGCCGGGAGCCTCCGTAAGGCTCCAGCCGTCGTTGTCAGGGACATGGTTCCACTGCCAGCAATCAGCGAGAGTGTTACCGTCAAATTCATCACTCAGTATCAGATTGGATTCAACCGTCTCTTCAGAAACAGGCTCTATAAGATAAGGCACCTTTCCTTCGGCATTGCCGAGCATAGGCCATCCGTCACGCCAAGTGCACGGCATCACTGTGAGCACGCGGCCCACAGCACCACGGTCCTGGAATATCATAGCGCGCCAGCTCCCGTCAGGACAATCGAATATGCAGCCCTGACCCACATACGGAAATCCGGCATAATCGGATTCAAGGATCACTTTCTTTTCATACGGGCCCTCTATATTATCGGCCCGGTAACATACCTGACGACGCTTCCCGTCCCTGGGCCATGATATCATCAACAGATAATATTTGCCATTGTGCTTTATGGCTCGGCTACCTTCAAGCAGACCGGTCTCTGACTCGTCACGGCTGAAAATTGTGGTGTTGACTCCACCCTCCTTCACTCCTGACAGATCAGGCTCAAGTTCACGGAGCTGTCCGGTGCCATAATACACATACACTCTGCCATCATCATCAAACAGGAATGACGAATCATGGAAATGCTGCGTACGGCTCACAAGAGTCCATTTCCCGGCAGGGTCCTCGGCCGTATAGATATATGACTTGTAAGGCTGATCGTTCGGAGAAAACAACACATAGAATCTCCCGTCATGATACCTTATAGATGTAGCCCACTGCCCGCGGCCGTAGACACTGCCTCCTATCAGATGATAGCGAGAATTATCCTCAAGAGTGTCAAAAACGTAGCTTATGATCTCCCAGTCGACAAGATTCTTCGACCTCATGACAGGACACCCCGGCATAAGATGCATGGTGGTGCTCACCATATAGTAAGTGTCACCGACTCTGATCACATCCGGATCAGGCACATCCGCCCATATCACCGGATTCAGACGGGCAGAATCATTAGACCATACAGGTGTAGTGTTCAGCAACCACGTCATTGCAAAAAGAGTAAATATGCACTTCAGAATTTTCATGGAGTTAATTTTACTGGTTTTTCATCGTTTAATTTCGACACGCAAAGTTATTCAGACATCTTTGTATTATTACTATAAATCTGCTTCATACATATGTCTTTTTGTAACACGTTCCATACACCCGTGTAACATATTCATTCCGATTTGTAACATCCGACACTTATTATGCTATTTCACAACACATTGTTCCCATGCATATAACCAACCATGATATACAAACCGGAATCCAAAGTACCGACATCATAATTTGATGCACCGGTATTTTGAAAGCATAGAAAAAGAGACCGTCACACGCAACTGCGTGTGACGGTCTCTCCATTCTGAGCATTATTATCGGGTCATACCAATAATCATATCAATCACTCCTGCAAGGGACTTCTACTTCTTGAATTCCCAATAGTCCCAATTGAAGAGTTTAGGTCCCTTTCGTCCGGTAAACACGAAGTACACGTCATGATTGCCGGCAGCCTCACCGGAAAAAGGAGTCTCAATATATCTCCATTCCTCCCATCCGCCTGTACCAGGCACTTCGAGACGCGCCACCATAGGACCTGCAATACTGTCGAGACGCACTTCAATGGCTCCGCCGCGCAACGCGCTTGCGACCGACGCGCCAAACGTGCGTGGTGCCTCATGTCCGAACGCCACATTCCGAAGCTTGAGATAGTCTCCGTTGTGTATATCCGACACATACACCCCTGTCACGGCATTAGGCTCAGTGCTCAGCCCTTTGCTGAAGGCCATTGTCTCGGCCTCGACACGTCTGTAGGGATTGAAATCAGCTATGGGCTTTACCCCCTCCTCCGTAGGGTGTATCAAAGGGAATGTCCCGTCGGGATTATACTTGAACTCCTCTATGGCAACACTGCGGCCGAATCCGCCACCGCCGGGCAACTTGCCTGTATGGTAACAGAAGTAAGAATGGCCATTGAAGTCCATGACACCGCAATGATTGGTAAACGAATCAGTTCCGCCGAGAGGCATGATCTCACCCATATATTTCCAAGGACCCAAAGGGGAGTCGCTCATTGAATACGATATGTGTTCCGGCACACCACCGGCGGCATAGAGGAGATAATACTTGTCGCCATGGCGCATGAACCATGGGCCCTCGGTGTACATATCCTTATACTTCTCCCCTTTCTTCCGGGCCTTAAGCCCCGGCGCACCGAAGCCCTCTACAGTCTGCTCCACTTTACGGACCTCTCCGTCAAATGAGATCATATCCTCATTGAGCTTCGCATAATATATCTCGGGATTGCCCCAATATATATAAGCCTGCCCGTCGTTGTCGACATATACGGTAGGGTCTATATTATCCCACGAACCGTTGTCAAACAATGGAGCACCCAGCGCATCCTTGAACGGCCCGACAGGCGAGTCACCGACAGCGACACCTATAGCCATGCCGCCCGAGAGCTTGGAATGAAGCGGAACATAGAAATAGAATTTTCCATTGCGCTCCACACACTGGGGTGCCCATGCACGGTCATCGCCCCACGTGAAATCCTCGATAGCGAGCGGAGATCCGTGATCGGTCCAGTTGACCATATCTTTGGAGGAGTACACGCGCCACTCCTGCATCCAGAAGAAATCGGCACCGTCCTCGTCATGACCGGTGTAAATATAGAAAGTCCCGTCATGCACCATCGGTGCAGGATCTGTGGTGTAGCAGGTTTGTACCACAGGATTCTGGGCCGATGCCGCAAGCGACACCCCTGCGAGCAATGCTGCAAATTGTATTCTCATAAAGCAATATCTTTTTTATTGTTTTTCAGGGGCGACAAGCCTCAGGTTGTACACGCCTCCGGCAGTGTTGCCCTTATCGCTCTGGAACCGGACTTTTACGAACTCCTTTCCATCAATCATCGATGCCGGAATAGGATACTCCACATCGACAAACTCATCCTTTTTCCATTTGCCGCCGATATTCTCCTCTGTGAGAAGCGTGTCGTCAATGAATATCGAGAAAGCACGCTTGCCACCTTCATTTCCCCAGTAGCGGACTCGCAGAGCAAGATCCGACTTGCCCGACGGTTTCATCCTGTAGGTAAAGAAGCCTCCGTCAGAGGCATCACGCCAGGCAACGCCGTAATTCACTCCTGAATTTGACCGTTCACTCTCCATAAAGTGATCGGCTTCGGGCTGCTGCTCGCCAGTGTTGACAGCATCGACCGTACGGCGGTCAAGCGCGAGCATAGCCTCCTCGGCAGCGCGCTCACGCTCAAGATAAGCGTCATATTCGGCAGGTGTCATCGTGAGCCAATACATCATGTAACGGCAATCGTGAAGACGTGCAAACGGCTGCAGCGTCAGCTGCTGTGACGGATCGGAGGTAAGCCCATTCACCACATAAGTCATCCCCTTGCCCGGGACACGTTCGGCGGAAGAGAGACGGGCAAGTATATCCGCACGCTCACCCACAAGAATCGGCGTGTCAAACACTGACACCAGCGGACCGCCTGCTATATGGGCCCAACGGCTGTCATCGGCCACAAGACCGTTGAGGTCCTCGGTGCTATAGGACGCGCCAAGCACTATGGGACCACGGACAATGGAAACATATTCGGGCAGATTGGGCACTTCCTCAAGACGCATCTCCATAGGCAGATTCAGCTCCACCACATCACCGTTCTTCCATTTACGGTCAATAGCGACATACGATCCGGGCGTCGCATCCACAGGGTAAGGCTTACCGTTGACCTTAACCGTCATGCCCTTGCACCACCCCGGATAGCGCACCATTATGGGGAAGCGGCGGGCCTTTCGTGCTGAGATTGTCAGACGCGTAGACTCACTGTCGGGGAAATCTGTCTCCTGGGTGACAGTGACGTTCTTCTCCTTCCAGTCAAGACGCGAAGGGATAAAAAGGTTGACATAAAGAGAGTCTGACTCGCGAGTATAAATGAACTGTCCATATTTACCATGGTTCTCCATGCCTGTGCCCACACAACACCACATCGCAGCGTTCGGGCGTGAATACACACGGTAATGCCCGGGGCGCGCAGAGGTGAAATAGACATACCCGCCATGACCGGGATGCTGCGACGAAAGGATATGATTGTAGAGCGCACGTTCATAGAAGTCAGCGAGATGTGCGTCAGGCGACATGCGGAACAGCCCCTCGGTGAGTTTGAGCATATTGTTCGTGTTGCATGTCTCCGGACCTTCACGCTCGGTGACATAGCTTTTGCAATCCTCCTTGGAAGCGAAATGCTCACGACGGCTGTTGCCACCTATCGAAAGCGAGCGGGTGTCAGCCACAGTGTGCCAGAAAAAGCGCGAGGCATTATAATAGGTAGTGTCACCACTTAATTCGGCGATGCGCTGATAGCCCACGACCTTGGGAACCTGAGTGTTGGCATGCTTGTTGTCAAGATTGTCAACTCCGGCAGCCATGCTGTCGAGAAGCCAGTGGTGGGAGAAACGGCGTGCGGCGTCAAGATACCGGCTGTCACCTGTCATAGCATAGGCGTCGGCATACACCTCGTCCATGCCGCCAAATTCATTGCCAAGCATCGACTCCATCTGCTCGTCATCGAGCGGGGCTATGACGGTAAGTCCCCAGTCGCAGAATTTAAGGAACATATCTCTGGCCGTCTCGTTTCCGGTGTACACCCATGCGTCACGCAGTCCGGCGAATGTCTTGTGCACATTGTACCACGGCACCCAGTATTTCCAGATAATGTCCACGTTGCCCTTGCGCAACTCGTCCCAAAGTCTGGCTCCATCAGGCACACCGCCCACATATCCGTCGCCGTTGGCGTCCTGGCAACGCTTGAGTTCCGAGATCATGTAGTCCATGCGTTCCTTAAGCCTTTTATCGCCTGTGGCGGCATAATGAATGGCGAGGGCCGACAGATAATGACCTCCGACATGGCCGTCAAGACCGTCCCAGCACGGGAAACTTTCACCCTTGGGATCAAGGCCGGCAGCCTTGAGATAGGGAGCGAGCAGCCTGTCGGCATCATACTGCAGGAGCACATCCACATTCAGGTCACATGCATGCTTGAACGGACTGTCAAGCAGTTGGACATCCCCGAGCGGGAACTCGTTTCCGTAAAGCCGGTCCTGAGCCTGCGCGCATGCATGCACAGCGATAAGAGCCAACGGCACAATCCAGGATCTGATATCTATTTTCTTCATATAATTCTTAAAGATAAGAAAAAAGCAGGAGAAATGTCAATAAAACTTCCTCCTGCTTTTTTAGAGGGATTATCTTACCACAAAGAGTTTATTCCACAGCTTCGACAATCACATTGTCAAGATAGAGCTCGCATGCTCCGGTGGCATTGGCCTTAAGCTCTATCACGTTGGGACCTGCATTGAGGTATGCGGCGATAGAGTTTACATACCACACTGTCTTGTCGCCACCCGACTGTGTGAAGCAGGGGTTGCCTACCTTCTCGCCGTTGACATAAAGATCGTAGTTGGTTACGTCGGCTGACTCGGCACGATAGCGGAACTTTATGGCATAACGTCCCTCGGTGAGCACGCTCACTTCATCGCGGACAGCCACATTGCTGCCGGTGCCCATGCGGAGATAGCCCTGACCGGTGTAGTTACGCACATCCTTGTCATAACCGCTTGTCACACGACCGTCATTGTCGATGTTCTTGAAATCGAACACTTCGGCCTCATGCTGACGCGGACCCTTATAGAGCTGCGGACTTCCGGGCAACTGGATTGTGGAGTTGGTGTACTCTGTGAGACGGCCGGTGCCATTGCCCGAACAGTTCACCGTGATATCGAGAGGCCCGTTATGGTCCACAGTGAGAGTGAGCACACCGTTGTCCCACGACTCGCTCACCTTGGCTGTAGCCTCGGCACGCGGAGTGAACTGCACTGAAGGCTGCGATGTCGCGCCATTGATCTTTATTATGGATTTTGTCGACTTTCCGTCCTCCTGATACTTGGTGAGATAGAAAGTGACACGGTCGCTGTACTCCTTCCATACGGTGGTAGCGAAAGTCTCCAGCGTAAACTCTACATTGTCGCAGGTATTATACTTGAACGGCACCTTGGCACTCTTTGTGGAGTTCCAGGGGTTATATGTCACCCAAGTGTTCTCATGACGTCCGGCAAAGAGATCGCCGGTGTATTCGCTGGGGAACACACGGTTGAGTTCACGAGTCTTGTCCGATGTATTGGACCAGGAGTTTATGATCTCCGACTGATTGCGCACATACTTGAATTTCCTAGCCATATCTCCGGCAAACTCAGCCACCACAGGTATAGCCGGGTAACGTCCGGTCTTGCGCAGATAGAAGAAATTCTCCTCGCGTCCGCCGTCATGGTCAAGAGTGCCTATGCCCTGATGGAACCATTTCGGCAAGCAGTACTTGTCAAGATCTGAACCTGCGGTGATATCCTGTACGATGGCATACTTGCATCGTGCTATCACCTCATCGCGCTTGAGGATACGTATGGTTCCGTCGATGATCTTATTATAGAGATCTATATTGATGTTGCGGAACTGTGAGAAAGTATCCCAGCTACGGGTCCTGTAGCCTCCTGACACATCCTTAATACCGGTCTCCCTGAAGTCCTGACGCCATATAAGCTCGGGACCGTCATACACGGTCTGGCCTGTAAGAGTGATATGCTCGAGAGTAAGAGCGGCACCGAGAGCCACGGGGTAAGTATTGTCCTGCTCCCAGTTGGGGATCCCGTAGTAATTGGCCGCCTTCTCATTGAAAGCACACTGGTCGAAACGAAGGCCGTAATTGCCTGCATGGCCTGAGAGCCATACACCCATACTTGCAGCCTCCACCTCAAAGAACATGGACGACTGGGTGTACTTCTCGCAATATATGAAATTCTCGGGATACATGGCCGTGGTGCGGGCAAAGTCGGGATTGCGCTTGATCATAGCCACAGGGTTGATCGGAGCAGACCACTGGTTGGAGCAGAAACTTACCGTAAGGTAGCCGCCATACTCATGTGTGAGCTTGAGAAGCTCGTTCCAGTGGGCCACGCGCTGCAGCCATGAGGGAGAGTACAGAGCATCAGGCGAATCAAAGCCCCAGAACTGCTCGCAATAGTTGAATCCGAGGAAGTTGGGATAGGTGAAGAACTCCTTGTACATGCCATACTTCTCCTCATCGAACTGAGAGTAGCTCTCGACATCGGGGAAATGGCTGTAGCCGCCCGACGAAGGCTGGATCATGGCCCAGACGTTATGCTCGCCACAGCTGCGGAGCCATGTCTTCACAAGCTCGTAGCCGTATTCGCTCACCTTGAACCGTCCGGTAGTCTCATCATGGCTTACGGAAAGCGAAAGGTTGAAGATACAGTAGGGACGCACATTCTCAGGGATAAGGCTGATGATCTTCTCGGGATCAGCATAGTTCCAGCAGTCGATATGCACGAACCATGCCGGATGGTCCACATCGATGGGACGGCGCAGACTTCCGGTGATAGGCACATCCGGACCGGGGTTGCTGCCGCCGGCAGCAAGCTGCAGCGGCTCTGTGACATTGTCAGAGAAATATACGGTGACATTATCGGGGTTGGATATGTCGACAGTGGTTATGGCACTGATCTGCTCTCCGCGTGAAGCCGGACGCAGCACGGTCTTGCCATAGTCAAGAGCGTCGACAACCCACTCTCCATTGCTGTTGATGCTAACCTTAGGGGTCACAGCCTTCGCGCCTGTGACACATATTTTCTCGCCGGCGCGGCTCGCCGAAGTGAGCCATTCACCGTCAATAGTCCAATAGTACACACCGTCTTCATCAGGCATCGCAGCCACGACAGGGGTATATGTCTCAGGCTGTTTCGGGAAATCCTCGAGGGCTCCCACCTTGGTTCTGAGCGAAACCGTGTTGCCGTCAGAAAACTCTACCATAAAGCCGGCATCATTGGGGAGCATAGTGGTCTTGCGCACCTTGGAACCGAGCTCCTTGGCCTGCACAAAGCTACGCACCGCCGCGATGTTGGCATTGATGTTGTCGACCGGAGTCTCCACAGCCTGCGGTGTGAGCACCGGAGCTGTGAACTCCTTGTCGTCACACCCGGTGAACATCACCGAGAATGCCGACAGGAGTACAGCGGCCGAGAATATATGATTGATCTTCATAATCTCGAGTTAGCGGATTGATTATTTAACGAGCCCGTTCACAAGCCCTTCATATATAAAGTTGCGGTTGCCGCCACCGGCCCACGGAGCCACATACGAGCCATCCTCGAGCACTCTGGAGAGATTGAAGCCTATGGCATTGTCTCCGAGAGCCGACTTGTAAGCCTTGATCACCTCAGCGTAATACTCGCCTATGGCGCGACGCTCCGAGATGTTGATCTTGGAGGGAGCGACAGCGAGATTGCTGCGGTCGATGACACGCACGGCAAAATTGGACACGCGGACAGGCTTGCCGAGTGTCGAGAGAGCCTGCATGGCTGCTACGGCCTCAGCCTCGTTGGCTTCCTGCTTTGCGAAATCTTCAGAGAACGAAGATGAAAGCACCAGATTGACAGCGTCGACAGTCACACCCTTCTGCTCGAGAGCGTCGACAGCCTTCTTGAGGTCGGCTATGTCGGCCGGAGTGGTCTCACCTATCATGAGCGTCTGGCTCACGAAATAACGTATGGGAGATGTGGCATTGGCGTTGATCTTGGCCTGGGCCTTTGCAATATAGTCCTCGCCGATGTAGTCAGCCCAGTTGAACTTGGAAGACTCGTCGTCGAACGGCTCGTCATAGATGATCATATCGGTAACCTTGTCACCTATGGCGGCTGTAAGGCCGTCGATCCACTTGTCAAACTCGCCACCTATGATCTCGGCTTTCTCTTCGGGAGTCTTCTCGATAACTGTATCCTCGGTAGACACCTCACGCTTGAACGTGAAATTGTCGAGATAGTAGAAACCTGCTCCTGTCGCAGAGCCGACTACAAAATCAAATTCGGTAAGGGCCTTCTCCTCCTCGGTAAGTTCGAGATATCTTGAAGGATCGCTATTATCTACAAATGACAGCCTGATGCCTCCGCGCGCCCACGAACCGCCTTCAGTAGCTCCTGACGATGCAGCATTGGCACCTGTAAACTCCCTGCCGTTGATTATGAACCGCATACCTGAGCCATATTGACCGCGGATAGTCTTCATATCGACCTGGAACATCTCATAATCACCGAGCTTGTGACCGTTGGGAAGCTTTATTCTGACTTTTGCGAACGACTGGTTGACAGGAGCCTCAGCAGACCCTACCTGAAGGACCTTGCCGCTCTTGCCCACGGGATCCTCTACAATCTTCGCCACTCCGCCATTGGTAGTGGGATAGTCTTTGCCGATATTGTCACCCTCGAAATCGAGAACATTGTCAAGACCTGTGTCATCGCCTGCAGTCTCCCAATTGAATGTAAAATTGTCAAGATAGAAGATACCCTCTCCGGAATCTGCATTGTAAGAAAAATCAAACTCAGTGAGATCTTTCTCATCGTCGGTAAGTGCTACGTATCTTCCCGCATCACTTGGATCGACAAACGATATCTTTATTCCACCACGAGCCCAAGGTCCATTACCTACAGCACCGAAAGAGTTCGGATTTCCTACGGCAATTTCACGATTATTTATTATAATCTTACCACCCCAGCCCCATTCGCCTTTGACTGTTTTCATATCACATTTGAATGAATTATAGTCTCCGAGCTTACGTCCATCAGGAAGTTTAACTTTAACACGTACATATGAGTGATTAGCCGGATTTTCATTCGTTCCAACCATAAGTACCTTGCCGCTTTTCCCTTCGGGATCTTCAACTACCTTGGCCTCGCTGTTACCTGTCATAGGATAAGTCTTGCCGAGCTCGTCGTTTTCAAAGTCGACAACCAAATCCTCACCTGTCTCAGGCTCAACCGGCACATAAGGTATTATCACCGGAGCGATAAGCTTGTTGAGATAAGCGTCGGGGACGTTGCTGGCCGAGCAGAGAGCCGGACCGAACACCGACACACCGGCATCGCCGGCGGTCGATATAAGGCTCGAGAGAGAGGAGAAATTATACACGCCCTCCTCATTTATCAGCTTGGCAGGGGTAAACAGACCGGGAGCCTCCACCTGAGTATAGTTTGTCGAGACAATACTGTATGCAAGCTTCTTGGCTGCAAAATCCTCGGGCGAAACTGACACACCGAAAGGCACACCGGCCTTAGAGGCATACTCTGTGAGGACATCATACTTGCTGAGAGCAGCATCCATCTCCGCATCGTAGGGAACATCCGGAGTGGGGATGGTGACATCATAGTCCTCGTCGCAGGAAGTGAATCCTGCGAGAGCGACTGCCAATGCCATAGATATTTTGATATGTTTCATGGGAATTCAGAAAAAGATGTTAAAAAAATCATTTAACTTCTACTGTCGGGAATGCAACCTCCACACCACGGTCGCGCAGCACAAGGGTGTCAGTAGTCTTGATGGACCAACCTGAAGCTGTCACGGTGTAATCCAGATAGAGAGCGTCGCGGTCCTCATTGTTGATCACCTTCTTCTCACCGTCCACCACGAAGCGGCCCGAGCCTGTAACGGTGATGGCGGGATCGGCTGAAGCAATGGAGCAAGTGCCGTCCTCGGCAAATGTGAGCCGGAGGGTGTAGCTGTAAGTGTGATCGCCGTCAGTCTTGGTGGAAAGCTTGAGGGTGCACTCCTTGTAACCTGAAGTCACCACACTCACCTTCTCATCCTTGGTGACATCCGAAGCCTTGCGGATGATCTCGGTGTTCGCGCCGTTGACAGTGAGGATATCCTTGCCGCTGCGCAGATAATTGGCGTGCCACTGATTCACGTAACGCACAAAGTAGAGGGTGTAGTCCATGGGGGCTACTGACCAGTCGGAAGCCTTCACGCGGTTAGGATTGTCCACAGCAGGCTTGCCCTGAAGGATCGAGTCGACACCTATGGCACTCTCCATCACGAGGGGAAGCACATAGTTGAAGTCAAGAGCCTTGGGATCGTTGAAGAAGGCATCGGTCAGCTTCACGTTCACCCCGCCCTTCATGGAACCCGAGGGGATGGTGATGGTACGGCTCTCCAGAGTGTAGTGGCTCTCGGGGAGAGGTATCACCTTGCGGCCGCCGAAATCGGACGACAGATACAGGTTGTCGCACAGCGACTCGTCAACCGACAGGTTGATTATGCGGTTCTGCGAGTTGCCATATGCACCTCCCATCACGGCCTGCACATTCATCATGTGCTGATTGTCGAGTGAGAGATCGATCTCGCTGTCACGGCCGAGCTCAATGGTGCGCCCCACCCGCTGATTGGCGAAGTACACCGCCTGATAATCGAAATCAGGGAACTCGTTGTCACCGTTGTGGCAAGAGGTTGCGGCCATCGTTGCGGCCAGTGCGAGAGTCAATATTTTAATGGTTTTCATTATGATTCTAAATGATAGATTAAGTTAATGCTCAGAACTTATTATCCGGTTACATGATTACCATCCCTGATTCTGCTTGAGATTGCTGAACTTAAGCAACTCCGTCTGGGGTATGGGACCGTAGTACATATAGGGCTGGAACGCACGGGCCTCCACTGTCGGGATCACGTTGTAGACGTTGCCATTGGTGATGTTCATGCCACGTGCGGCCTCGTTGATATCAGCTTTCCAGCGGCGCAGATCCCAGAAACGGAAGCTCTCGAAGCACAGCTCCAGGCGACGCTCGTTGCGTATGAGCTGGCGCATCTTGATAGGATCGGAAGCACACTCGTCGAGATAGGGATCGTTGTCAATGCCCAGTGCGCGGTGACGGATAGCCTTGATCACATCGTAGGCCGAATAGGCGTGTCCGCCATTACCCTTGGGGCCCCAGGCCTCATTGGCAGCCTCGGCATAGTTGAGGAATATCTCGGTGTAACGGAAACGTGGCTTGAAATGGTTCTGACCCTGCTTCATGGAGGGATCCATGTTGACATCCATGCGCAGACGCTTCTTCATGTAGTAGCCTGTGCGGGTAGATGTCTCACGCTTGTTGAGACCGTCGGCTGTAGTGGCATCCGATCCGGTCTGTATCGGAGTGTTATTGACTCCCTCGGCGGCACCGTTATATATGATATAGTGCGAGAGGCGGGGGTCACGGCCGGCATAGGGATTGGCGGCATCATAGTTGCCTCGGCTATCGCTGATGGGGTAACCGTTGGCCATGGGGAATGCGTCAACAAGATTCTGAGTGGGGTTCATGCGTCCGTTTCCATAGAGCGATGGGGGGAAGTTTGCCTCTTCCTGCTCGGTGTTGTTCTTGTTGACGGACTCACGCCAGATTATCTCCCTGGGGTTCACACCGTCAGCCATGGCATCGAGCTCAGTTGTGTTGCAATAATATGTCACACCTTTGGCGTCCATTCCGGCGGGACCGCCGATATGGTCAAGCACAGCGGCAGCAGCGTTGGCGGCATCAGCCCATGTGGTTGCCGAAGCATCAAAGGCTGGGCTTGCGGCAAGGAGGGTGACACGCGAACGGATGGCGCGGCAAGCCAGACCGTTGATGAGCAGACGGGCGTAATGTCCCATGACACGATTGTAGGTACCGGGCTTGGAAGTGATCTGATCGAAAGGTGCGGGGACAGGGTCATCGGCGCCTATGCTCTCATACTCCATAGGGAGATTTTCCTGAGCGAAATCGAGATCTTCAAGGATGAACTTCACACATTCGTCAAACGATGCGCGAGGCATATTGAAATCATCGTCCACTGTAAGATAATGGTCAAAAACAGGAACACCGGTGAGCTGACCGTCAGCTGTTATGCCTGAATGCGAACGGAGCAGATAGGTCATGAACAGGGCGCGCAGACCGCGAGCCTCGGCAATGGTGCGGAGACGGAACAGTTCTGCTGTCTCGGGATCATTCGCCCAGTTCACCTTATCGACATTCTCAAGGAACAGGTTAAGGTTCTGAACGGAGTTGAGCGAGTTGACCCACTGCGATGTCGGATCATTGACAGAGGTCCATGATCCTGAAGTCATCTTGCGGAAAGTGTTGTCAGTCTCATTGGTCACAGCATCGTCAGTGGCATAATCGCTGTTGTCATAGTAGGCGGGGATGTTACGATACACGTTCACAAGGAAACCCTGTGCGAACTTTGAATCGTCATACATCTGGTCTACATCCTTAAGATTCTCCTGGGCCGGCTCAAACAGGTCGTCACACGATGTGAAGCCCATTGCCGCACCAAGCGCAAGAATCACAGATATATATAATTTTTTCATCTTGAGTATCATTATTAGGTATTATCAGAATGAAAGCTTGCAACCGATATTGTAGAATCTGGCTTGAGGAGCTCCGGTGCTCAGTTCCATTATCTTGCGGTTGGGCGAGATTGTGGCAAGGTTTTCACCCTGGAGATATACGCTTGCCCCTGAGAGCACCTTGCTGCCGTTGAAGAGCGAGGTGGGGAAATCGTAGGTGAGCTGAACGCGACGTATGTCGAAACGGTTGGTGCTGTATTTCCAGAATGTTGATGCCTGAGCGTTGTTGGCAGTTGTTCCGGTGGTCAGACGTGGAGCAGTTGCTGTGGCAGCTGTCTCGGGAGTCCAACGGCCCCATGCCATCTCGGAGTACTTGCTCTCTCCGCCGTTGCAGTAATAGGCGTTGTTGTTGAAGCCTATGCCTCCGGCCTGGCCTGTTCCGTAAGCAAAGAGTGTGAATCCTTTCCAGCGGGCGGTGAGGTTAAGGCCATAGGAGAAAGTCGGGGTATAACGGCCGAGGACAACGCGGTCGTTGCTGTCTACGACACCGTCATTGTTGACATCCTTATAGCGGAGGTCGCCGGGGCGGAGAGTGCCGCCGAAAGTCTGACGTACACCGCGTGAGTCGATCTCCTCCTGAGTCTGATAGAAACCTTCACAGATATAGCCCATAGCAACGCTGAGAGGCTGGCCTACGGCCGAGAGGTAAGGCTCGGCAGGCATTTCGTCACGCTGGGTTGCCTTATCGGTGTAATAGAGACCTGAGAATCCGAGTCCGAGCTCAAAGTCGCCGACATTCTTGACAGCGTTGATCGAGAAGTCGATGCCGTGACGGCGGTCATTGTTGTAGTTGAGCCAGGGGAGGAAGGATGCATCCCACTTGTTCATAAAGTTGGGGAAGATAGAGTTGGCACCCTGTGTGAGACCACCCTTTGTATCCTGGATGAAGTAGTTGGCATTGAGGGTCACCAGATTGTTGAATATGGCGGCATCGAGACCCACACGGAACTCCTCGCGGGTTATGAAAGTAAGATCATAGTTGTCAGCTCGCTTGGGGAGTGTGGTATTGCCTCCGGCTGTGCCGTCGTGCCACTGCCACCATCCGCCGGTATCACCCTTGAAACCGTAGTATCCCTTATAGAGATAATAATCGGTGATATCGATGTCCTGATGGAGCTTGGCAGCCGATGCGGTGAGCTTAAGCTCGTTGATCCAGGGAGCGTTCTCCTGGAGGAACTTCTCCTGGCCTATGCGCCATCCGAGCGATACCGCCGGTGAGAACGCCTTGCGGTGGCCGGGAGCAAGCTTGGCTGAGTGTACAAGCGTGCCCGTCACTGTGGCGTAGTAGCGGTGATCGAAGTTATAGGCAACCTGTGCGCCGGCATTCACATTGGATGTGGCATGAAGAGGGCTTGAATCATGATTGGCGTCAGCGGAATTCTGGGTCTGATAGCCCCAGCCCATCAGCATGGCGTCAACCTGATGGAGGCCGCCGAACACGCGGTTGTAGTCAAACTGCGCACGGAACATCATGTTCTGGAGATATGTGGCCTGGCCTACATATTCGTTGGTGGAATTTGTGTCATTGCCATGCTTCACAAGATCAACGATCATAGGCTTGCCGTTGACATTGGCCCATGTAGGCTCGTAGACAGCATAATCCTCCTTGAAGCCTTCGGAATAGATGGCACGGTAGTCGACACCGAACACTGTCTTGAACGAAAGGCCGGCAAGCACGGAGCTGAGATCGAAATTCAGGCCGAGATCAAACATGAATGTCCTGGTCTTGGTCTTGACATATCCGGCCTCATAGGCATCGGCTATGGCATTGGTGGCATTACTTGATGTACCGCCGAGGAGATAGCGTCCGTCGATAAGAGTAGCCGACGATATCATGTCCTGAAGCGTAGAGTTGTTGGGGTCGACAAGATCAACGGGAAGAAGCACGCCGAAACGGTTGGGCCATGTGCCGGAAGCCATTCCCCAGAAGTCGCCGCGGGAGGTGTAGTTGTCCTGAACCAGCATGGAAGCGTTGGTAAATGCCTTGAGCCAGCTTGTGATGGTCATGTCGACATTGCCGCGTACGTTAAGGCGCAGATCATTGTCCTTGTCGTGGTCTCCGATCTTGATAAGGCCGTTGTTATAACTTAAACCCAAATTGAGGTAATAATGGGTGCGCTCGTTGCCACCGCGTATCTCGCCGTTGGCAGAGTAGACGTTGGAGAACTTGCGCAGATAGTTGCCGTTGTAATACTTCTGGTTGGGGTACTTGTAAGGATTGGAGCTTACCGAAGAGTTATAGATATCGCTCTGTGAGTAACGCTCGCTCACCCCGTCATTGCGGCAAGCCTCATTGTAGAGGGTCATGTAAGAGGCAGCATCAAGATAATTGGGATAGCTTTTGGGGACATTGAAACCCACATTCCCACGGAAATCGATCTTCATGCTTTCGTTCGCGCCACGCTTGGTGGTGATGAGTATCACACCCTTGGCACCACGGCTGCCATAGAGAGCCACTGCAGCAGCATCCTTAAGGAAGCTTACGCTCTCCACCTCCGAGGCAAGCACATCACTTGCCTCACGGGGCATACCGTCGACAAGGACAAGGGCATCCTGTCCCCACAGGCTGCTGCCGCCGCGATAGCCTCCGACAATCGATTCGAGCGAACCGTCAAGGCTTGATGTGGCATAGCTTTTCTTCATGAGGTCGGCTACATTGACCGAGGAGGTTGCCGTGATCACATCCTCCAGAGGCTTGGTGCCGAAAGCGACATTGACAATGCTGTCGCTCTGCGCATGTGCTGTCACACCGGCTCCCATAGCCAGCGCAAAAGCCATACATCCTATATATTTTGGTACTATATTCATTGTGATTTCTGATATTTAAGGTGTTACCATCCGGGATTCTGACCGAATTCGGGATATATATTCACATCAGCAGTCGGAAGCGGGAGCCAATAGTGGCGGTCGTCGAGCTTACGCTCAAACAGCACTTCCTCACGCAGATTTGCAACACGCGCCTCGGAAGGATTACGGAAGCTGAAGTCGCTTGTGCGGTCAAATTCAAGTTTGGTCTTGAGGGTGTAAGGACGCTTTGTGAGGAGCATCCATCGACGCAGGTCGATGAAACGGTGACCCTCGAAAGCAAGCTCTACGGCACGTTCGCGATAAAGTTCGGGGAGGAAAGCCTCGGTAGAGCCTGTGAAACGAGAAGCCACACCATCAACACCCGCGCGAGCACGCACCTTGTCGACAGCGGCAACAGGAGTCATGTCAAATTTGGCTGACTTGGCTGTAGGGCTTCCATATCCACAGGCAGTTGCCTCGGCATAAAGGAGGTATAGGTCAGAAAGACGCATGAGGCTGAGCACAACCGACATCTGCCAGTCCTGAACCCAGTTTATGCCCTTAGCCATCTGAGGGATGAATTTTGTCTCTACAAGACCTGTGAGATTTGACTTCATGCCGTTGGCCACACGCCACTTGCCGTCGGAATAGAGACTGGCATACTTGATTTCCTCTTCCACAATGCCTTTCTCATCACGTACCACCTGCATGCCATCGATAACGAAGTCCTTGTAAAAACGCGGATCACGCCCCTTCCATGGATGGGTGGGATCATATCCTGACACAGGATCAGCTTCAGTCCATGAGGAGATAGGCTCACCGTTTTTCATGCCATAATAAAGAGCATAATTGGCTGTAGGCTGCACTTTGACACCCGAGGATATAACGATCTGTGAGAAATAGTCATTGCGCTGATTCCAGTCGAAACGACCAAGAAGCTCACAAAGATTCTCCTGGAAGATGGTCTCTTTCAGACCGGGGACACGTGTGCCGCGGTCAGCGTAATAAAACAGGTCATTCCACTGCGAGAAATCAGCAAGCTCATATCTACGGGTCGATTCGGTAATCGAAAGAGCCTCACCGAGAAGATCGGCGGCACGCTTGCATAGCTCGGTATTATAAGACTTGTCGCCTGATGACTCATAGTTCATCAGAGGGCTTCCGGCCCAAAGGAGACACTTTCCAGCAAAAGCGAGAGCCATGATCTTGTTGGCGCGCATATTGTTGTTGCCGAGTGTCGGACGGCCTGCAGTAGTCTGGTCCCAGTCGACAGGGAGAATGCGGGCGGCGGCCTCCATATCGGCGGCGGCACGCTCGGCTGTCTCACGGTAATTCAAGCGAGGGAGCATAGGGGTCTCACCTGCAGGGAGCACATGGTCGATATAGGGCAGACCACCCCAATACTGCATAAGCATGAAGTGATACCATCCGCGGAAGAAAAGCAGCTGTCCCTGTATCAGCTCGCGTTCCTCCTGGGTAGCACTTGTAAGCTTCTCCATATTGGCAAGACCTATGTTGGCCTTACGTATACACTTCCACGACAGACGCCATATATTACCCTTGTCGGCCTTTTTATCTGATTCCGGGTTGCCGTTTCCGTTACGCGGGAATCCATATATGTATGTGCCGTCTTCAACGATTACACGGTAGTCACCCTGATCGATATGATATGACAGGGGACGAGTGTCGGAGGGCTCCCAGTACTCATCCTCGCCATGATTCCAGGCGTTATGAGAATCAGTAGACGTGATAGAGGGGATACCGCCATAAAGTTCCTCTACAAAACCCTGAAAATTACGGAAGTTTTTATACGGCTCATTCTCGTCAATATCACTTCCGGGAGCCTTGTCGAGATAGTCGGTGCAAGACGCTGTGACCAGTGCACCGGCAATAAGCAGAAGCTTGGAGAGTCCTGATATATATTTTTTCATGATTGATTTATTAGAGAGTTATGTCAATACCAAGGTTGAAACGACGTACGGTAGGATATGCACCGTTGGTCGAGTCAAAACCTCCAAGATTCGCCTCGCGGTCGTCAGGCATCTTGGTCCAGAGCAGAAGGTTGTCACCGTTGAGGTAGACGCGGCAGTTGCTCACACCGATCTTCTTGGTGAACCTTGAAGGAATGCGGTAAGAAATCTCGGCATTCTTGAGACGCACATACGAGCCATCATAAGTGTAGCGTGTGCCGCGTGCTGCCACATCAGCCTTAGTGGTCCATCTCGGCATGGGGAGACCGTCGACTGTCGGGGTCCAGTATGCACCCTCTTCATAGGCTACCACATTTGAATTGTCAAGTGTGGGGAAGTAGACCTCACGGGTCACATTGTTCACGCCATAGAACTGCACGAACGCGCTGAATCCTTTCCACTCAAATCCGAGAGTAGCATTGTAGGTGTTCTGAGGCACCGAGCTGTATCCGTAAGGAGCCTTATCGTACTGGTCGATCACACCGTCGGCATTGAAGTCAATTATGTGATAGTCACCGGGCAGACGGTTGTTGGAGTTGGATGACCACATTGTAGATCCATACATGTCATCCCAGTTGCGGATAGTTCCGGCATCTATATAGTCGGTGCGCTGGTTGATAGCATGACCTGCCTTCTTCAGATAAGAGGGGAGCAGAGGAGCATCGTCACGGAACTTGACCTCATTGGTGGCATGTGTCATGGATGCATTGAGCCATACCCTGAGATCCCTGTTGATGGGATAGTTGAGACGTAGCTCAAGCTCGTAACCCTTGCTGTTGACCTTGCCGAGGTTGGCGGCAGGAGCATTGGCACCGAAATATGAGGGGATGGAACGCTGGTCGCCATTAATGAATATATCGGTACGCTTGTCGGCGAACACGTCGACCGATCCTGCCACGAGACCGTTGAGGAATCCGTAGTCAAGACCTATGTTGCGTTTCTCAACCTTCTCCCAGGTGATATCGGGGTTGCCGAGCACACTTATACGATAGAATGTGTAAGGAGTGTTGGCCGGATTTGTGCTTCCCATCATCACATTGCCTTTGTTCACGTACTGGTCGCTGTAAAGCCAGCGTCCGCCGGCACTGTCATCACCTACCTTACCCCACGATCCACGGAACTTGATCTGATCGATCCATGTGAGATTGCGCATGAAAGGCTCCTCGCTCAGACGCCATCCCAAAGAGAATGAAGGGAAGAAGTCGAAACGGTTGTTGGAACCGAATTTTTCGGAACCGTTGTAGGCACCGTTGAACTCGAAGAAGTAGCGTGAATCATAATTATAGGTGGTACGGAACACCCAGTCCTCACGATAGTGGTGGAACTCGTCGCCGGTAGCATAGTTCTCACGGTTGAAAGCACCCATGGCTGTCACCTCATGCTTACCGAACTGGCGTGCATAGTCGAGCTGGAATGCATAGTACACTTTGCGGAAGGTCTTGTCAAGGAACACCTCGCCCTTGCTTGTCGACCAGTATATACCGTCGTTGTAGTCAAGCTGTGTGCCCTCGTCGGTCTCATACTTGTACTTGATGGCACCGGTGAGTGGATCGACCCACATCTTCTGAGCATTATTGTCGAGGTCGTTTATACCGCGGCGTCCTTCAACAAATGTGTAGTCGAGTGACAGACGGCCCTGCACATGCAAGCCCTTGGTGATGAAATCAAGGTCCTGACCGAGCACGAAGTCCGAGTTGATCTTAGTGGTGGTGCGCTTCTCCACACCGCTGGTAGCGATATTGAAAGCCGAGTTAGGCACGTCGGCCTCACGAGGAGCATAGTATCCCCACACGCCGTTGCTGTAAATGGGGCGCATGGCTGCCGGAGAGGTCTTGTAGGCAGCGTTCCAGTAACCTGAATCGGTGGGATCCCATGAGTTGCGCTGATAGGGAGACTGCTTGCGGCCGTTTGAGCCGAAGAGGTTGACGGTAAGTTTGGTGGTGGGGGTAAGGGAGAAGTCAAGGTTGGAACGCACGTTCACGCGGTTGAATCCGAAACCGGTCTTATATCCACGGTGGTTATCGAATGTCTTGAAAAGGTCACCCTCATGCAGGAAGTCGACGGCAGCATAGTATTTCACAAGCTTTGTACCTCCGGTCACGTCCACACTGGCATTGTAGGAGAAGGCAGCGTCCTTGAACAGGTAATCCTCCCAGTCGACATTGGGATAGCGGTCCCACTCCTCGGCATTGAGAGGGTTGCGGTACTTCTCGATAACGCTCATAGGCATCATGTCGGCCCAAGCGTCATTGCCGGGCACCATGAGCTCGCGCTGGATGGCACGGTTGCGCACCAGGTAGGAATCATATGAATCAAACTTCTTCGGGAGCTTTGAAGCGACCTTGGCGGTCATGTTGGCTCTCGCATGAACCTTGGCATTCCCCTCGCTACCGCGCTTGGTGGTGATAAGGATCACACCGTTGGCACCTTTCACACCATACACCGCTGTGGCCGAGGCGTCCTTGAGCACAGAGATGTTTGCGATGGAGGAAATGTCAACAGAGCTCATCTCACGCTCGATACCGTCCACGAGGATAAGCGGGGCACTGTTGTTCCAGGAGCTCTGGGAACGGATGATGATCTCGGGGTCCTCCTCGCCCGGCATACCTGACGAAGCGGTGGTAATGACGCCCGGGAGGTTACCGGTAAGTGCGGCACCTACGCTCGACACACCGCCGGCACGCTCGAGCACTTCGCCCGAAGCCTGGGTGATGGCACCTACGATAGATGCTTTCTTCTGCTGGCCGTAACCCACTACGACCACCTCGTCGAGCTGAGTGGTGTTGGTGGTCAGGGTGACGTTGATAGTTGTCTGACCATTCACCTGAACCTCCTTTGGATCCATACCGATATAGGAGAACACGAGTACGTTCTTCTTCGCATCGGGAAGCTTGATGGTGTAGTTACCGTCAATGTCGGTGGCGGTAGCTACTCCCGGGGCACCCTTGAGCTGGACAGTCGCGCCGATAAGAGGCTCGCCCGTATCGTCCACTACGGTACCCTTCACTGTGTCGGCCATTGCCGTAGCTGTGCCAAACAGCAGTGCCAGCAGCAATATGACAAGGGAATGATGTAAATTAGCTACATTCTTCATTGTTACTTTTTATTAATACGTTGTGATTTTTTGTGATACTTCGGCAGCCGCTCAGGGTGCCGGGAATTAAGGTTTATCTAAGATTTTGGAACTGATAATAATTTATTGGATTGTAATGATTATTGATTATGATTATTAAATTCTTGTCTTCGAAGCGTAAAGTCCTACCACGGTACCGGTGAATCCTCCGGCGGCGGCAGTTGAGGTGTGGCGTGCGTCAACGCCTGTCTTGAGTACATTCCATGTGTCACCGCGGTCGGTGGAGAACATGAAGTCGTAGCTCTTGCCATGTGACACCACCCGCAGGTCCACTCCGGCAGCGTCCACAGGGACACCGGCTATATCCGTAGATCCGTGCTCATCGATTTTCCTGAGCGTTATCATATTGCCTTCGGCACTGCGGGCCTTGCCAAACTGATACTGGTGCGTCTCGTCCTTCATCACCACGAGTCCGGCATGCTGGCATGTGTCAGCCGGCTCAAACACCATATGGGTCGTGCACTCATAATTGTGGTGCTGAACCCTGCGCCCTATGAATGCTGCAACATCCTTCTCGGTGGTAGGTATGTCGGAACACTTGAGGGTGAGATGATTGACGGGATTATTGAGTGAATACAATCCTGCTGCATCGCCACGCAGAGTGTGCCACTCCATGTCGAGGGAAGGAGACTCAAAATTATCGGTCCATTCAAAGTTGCCGAACGTAACTGTGTCAGCGCGAGTCACACCCGGGCGGGACACTATCATGGGGATTGCCTCGCCATGCTTTGTGATGTAAGGCCATCCGTCATCGGTCCATTTCACAGGCAGCATGAATGTCTCGCGTCCGAGGTTCTCATAGTCTCCGTCGATAGGACGGCATGCGAGGAACACGGCCCACCAGTCACCCTCGGCGGTCTTGACAAGATCGGCATGCCCGGCACAGGTCACCGGATCTGGACGGTCGTTGTCAAGGTCACGCTGAGTGAGTATAGGGTTTCCCACCCAAGGCTCATACGGCCCCATGGGTGACTTGCCACGATATATCACTTCGCTGTGCCATCCGCTGGTGCCACCCTCGGCTGTAATAAGATAGTATGTCCCGTCCACATTATATATATGCGGACCTTCGCACCATATGGGCTTCTCCTCCGGGCGGCATCCCTTGTTGACAATGATCTTTCGCTCGCCTATGCACTTCTCGGTCTCGGTGTCGAACTCCACGATCCTTACCGTACGGTGTCCGGAGTACTCAGGCTTGTTGTCGGGGGCGTCGTCATTGTTGACGATGTAGGCACGTCCGTCATTGTCGAAGAAGAAGGAAGGATCTATGCCCTGCACTTCCGGAAGATATACCGGATCGCTCCACTCTCCGAAGGGGTCCTGTGTCTTTACAAAAAAATTGCCGGCTCCGACATTGGTAGTGATCATATAATATGTCTTGTTGGCAGGATTGTACTTTATGTCGGGAGCAAAGATGCCTCCGCTCACATGCTGATGCCGGAAGTTCTTAAGCTGTGACTCACGTGTGAGCACATGTCCGATCTTAGTCCAGTTGACCAGATCGCGGCTGTGGAACACCGGCACGCCGGGAACGTATGTGAACGTCGAAGTCGCGAGGAAATAATCGCCCTCTCCGTTGGTGCAGATCGTGGGATCGGAGTACCAGCCGGGGAGTATGGGATTATAATAGGAACTTTCATCGGGAAGAGGATTCTTCACATAGAAATCATCGTTTCCCTTGTACGAGAACGACTCAAAGATCGCTGCATCAGCCTGAGGCTCCACGTCGGCCTGACGTGATGTCCCGCAGCTTGACACCGCAATCAATGAGCATGTGACCATGACAATAGATGACAGGTTATTCATCGGTTTTCGTATTATTAATTGGTAGGGTGTTCAGTTTGATGTTCCAAAAAAACGTCATTCAAAACACCTGAAAAATT
>CAJURI010000013.1 GCA_910588795.1 uncultured Duncaniella sp. | reverse complement strand
TACGCATTAAAAAGTTTTGACGTTGTAAAAAATTAAGATGCGTCAGCCCTGTTTTTAGGTATTGTGTTAGTCGGATTGAATGTCTACCTTTGCAAATGTTATTGCATATTGCAATTTACGGGCCTGCATTTGTTTAAAATGCGAATTTTATACAGATAAAAGTTATTTATTATTAACCAATCATAACTCCTTATGCAAAACATTCTAAAGCGTGCCCTGATGGGACTGGTTGCGTTATTGGCCGTATTGATGCCTGTATCCGCCGCTCCTGTCGCATACTCGGTCAAAGGTTTTGTCCTGTCGGCCGAGGACGGGGAGCCTGTCGACCTCGCTCTGGTCAGGCTCAATACCTCCGCATGGAGCATGACCGACAAGGATGGCGCATTCTCCTTCCCTAAGCTCGAGCCCGGCACATACTCCTATGAGGTGACTTACCTCGGCTATGAGCCCTCAGTCGGTACTTTTGATGTGAAAGATTCCAATCTTAAGGACATACACATTTTCCTTAAGCCCTCCAATCTTGCTCTTGACGAGGTGGTGGTCACCGCAAGCGAGAGCCGTCTGGGTTCCTCTTCACGCATAGGCCAGGCTGCCATAATGCACCTTCAGGCCAAAAGTGTCGAGGATATGCTGCAGCTCCTCCCGGGTGCTGTGACCAAGAACCCTGACCTCACCAATGCCGGTCAGGCGTCTATCCGCGAGATTGACGCCGGAAGCGACTCCAACAACGCTTTGGGTACTGCTGTGGTGGTCGATGGATCTCCGCTCACCAACGATGCCAACATGCAGGTCTTCTCGACTGCCATATCCGGCAACAACTCGTCGCAGCAGATGAACACTATGAATGACCAGACGACTGCCGGCCGAGGCGTGGACCTGCGTCAGGTGTCTCCCGACAATATCGAGTCTATCGAGGTCATACGAGGCATTCCATCCGTGGAGTATGGCAACCTCACATCCGGTGCGGTGATCATTAACACCAAGGCCGGTGCGACTCCATGGGAGATAATGGGAAAGGTCGATTCCAATTCCAAGCTGTTCTCGCTCGGAAAGGGTTTCCGTTTCCGCAGGCACAATGCTTCAATGAACATGTCGGTCGACTATACCTCTTCAAATGCCGACCGCCGCAAGACCTATCTCGGATATGACCGTATCACTGCCAACGTCGGTTTCTCCAAGGTCTTCTTCCAGACATCATCACCCCTTTCCTTCAATATCAAGGCCACCTATCACCGGAATCTGAGCGACACCAAGAGCGACGAGTCTCTCCTGCGTGGCGAATATCTCCGTAACGAGGATCAGGGATTCCGGCTCGCTGTCAACGGCAACTGGCGGCTTGACAGAAAGCTCATAACCAACCTCGCATACTCCGCCTCCCTCCAGTATTCCCATCAGCAGGACATATACAACCGCAATGTCGGAAGCGGCGTGGTGCCATCCTCCAACTCGTATCTCCCCGGAGAGATGCAGGTCAGCTTCCTCCCCGGCAGCTACATGTGCCATTATCTGATCGACGGTAAGCCCCTCAACCTCTTCGCTCAGCTCAAAGCCGGCAAGACATTCCTGCTTGACCGCGGCACCTCGGCTTTCAAACTCGGTGTCGACTACACCTACAATGCCAACAAAGGGGACGGAATGGTCTATGATCCTGCTCTTCCCCCCACTCAGGGAGAAGGGCAGTCGGTAAGGCCCCGGTCATTCAAGTCCATACCGGCGGCAAGCACCCTTGCTGCTTTCTTTGAGAACCACACTGAGTATTCTCTTGGCTCCACCGTGCTTTCTGTGATGCCGGGAGTCCGTATCAACCACATGTTCATCGACAAGGCCCAGGCCCTCAGAGGCAACATCACCACTGCCGATCCGCGTGTGAATGCCACATACAGCTTCCTTACGCCCGACAACAACAGACTGTTCAGCGATCTCTCGCTCACCGGTGGTTACGGCATTGCCTCCAAGATGCCCACTATGTCCATGCTTTATCCCACCCCTGCCTACTTTGACTTCTCAAGCTACAGCAGTTACATCGGTGCCGACGACCCGCGCAACATCGCGATAATGACCACTGCGGTGATACCCAACACGGCGAATCCCGACATTAAGCCCGCCCGTTCCCATAAATGGGAGATCGGTCTGCGCGGCAGGATCAGGGGAGTCAGCGGAAATGTCACATTCTTCAAAGAGCACACCGACAATGAGTTCGGTTTTTCGCCGCAGTTCTTCCGCGCTTCCTACAACCGTTATGTGATTCCGGCGGCTGATCAGGGTCCTGTTACAATCCCTGAATACCGTGACGGTGCCTTATATTACACTACCGCCGACGGAACTGTCAAAAAGGCTCCTTTCTCCACAGTCAATGAACTGAGATCCTACAATTCCCCCTCCAATGTCATGACCACCGACAAACATGGTATAGAGTATTCTTTCAATTTCGGACGCATAAAGCCTCTCGCCACCGATGTGATTGTTGACGGTGCATGGTTCCGCATAAAGCGCAGGGACACTGAGTCAAGCTTCAACTCCTCACGTGTGGAGGTCGGCAAAGACCCCAACGGCGTGGCCATCTTCAATAATTACTATGCTGAAATGCCCGAAGGTCTTGGTTCCATACGCGAGCGTGTCAACACCAATTTCCGTTTCGTGACTCACATACCTTCCATTCGCCTCATCTTCTCTACCACTCTTCAGGTCGTATGGCATGAGAGCGAACAGAACATCTGGGAGGATGCCTCAGGCAACAGCTATATAACACGTGTCACCGACGAGACCGGCAAAGAGATGCTTCAGGTCAATCCTGTGGGATACTATGACAACAATATGAACTATCACCCCTGGGACCCCGACCGCGTGGAGCGTCCCTACGATCTCATATACTCCTACTCCAACACCCGATACTACGACAAGCAGACCTATCCTCTCACATGCATGCTCAACTTTAAGGTCACCAAGGAGATGGGCCGTTACTTCAACGTCTCTTTCATTGCCAACAACTTCCTCAAGTTCAGCCGCAATTACCGTCGTGACATGCTTGGAGGATATCGCGAACTTTACACCCCGATGTATTTCGGTGCCGAGATAAAAGCTAAATTCTAACAACACTCTGACTTTTTGACAATACATCTTATGAACAGGATATTCTACACACTCCTCATGGCACTTCTGGCGGCCCTCGCCGTCACTTCGTGCAAGGATTATGGTGACGTGAGCCGTACTTATAGTATCACGGTGTCTCCTCAGCTCCCTGAAGGGGTCAGCGTGTCCGATCTCACATCGGCTAAAGTGACTGCTGTCAATGCATATACGGGCAGGGGCTTTGTAAGCGAGGAGATCGCTCCATCCTACACATTCGAGGTGCCGGGAGGCATATATGCCGTCACATTCGCCATGCGTTATAACGAAGGTGGCATAATCCGTACCTACAACGGCTCTATGAATGTCGACGCTTATCAGGAGAAACCTGTATCAGTGTCGCTCGACGAGGGTATCTCGGGTGGACTGATATTCAAGGAGGTTTACTACAATATGGTGAAGCCAAATGGCAAGACCAACTATATGCGCGACCAGTTTTTTGAGATCTACAACAACAGTGACGAGGTGCTTTATCTCGACAACTGCGCATTGGCGATCCTCGATCCCGGTCAGGGAAAGGTCGAGACCCCCTGGAAGGATGAGAACGGTGAGATCATGAAGGAATACGCCGTGAGCGGATACATCCCGTATTTCGCCGGTTCAGGGTCCGATTATCCCCTGCAGCCGGGCAAAAGCATTGTGATAGCCTCTCAGGCCCTCGACCACACTGCCGAGACCCGCAGCATGGCCGACCTCTCCAAGCCGGGGGCGATGCTTTCTCCTGTCAATCTCGAAAATGCCGACTACGAGGTGTGTCTTATCGACTATAAGCCCACACAGGCCGTTGACAATCCTCTTGTACCCAATATAAATGTGTATCTGAGCGGAAGCGGCGGAAACTTTTTCTTCCTCCCGTATCAGGGCAAGAACATCATTTTTGCGAAATTCCCCGGCAATCCCATGGAATATCTCAAGGATGAGGCCCACAGGAAGCCTAAGCCCGGAAGTTCTGTGGCGACTCGATTTGCAATGGTGCCTCAGGAGTTTGTGCTCGACGGCATTAACATTGTGAGCCACGTGGTGAATGATCAGCGTAAATGTCTGCGTCCTGAAGTCGATGCCGGCAAGGTCGGCATGAGTGCTATGTATGCCGGAAAGAGCATACGGCGCAAGGTGGAGTCCATCACTGCTGACGGGCGTGTCGTCTTCAAGGACACCAACAATTCCACCGAGGACTTCCTCTCCGATCTCACCCCGACTCCGGGCATTATTCCTGATGCAGTCGACGAATAACACTCCCACATTTTATTCACTGAAGATTATTATGAGACATTCATTTATCATAGCCTCGATGCTCTCTGCTGTCATGCCCCTCGGAGCCGGTGCTGCCGGAATTGCCGATGCTGCCGGTGTCGATACCGTGGCGAGGATCATGCAGTATCATGATTACAATTACATTCACAATGTGGAGAGCGGAAGCCTCAATCCGGTTTCGATAGCGGCTCTGCCGCTGTCTCAGCTTGCCTCTGTAGGTGTCAGCTACTCATGGCAGGACGGTGACTATCATCGCGTCGACCGCTCCGGAAATATCCATGGACTCAAAGTCGATACCTACGGTTTCAGGAAAGGGGAGCGCGTTTCCTTTGAAGGGGGAATATCCTACACCAACCGCAATGAGAAGGCAAGGTGCTGGAACTCCACTCTCTACATCGACCCTCTCAACCCGTTCATCCTCGCTGATCCATATCCGAGCGACTATAATTCCGAGCTCTTTGACGTCAGCGGACGTGTTGCCCTCAACCTCTCTTCTCGGCTCCGCATCGGTCTGAATGCCGTCTACAATGCCGGAGTCGCTTCCGACGAGCAGGATCCGCGCGTCGAGACTAAGGGGATGCGTTTTGTCATAAATCCCGGCGTCGAGTACGACCTCTCCCCATCATTGTCGCTGGGTGCCACAGGCGGTCTCAACCTCATGAGCGAAAGTCTGAGCTACACTACTCTTGTGGCCGCGCAGACCTATGATTTCTATCTCATGAGCGGTCTCGGATCGTTCTATCCCATAGTCAATAAATCCTATACCCGTGACTATAAGGGCACTTCCTGGTTTGCCGGCGGAAGTCTGCGCTTTGCTCCTTCGGCCTCGGTCTCCGACTATCTTACGGCTACTTTCAGCCATGATTTCGAGAAGGCTGTCGACGGCGGCTCTGTGTATCAGTTCCGCGGAGGTGACTATAATAACGATTTTGTCACCGTGACCAACCGTCTCTCTGTCAATGCCGGCCGTATGGCCCACAATGTCACGATCGATTTCCGTGCCGATGACATACACGGCATATGGTACGACCAGGTGAGCGAGACGGTCAACGGATCCACTGTGTGGAATGTGGTAAGCGAATCCGTGAAATATAAGGAACGACGCTACAATTACTCTCTCGGATACCGCGCCGACTGGCTCGACCGCTCCGGTGCTCCCTCCCTGACAGCTGCCTTCAACGTCGGTTCGCTGCATTCCGATGCCACCGACTACCCCGACCTGTACAGGCGCGAGTACACCCGCCTGAAAGTGGGGGCCGATGTGAAAAAGCACTTCAATCTGCGTCGCGTCAGGTTCGGCGTCGGCGTTAGCTTCACCGGCGATTACGATATGACCTCGCGTGACAGTTACAATTTCGCCGGTCAGGAGCTCGAACAGGATTATTCGCTCCCCATGAATGCGTGGCTCACATCATCAAGCTACAATTTCAGCGGTTCGCTCGACATGATGCTCCCCGTTGCCGGATATGTGGTGGGGGCCTATGTCAAGGGTGGATCCACACGATGCACAAAAGGGGCTATGGGCCTGAAAGGGGAGTCCATGAACTCCATCGCATGCGGCGTGACGCTCTCTTTTTAATGTGATACCAACAATAACAAGATACTCATGAAATCAACTCTTCTACGTGGCATTGCTCTGCTTGCCATTGCCTGTGTTGCCTTGGCCGGCAACGCGGCCCAGCGCGGTTTTGCCATATTTGTCGACAGTCTGAGTAATTCTCAGATTCCGGCTGAACTCGAGGCCTATGCCGCTTCTGTCAGGAAGCAGGGGCTGGTCACTGAAACTGTGGTCGTGGGTCCGTCCGTGACTCCCGATTCCATCCGCTCCGTCATTCGTTCGATGGCTACTCGGAAGAAGGCTCCTATCGAGGGCTTTGTCCTTGTGGGTGAGATCCCTGTTCCCATGCTGCTCGATGCCCAGCATATGTCCTCGGCTTTCAAGGCAGCTCAGTCACCCAAACGCATGGAGCGCGGATCCGTTCCCTCCGACAGGTTCTATGATGACCTCAATCTTAAGTTCGACTTCATCAAGCGCGACGAGAAGAAGCCGTTGCTCTACTATTATTCCCTCCGTCATGACTCTCCGCAGGAGGTGAAGCCGCAACTGTACTCCGGGCGCATACGCAGCATGAATTTCTATGGCAAGACTCGCGTGGAGAATCTTCGTGACTACCTGCGCAAGGTGGTGCGCATCAAGGAGCGTGGCGATGCTATGAACAGTCTGCTCGTGTTTGCCGGATCCGGCTACAATTCCGAGTCCATGGCTGCGCGTCTCGATGAGCGGGTGGCTATGTTGGAGCAGTTCCCGTGGCTCAGAAACCGGCGCGGAGGCATGGATTTCATAAACCACACCCACAGCCTCAACACCAAGTATCCGCTCATGTCCCGTATGCAGGATCCCGGGCTCTCCCTCGCGCTTCTGCACCACCACGGTTCTCCGGTCAAGGAGTATATCAACCGTTACCCCGATGCGCGGAGCGTGCAGTCTCAGCTTGAACAGGCCAAGCTGTTCTTCCGGGGGAAAATGCGGAGTGCCATTGAGGACGGTCAGCCTCGTGACTCTGTTGTGGCGCGTTATTGCAAAAACTACGATGTGCCCGCCTCATGGTTTGACTCTCTCATGGATCCTGAGTCAATAGCGGCCGATTCCATTTATAGTGAGAGGATGGACCTTCACATCTATGATTTCGGAAAATACCGTCCCAACGTACGTATGGTCATTCTCGATGCATGCTTCAATGGTTCTTTCAACAATGATCAGTATATCGCCGGCGCATACATATTCGGCGGCGAGGGTGACTGCGTCGTGGCTATGGCAAACAGTGTCAACTCTCTGCAGGACAAGTGGTGTGACAAGTATCTCGGACTTCTTGACAAGGGGCTGCGTGTCGGCAACATGGTGAAGTTTAATCCCTATCTTGAATCTCACATAATTGGTGACCCGACATTCGCCTTTGTTCCGAGTGAAAAAGAGAAGGTGGATATAAACGATGCCATTGTGTCGGCCGATGCCCGATACTGGCGCAGGCAGCTCGCTTCCGCATCCTCCCCCGTGATGCAGTCTCTGGCTCTCGAACAGCTTTACAACGCCGGTGAGATAGGCGCGAAAGATCTGCTTGACACTTTCCGTGACTCCCCGAGCTTCATAGTGCGTTTCGGCGCGCTCATGCTCCTGTCTCATGCCAAGGGTGAGGAGTTTGTTCAGGCTTTGGCTCTCGGGCTTGACGACAGCTACGAGCTTATACGCCGCTTCTCGGCTGTGTTTGCCGGAAAGAACGGCTCTCCCGCTCTCATTCCGGCCCTGATCCGTTCCTTCACCGACGATGCAAAGGGGGAGCGTGTCAATTTCCAGGTGCAGGGTGCCATGGTTCATTTTGACTGCGACGCGCTGCTTGCCGAGCTTGAGGCTTCCGCGCCTTACCGTTATAGCTATGAGCCGGATTCTCTGATGAACAAGGCCCGCAGAAACATTGCCTCCCGTTTTTCCGACAGGACTTACGATGAGGACCTTGCTCAGATGACCTCTGCCAAGCCCGATACACGAGAGATCAAGGCTTTCCTCCGCCAGTCACGCAACCACCCGCTGCACACCGCCGTCGACAATCTGTTTGACTATCTCTATGCTTGCGGCGATGATGACATGCAGTTCAACATCGTGGAGGCTTTCGGGTGGTACAATTATTCCCATCGTGCCGCCGAGATCGCTTCGCGCCTCGAGAAAGTGGCTGCCGACGGTTCTTTCTCTGAAAAGGTCCGTAACGAGGCTCTCAAGTCAGTCCGGCGTCTCAGGTAGCTTATTGCTGTCGCCGTGTTTCGCCTCGGCTTTGATCCCCGAGGCGAAGCGGTCCCACAGCGGGCGCGTCCCGGTGAACACATTGATGTCTACCTCATGGTCTATGCCACTCACCTTCCCATGGTGGGTGGCTTGCCATATGTCACAGTCTATACCCTCCGGCGGTGTGCCAAGTGAGCATAGCCACAACGGATACGTGGCAAGCTGCCCGCTTATGAAGCGCGCGTGCCCTTTCTTGTTGGTATAGAGCATCACCCTGTAGCCACGTTTCTCAAGGTAGTCGGCCATCTCGCTCACACGGCTCATCACAAGCTTGGTCCTCTGGAGATTGGGATTGGTGTACTCCTCGATGTCTATCACGGCCGGCAGATCGAGATTGCGTCCGTGGATCGAATTGGCGAAATTGAGACCCTGTATATATCCCGGCGTGTCGAAGCGGAAAAAGTGGTAAGCCCCGATCTTGAGACCGGCTTTGCGGGCCTTGCGCACATTGTCCACAAACATCCGGTCCTTGAACGTGCCACCTTCGGTTGCCTTGATGATCACAAACTCTATCCCTCCTTTGCTGACCTTTTCAAAGTCGATATCTCCGTTATGTGCGCTTACATCTATGCCCAATATCTCATATTCTTTGAATCCTGCTACGGAATGGGGCGAATTGTCCTCCCCTCTGCAGGCCGATAAAAGCATCCCTGCGAGTAACGCCGGCAAAAGTCGCATTATGGTTCTGCTATTCAGTCTCATTTCGATCTCAGCATAAAACACGTACCGTTATACACAAAATCTATCAGCCCCATGCTGTATAGGTTCAACGCTATATCCTCCGCTGTCTGGCGCGACACATGTGCCGATAGCATGAAGCTCTCAAGTGTGGTGCCGTCGTGCTCTTCGGCCATCTCTAAAAGCATGCGTCCGCTTCGGCTCACCTCCACGAGTGTCCCTTCGTTGGCAGATGCTTGCTCCCAGGCGCGCACCATCAGCGCAGGTGCGGATATATTCTCGTCATGCACCCTGTAATATGCCCGAAGCTCTCCGCCGCTTTCCTTTACATGCACAGGTCTCTTCTCTGCCCGGTCTATTTCGACGCGCATCACCGTGTGGCCCCCATCGGTCTTGAATGCCGTCACACGTATCTTCTGTGGTGGCTCGCAGTACATCTCCGCAGCCTGCTCCACCACATAGATGTCCTCCTCGTTGCGCACGCCGGCTATCGATCCGTTGTCCTTGACACCTATCAGAAGCCTTCCGCCGTCATTGTTAGCAAATGCCGACAGGCTGCGGGCTATCTTGCGGGCATCCGACACTGCATACTTGAAGTCCTGATGCTCATGCTCACCCTCCTCTATGAGCGAGGCTATATAGAATTTACCCTTTATTCCCTTGATATCCTTCATCGCGGGTAGGTGAGATTCGCGTCGGTTATACGGTCAAGCACCTCTTCGACGTAACGTCGGGCCTGGCGGCGTGCCTCGGGGAGATCCATGAATGAGTAGTTGCCGCAGTCGCGGGGTGTGGCTCCGGGCACTTCCCCTTCGTAAGTTGCCACATACTCCATGGTGTCGCGCACCAGCTGAAGTATGTCACGTGGCTCAAGAGCCCCCTGTACCAGCAGGTAATTCCCCGTGCAGCAACCCATAGGCCCCCAGTACACGATTTTGTCCCGCCAGTCGGCTCGGTTGCGAAGATATGTGGCCGCAAGATGCTCCATGGCATGCAGTGACTCCGGACTCAGAGCCGGCTCGCGGTTAGGCTCGCTCATGCGTATGTCAAATGTCGTCACGGTGTCACCCCCGGGAGTAGTGTCTCTCCTTGACAGGTATATGCCGCGTAGCAGATGCTCATGATCTATGGTGAAACTTGCTATCTTCTCCATTTCTCTGTTATGTTGTCGGTTGTACACTATGTTTTTGAAGGTCGTTTTTTAACAACCTCTTATTTCGTCAGCATGTAGCCCGTATGGCTGTCGGTGTGTGTCACAGCGTTGAGATAAGCTTCTTTATGAGGGCGAACGACTGTCGCGGTGCGTCCTCCCAGAATGTCTCGTATTGCCGTGAGTTGTCGTGGTGACACCATGGCGTGTCGCTGATCACACGCATGCAGAAGAATGGCACCCCCCTCTGATGGCATGTCTGCGCTATCGCCGCGCTCTCCATGTCTATGGCAAGCACATCCGGGTAATGCTCTTTTATGCGGTCCACCTCGCTCCTTGAGGTGATGAACAGCTCCCCCGACACTATGAGCCCGCGTTTCACATTCTCCCCATCTACTGCTTCACTGTATGTCTCAGCCGGAAACAGTCTCGGACATCCCGGCACACGGCCCCATTCTTCCCCTATGCACCAGAAGTCATGGTGAGCCACGTCGGTTGCCACTATGGCATCCATCACTGCGACATTATCGCCCGCTCCTGCGGCGACACCTGTGTTGATCACGAGATCCGGATGGAATGCGTCGATGAGTGTCACAGCCCCTATCGCGGCATTGACTTTCCCGATCCCGCACTCCATGAGTGCCACATCATGGTTCCCGATCTTTCCCGTGTGCATAATTGTCCCGTGTGACTCCTCTGTCCTTGGATTTTCCATGAGCGGAAGCAGCAGATCAAGCTCTTTCCGCATGGCTACGATTATCCCTATTTTCATGTCTGTGCTGTTTTTAAGGTTGATGTTACGCCATGGGATGACGGCACGGCAAGTGCCGACAGTTCCCAGAGAATATATATGGGGAGAAAGACTATTGCAAGAGTGAACGGATCGCCCGTGGGCGTGATGACTGCCGACAGGACAAGCAGACCCACTATGGCATGGCGGCGGTAGCGATGGAAGAACCCCCTCCCGAGCAGCCCCGTTTTACCTAAGAGCCACGCTGCGACGGGCAGTTCCGAGACTATGCCCATCACCAGTATCAGTGTCATGAATGTCTCTATGTACGAATCAAGAGATATCTGGTTGGGCACAAAGCTGCTCAGCTGATATCCGGCCAGAAACCTTAGGGTCAGCGGGAATACGAGCAGATAACCTATTGCCGCCCCCAGATAAAACATCACATTCCCGCCAAGGAATGCCAGTCGTGCGCCGCGCCTCTCGCTTTCATATAGACCCGGCGACACAAATCCCCACAGAAGATACACTATTATCGGAAATGACGTCACCACTGCGAGCCACAGCGATGTCGACATGTGCACCATGAATTGCGAGGCAAGCTGTATATTGATGAGGCTCACATCCTCGCGTACGCCATCGGCACTCCCGCCTATGCGCTCAAGCATCCCGTACACCGGAAAGTCCTGCCGGCATGGCGCAAGGATCACCTTGTCGAAAAGCTCCGGCATCACTGCGAAATAGATGCACATAAGCCCCGCGACAATGCCCGCGCTCTGAAGAAGCACCTTCCTGAGAGCCTCCAAATGATCCCAGAATCCCTCTTCGCGGCTCAATTCTTATCCTCTTTTTTATCGCTTTTGTTTATTTCGTCCTCCACTTCGTTAAGGCCCTGGCGGAATGACCTGATCCCGCGGCCTATGCCTCTTGCAAGTTCCGGGATGCGCTTGGCCCCGAAGAGCAGCAGCACCACCACAAGTATTACGATGATCTCTCCCGTTCCAAGGTGAAATATGCAAGGTATCATAGCTGACTGTGTATTTGTTATCTAATGCAAATTTACTCCTTTATTTCCAAACAACCCCATTCCTCCCTGTTTTTAATAGTTTTTTACAACCGGCTCCATTGGCCTCTCCGCCGTCTTCACCCCCACGGCTTTATACTCCGAAAGCCAGTTCGCCACTCCCGGCAATATAGTCTGAATACAAGCTCTCCCCCCCGGTTTCATACTCCGAAAGCAAGTGACAGAGCTGACTGTGCTGCCTGTGATGCGGCAGCAACAGTCAACTCTGTCACTGAGATGTTGTTAGGTATGTTGCCCTTGTTGTCCGAGAGGTCATTGTGCCCCTCCCGGCTTCTTATATCGGCTCCGGTCTTAGCCCTGTGGCTCGCAGAGCCATTTGAACTTAGAATCGGTCACTTACAGGTGTGATGGTGAGTGTGAACGAATACTCTCCGAACGGCACCAGATACTCCTTCAGCGGAATCGCTCCCCAGCTGTTCACGCAAGCCACACCCATCTGGGCATAGTCCACGAGCACATTGGTGACATCATCCTGGCTCAGTTCTCCCCAGTGGCTGTTTGGCTTCTCGGTGCCGCCGTCAAGGCTTTCTATCGTGTAATGGAGTGCCGATGCCGAGAATGGCCTTGTCGATGTGAATTCAAGTCCCGAACCCTTTTCGTCGAGCACTGTCCAGCGACGCAGGTCGGTATGTGTGCCTGTCTCCTGCGGGCGTATGTAAGGATAGGCCTGCGATGTCACGCTCTGCCTGTAGATGCCAAGGTCCGCGGCCTGCTGGCGGTCGCTGTAATTCTCTATCGGCCCCCTGCCGTAATAGTCCACAGTCTCATAGCGTGCCGGCATAGGCATCTGTATCCCGTAGCGGAACAGCATGGGCACATCCTTTGCATCTGCGTCAGGAGTCATCTTTTCATTTATCTGTATGGCTCCCTCTCCGTTCACGGCATATTCCATGGTCAGTGTGGCGGGCACCTTCTCCATAGTGTACACAGCCTTCACTGTGGCCACGCCGTTCCTGTGTCCCGGTGTCATGCTCTTAAGCTTCAGTCCCGGGTTCTTCCATGCGGCAAGCTTCTTCTGCAGCCCTGCGCCGTAATCATTGTCCGTAGGTGCGCGCCAGAAATTAGGTGTTATCATGGCTCCCTCTTTGAGCATATCCTCCCCATTCACCACATAGCGCACTATGAATCCTGTCTTGTCATCGAATGACACTGTGAAGTTCTCGCCCTTTACTGACAGGCAGCCTCCGCTGCGGTCAATATTCATTACCGGCCTGTTGCTGAACTCTGCCATCTTCACATTGACCGGCGTAAGGCGTATCTGCTCGCGTGCCACCACACTCCCTGCCTCAAGCATCGGGGTTGATTTTTTTAGCCGGTAGGTCACGTTCAGCAGTGCCTCGGTGTCATTGTCCACAGGCCCGAAATCCACTTTCACCTTGCTGCGTGCCTGAGGCGCGGTGTTTATGTCGCTCACGCTGCCTGTTCTCACCGGCTTCCCGTTGGCAAGCAACGTCCATTCCATCGTCACATCGTCAAGCGGAGTGAAGAATCGCTCGTTGTATATCTCGAGGCTCCCGTCCTCGCTAAGTGTCGTGTGGATGTCCTGCTGCACTCGCTGCACCTCATAGGCATGAGGATTGAACACTCGGTCAGGCGATATCAGACCGTTGTCACAGAAGTTCTGGTCGCTCGGGTCACTGCTCTTGAAGTCTCCGCCGTAGGCATATATAGTCTTCCCCTCAGGTGTTGTCCAGCGCACCGACTGGTCCACGAAGTCCCATATGTGACCACCCTGATACTTGGGATATTTCCTTATGAGGTCCCAGTACTCCTTGAATCCACCTTCCGAATTGCCCATGGCATGCGCGTACTCACACTGTATCAGCGGCTTGGTGTATTTCGGATTGGCTGAATATCTCTCCGAATGCTCATAGGGATAATACATCGGGCAGAATATATCAGTCTTCCCGTCGAGCCCGGCGCGCTCATACTGTACAGGCCTTGATCCGTCAAGGCCCTTCACAAGGTCATAGGCCTTCTCGAAGTTTGGTCCGTAGCCGCCCTCGTTGCCGAGCGACCACACTATGATCGAGGGATGATTCCTGTTTGCGGCGACATTGCGGCGGTTGCGTTCGAGATGTGCCTTCAGATACTGCGGATCCTTTGCGAGTGTCTCGTCGTCATAACCCATGCCGTGCGACTCTATATTGCTCTCGGCCACCACATAGATGCCATACTTGTCACACAGGTCATACCATCTCGGATCATCCGGATAATGGCATGTGCGCACCGCATTTATGTTAAGCTCCTTCATCTTCTTTATGTCCTGAAGCATGCGCTCCATTGACACCACATAACCCCCGTCCGGGTCAAGTTCATGGCGGTCAGCTCCCTTGAAGAGCACAGGCTGCCCGTTCACAAGCAGCTGCGACCCCTTTATCTCCACCTTTCGGAAGCCCACTTTAAGAGTTATCACCTCGGCATTCCCATTCTTGGGAGTGAAAGTGGTTACAAGGCTGTATAGCGCGGGCGATTCCGCACTCCATTTCTCCACATTGTCCACATCCATTACTATGTCCGTCCTCTTCCTGGCATCCTTGCGCTCGGCCTCGGCCACGACTTTTCCATCCGGAGAGATGAGTTTCAGTTCAAGACTTCCTGCCCCCTTTATGTCTGCCTCATAGCGAAGCACACCGTTGGTGTAGTCATCGCTCAGATCTCCGTTGATGCGTATATCCTCCACTCTGTTCTTCTCTCTTGCATACAGGTAATTCTCCCTCGCAAGTCCTGTAAGGCGGAAGAAATCCTGGTCCTCAAGATAGGTGCCGTCACACCACCGGTCCACCTGCAACGCTATGAGATTCTTCTTGCCGGGTATGATGTAGGGAGTGATGTCAAACTCCTGCGCCAGCTTGCTGTCCTCCCCATAGCCAACGCGCTTGCCGTTGACCCACAGCGTGAGGTTCGACGTTGCCGACCCGAAATGTGCTATCACATCCTTCCCGTTCCAGTCTGCCGGCACAGTGACGTTGCGGCGATACGTCCCGACGGCATTCTCCTTGTCGGGTGTCTGCGGAGGATTGTTCTTGAAATTGCCGCGCCACGGATATCCTACGTTAAGATATATAGGTGACCCGTAGCCGTTAAGTTCCCACATCCCCGGCACCTGCATGCTCCCCCATGACGTGTCGTCATAGTCCGGCATGAACACCTCATTGCCGGGACGCTGGTCACGGTTCTCTACATAATTGAACTTCCATCTCCCGTCGAGATTGAGATAATTGGCCGACTTTGTTTTGTCCTGCCCCTCGCCGCTGCGGTGCGCGAAGTATGTCGCATGCATCGGCATTCGGTTGATCTCATTGACATTCGGGTCAACCCATTCGGGTGATTTGCCCTGAACGGCAAGTGTGCTTGTCAATAGTAATGCTAAGCTGAAACGTAATTTCATAACTCCTGAAATGTGATATAATAGATGTGCTTTAATAATATGGTATAATATTTACAAAGTTATGACATATATATGTATGATAAAGGAAATTTTACAGTTAATGATTGTTAATGGAATATGTTTGATAACATTATTCCGAAACATATATAATATTTTTAGCAAAAATCGCATTTTTTCCTCGTAAAAGTGATGTAAGTTTAAGAATTATTTTCTAAATTTGCCCCTACAAGAATAAACTTATCGTATATCAATCATTTAGCATCTCACGCAATGAGAACCATTACCTTTTGGAAAATCCGGTGCTTGGTGGTAGCTATGGCAACTCTGTCAGTGGCAGGGGCATATGCCGCCGATACCGGTAGGTCAGTGGGGCAAATCACCCCCCCAAAATCTAAGCAAAGTGCTGATGTAAAGCATGTCGCAGTAATAACGGGCATCGTTACCGATACCCATGGAGATCCTCTTCCTGGAGCCTCAGTATGGGAGAAGAAAAATCCGAGAGCGGCAACTGCCACCGATGTTTACGGCATGTTCTCTCTTCCGGCAAAAGGTCGGTCGAGTGTAAAACTTGAGATTTCCTATATAGGAATGAAAAAAGCCGAGGTCACATGGAATGGCGACATGGTGGCCGTTATGCTTGAGGATGACGCAAATGTACTTCAGGACGTCGTGGTCACCGGTTATCAGGTGATCGACAAGCGCGCTTCCACAAGTGCCATCACATCTATCAAGGCCGAGGATATTCTGCGTCCCGATGCTATCTCGATTGATCAGATGCTCGAAGGTCAGGTGCCTGACCTTATGTTCATGTCAAATTCCGGTGAGGCCGGAGCAGCCCCGAAGATACGTATTCGTGGCACTTCCTCGATTATCGGCAACCGTGAGCCGCTGTGGGTTGTCGACGGTATCGTCGTGCAGGACCCTGTCCCCATCTCGGCCGAGGACCTAAACGACCCCGACTATGTCAACCGTATCGGCAATGCCATAGCTGGCCTGAACCCGCAGGATATAGAGCGTCTTGACATTCTTAAGGACGCCTCCGCGACTGCCCTTTACGGAACAAAGGCCGCAAACGGTGTTATTGTCATCACCACCAAGCGCGGCCGAGAGGGGAAACCTCAGATCCGTTACAACAACACATTCACTTGGAAGTTCCGTCCTCGCTACTCCGACAAGTCCGTCGACGTCATGAACTCCAAGGAGCGCATTCAGCTTTCCCGTGAATTGTGGAACGACCATTATGTCTACAATACAAACTCTTCCATGGTTGGCTATGAAGGGCTCATGATGCGTCTGTTCAATAAGGAGATTACTCAGGAGCAGTTCGACAGCGAGCTTGCATATGTCGAGACTGTCAACACCGACTGGTTTGATCTTCTCACCCACGACAGTTTCTCCCAGCAGCACAATGCAAGTGTCAGCGGCGGTGGAGAGCGCGGTGTGTATTACGCTTCTCTCGGATTCATGGACAATGACGATGTGATAAAGGGCACCACCAACCGTCGTTACAATGCCATGGTCAATCTCGACATCAATTTTGCCCCGTGGCTGTCTGCTTCATTCGGTGTGACCGGAAATGTCAATGAAAGGGAATACAATCAGGAGTCGATCAACCCCGTGGATTATGCCTACAGCGCGAGTCGCGCAATCCCGGCCTACAATCGTGACGGGTCACCTTATTATTATAGCAAGCTTCAGCGTTACAGCTACGGCCACAACTATAACATCCTCAACGAGCTTGCCAACAGCTACAACAAACAGAAACAGTCCACGGTGACTCTGAACGCCAACCTCCGCTTCCGTTTCACTGACTGGCTCTCTGCCAACGCGATTTTCTCTTACACCACAAGCTCCACCGACATGCATAGCTACTGGGGCGACCGCACATGGTACGCCGCAGAGCTCCGTGATAGCGAATACGGTGTGCCGGCAAGCCCCGAAAGTGTGATGCCGCAGGGTGGTGAATTGACGTTCAACAACACTCGCAACAATAGCTGGACCGGACGTCTGCAGCTTGATGCCAACAAATATCTCGGTGAAGGCGAGATCCACAACATAAGCGGCGGTCTCGGATTTGAAGCTTCTTCGAATACTTATGACGGATATAACCGCATTGACCGTGGATACTTCCCCGATCGCGGCATGTCATTCGTCTCCGGCATAAATCTCGACAATTACCCCAACTACAAGTCATGGCTTGCCAATAACGTTCCCGTCATTTCCAATAATAAGGCCAACGTGATATCGGCTTACGCTACAGCAAGCTACAATTGGAGGCGCATGGTATTCCTCAATGCCAACGCCCGTATCGACGGTTCCAACAATTTCGGTGACAGGGCTAACGACAAGATCCTTCCCGTGTGGTCCGTCTCCGCTTCCTTTGACCCAGCGCAGCTCAGTTTCATAAGGCAGCTCACATGGATTGACCGCTTCACCCTTAAAGCTTCTTATGGCTTCCAGGGCAACATGCTCAGCGACCAGTCGCCTGTGATGATTATAAAGAAAGGCCCGATGGACGACTATTTCGGTGAATTCTCCTCCACAGTGTCCCGTAACCCCAATCCCGATTTGCGTTGGGAAAAGACCACGAGTGTCAACCTCGGATTCGATATTGCCTTCCTTAACAACCGTCTGGAGCTTGAAGGCGACGTGTATTTCAAGCGCACTAAGGATGCTTTCATGACCAAGAGCATATCTACAGTGAACGGTTACAGCTCATATATCGTAAATGGTGGCAACATTTCCAACGATGGCTACAGCATCAGCATAACAGGCCGTCCCATTCAGACTCGTGACTGGCAGTTGAGTGTGTCAGGCTCCTTCTCGAGGGTCCTCAACTCCATAGAGTCTCTGCCGGCAGGCGAGTCCTACAATCTCCAGGACTTTCTCAATGGAAATGCTGTCGTGAAAGGGCAGCCTGTTGGGACATTCTACTCTTACCGCTACCTTGGCCTTAGTCCTGTCGACGGCGGTCCTTTGTTTGATGACTGGTATGACCATGTCGATGAGCTTATAGGTCTCAGCAAGTATGACACATACACGCGCGTGCTTGCCGCTACCGGCTCACGCGAGCCATACATGTCGGGCAGCTTCAGCACACGTCTGCGCTGGAAGCGTCTTTATGTCACTGCCTCATTCAATTATAGCCTTGGTGCTAAGACCCGTCTGTTCGGAATGTACAGTTCTGCGGCAAAATCTGCTTCCGGGGCATCGATAGCAAGTGCCAGCGAGATACGTCCCGAGCTCAACCTCAGCCGCGACTATCTTGACCGTTGGCAGAAACCGGGCGACGAGCTTCACACCGACATCCCCGCTATCATTGCGAATGGACATCCGAGCTATTTCAAGTATCTCAACCACTGGTCTACGACAGGTTCCGGTTCTGATTATATCAATGTCATTGCCAACAGCTATTGGGACATGTACGACTATAGCGACCTCCGTGTGGTAAGTGCCGACTATCTTAAGCTTGCGAGCGTGAATGTGTCATATGAGCTGCCCGAACGCCTGATATCCTCCTGGGGCCTTTCTCGCCTTGAGGTGCATGCCTCCGGAAACAACCTTCACACATGGTGTGCCAAAGAGCTTAAGGGGCAGACTCCAACACAAGGCGGATTCACTACCATACAGCTTTCCGACCGTCCGAGTTTCTCATTCGGCTTAAATATCGCATTCTAATCATTACATTCTGACTGCAAAAATGAAAACTATATATAAATATATCATGAATCTTGCCGTGGGGACATTGGTCGCTGGCGGCATGTCATCCTGCTCGGATTTCCTTCAGGAATATTCACAGGATCTGTCCAAGGTGGAGAGCTGGCAGGATCTGGACGAGGTGCTCATAGGTTCCGCATACCTCCAGCCCTCCGCTATGGCGGCTACAGGCAGAAACGGCGATGATATCGAGTGTCTCCATTTTATGTCGGACGAGATAAAGCAGACATTTGTCAATGAATATGACAATCATAATTATCAGTCGACCATGTATTCCTACTATACATGGCAGCCTGAGATGGGCTACAATCCTCTCAAGAAATACGTAGGCGGCGACGACAATTACTGGAATAACCTGTACGGTAAGATTAATGTCTGCAATATGGTGATTTACCTCATCGACGAGCAACCTGAGAACGACAAGGATGACGCTGTGCAGAAGCAGCGTGTGAAGGGTGAGGCATATTTCCTCCGTGCTGCCTATTATTTCCTGCTTGCCAACATGTATGCGAAGCCTTACGACCCGGCCACTGCTGCATCTACTCCCGGCGTGCCGGTCAAGACCACCGAGTTCGTTCAGGATCAGGAATATGTACGTGAGAGCCTTTCTACCACCTATTCGAGGATCATCGATGACCTTTCACAGGCCGAGTCGCTGCTTAATGGCACGCCGGTAAAGTCTCTCCACAGAGCCACATACTCCGCAGCCCTTTTGCTCAAGAGCCGTGTGTATCTCTACATGCAGGACTGGAAGAATGCCGCGCGCTACGCCTCGCTGACTCTTGATCAGAATCGACGCCTTCTTGACCTTCACACCAAGGCGGTCGGTGATGACTGTGTGTATCTCTCATCCCCCGAGACTCTGTTCTCGATGGGCGGATACAGGATCGCTGACATTTTCTCCGACAATGTGGACGACTTTGGCAATAAGCTTTCTCCTCACTTCTGTGTGTCTGACGAGATGAATAGTAAATTTTCCGCCGGCGACCTGCGTTCTCAGCTTTATATTGGTAAGTCTGAAGTCTTGGGCGTCTCGCCGGTATTCATCAAGCGCAATGGCCAGTTCAGCAAGCGAAGCACTATTTCCGATGTCTCAAGCACATTCCTCCTCCGTACCCCCGAAGCCTATCTGATACTTGCCGAAGCTTCTGCTTTTGACAACAATGAGAATCTTGCTCGCACAACGCTCGAGTCATTTATGAATACCCGCTATGAGGAGGCCGTCTCTGTCTCTCAGTCCGGCAATGATCTTATCGATCTCATACGTGAGGAGCGCGCACGTGAGTTCATTCTTGAAGGCCACCGCTGGTTCGATCTGAGGCGTTACACCGTGTGTAAGCCCTATCGTTGGTCAAAGACCATAGAGCATGCCCATGGCTACTATGCTGCTACTGGTTCGTGGGGCATTAAAGAGTTCAGTTATGCCGAAGTGTTCCGTCTTGAAGAATTCGACGAGGGATACACCCTTCCTATACCTCGCCCTGTAAGGGAATTCCAGCCATCTATCGGCAATAACACACGCCCACAGCGTGATGTAGTGCGTGTTGACCGTCCTGACGACACCGGCGGTGGCGGTCAGGGTGGCGGCTTCCCCGGTTGGGAATGGTGATATGGTTGACTATTTTATGTCAAAATTTTATTAAGTAACTCGCATAAATTATCTGATACATAATTTTGAAGTATTGTCGAGTGACAGCGCAAAAACCACCGATAAGAATAATATGTATGTGTCAGCTCGAAGGGTTACTTGGAACTATTATAACTAATTTATAAGAGTGATTTACAATGAAAAAAATATTTATATATGCTTTCTGCGCGCTGATCGGCTCATCTTTTGCCGGATGTTCTGACAGCGACGAGATCCTTGAGCCTACTCGGCAGGAAGAGAACTTCTATAAGGTTCCTGATGATGCCACTGGCCCGGAAGCTGAGGTGCGTCGTAAATTCTACAATGACAACAAGGTTAACCTCCTGTTCTCGGATGTGCTGCGTCGGGAATATCTCGGAAAGGATGCTTTCGGCGATGATGTTTGGAAAGAGGAGAAGATCGATTTCCGTTACAATGTCACATCCTACAACGAGAATGTCGAATACAGTTGGGAGCTGTTTGATAACGACAGTGACAAGTCACGCGCCGCTGAACTGATCTCACGCTATCTGATGCCTCATTTTGGCGAGAAATTGCGTCCGTTCTCGATCATGGCGGTAAAGACTTTGACTTCAACTGACTATTACGGGCCCGCGGAAGTCAAGACTGTCAATAATGTTAGCTGCCGTGCTGTCTCTGTAGGAGAGATAATGGACGAGGCTGTCACTGATCAGCAGATTGAGGAGTATTTCAAGGAAGTGTGCAAGGACATCCTTAACGTCAAGATCAGCAATCTATACCAGTCGGCTCCCGAATTTGAGGAATTTCGTGCACTGTCGTCCGTCTATCTCGGAAAGTACATATCGAGTGTCGCGCCGGAATGGGACGGAATCAACATGTCTATTATTTATAATTTGGGCTACATAGGATTCTTCAATCTGTACTATCCGGCCTACGACATGTTCCATATGTATGGAAATGATGATTTCAAAGACTTTTTCAACCTTGCATTCGACTACACCCCCGATGAGGTAGAGGAAATGTATGGGGAGTACCCGAAGGTTATGACCAAGTATCGTGCTGTAAGAGACGCTTTCCTGTCGGCCGGCTATGTGTTTTGACAGACAAAGAAATCCATCCACGTTACTTAACTTTTGTGTTTTTTTAATATAGATTATTATGAAAAAGATATTATATATGGCCCTTGCAGTCATCCCTTGCCTGTTCGCATCATGTAGTGACGATGATGATGCGGTGGTCACTCCGTCCGCTTCCGGCACTATGACCGACGATCTTGGCAACGAATATGGTTGGGTGCGCATCGGCAATCTTGAATGGACCACATCCAATGCCCGCAACGGTGCGTCTATGCTTGAACATGAGTTCGATAACGATCAGGGCTGGGGCAACGCACTTGCCTTTAGCGGCCAGTTGGAATATGCTGAGACCGAGTATATGCCTCGTTATGGGAATCTTCTCACCTACGACGACGCTCTTGCTTCTGTGCCTGACGGATGGCGTCTTCCGTCCGATGAAGACTGGAAAAACCTTGAGCGCGCCCTCGGAAGCGACGATGTGGACGCTCTCGGTATGCGCGGAAGTGCCGGTCTCGCCTTGATGGCTGAGGATTCCGGTTCGCAGCTTGCATTGCTCCTCGGCGGTGCCATGATCGGTGTCAGGAATCAAGGATGGATCGACAAGAAAATAAATCATGAAAAAGAGTTCGGCTATTACTGGACTTCGACACCTGCCCCTGACGCCGGCCTCAAAAAGACAGCTTATTTCCGTAAGATTGTATTTGGCAACGATGGGGTAGGGCGCGACGCCACCGACCGCACAAACCTTCTCTCGGTCCGCTGGTGCCGCGATGCTCAGCGATGATTCATGCAATAGAAAAAAATAACCAATACTCTATGTGATAAGTAACTCGCATAAATTAGCTGACACATAATTATGAAGTATTTTCGAGAGATTTTCGAGATGGAGCGAAGGAGTGTAGCGAGCTACACGACTGAGCTACAGCGCGAAAATCACCGAAAAGACGAATAAGGATGTGTTAGCCCGAAGGGTTACTTGAAATTATTTTAATTATAACTAATTTGTAAGAGTTACTTATTATGTACACTCGATTAGCAAGTTTGTTTTTCGTAAGTGCGATTGCTGCTGGATGCGTGTCTAACGCCGCTGCGGCCGACAGTTTCACCATCAAGGGCTTCCTCCCCGGGATTGCTGACAGCACTAAGGTTAATCTCGTGAATGTGGAGGGGGCTGAGCCTAAAATGATTGCCGAAGCAATCACGACCGACGGAAATTTCACCCTCTCCGGTTCGGTGGACATGCCTTCCATGTGTGAGATGGCCTTCTTTCAGGTCCGCAACAAGAACTCCGGCTTCTACCGGCTCCTTTCCTCGCGCATAATGGTGGAGAATTCCGACATTGATGTGTCCTACACATTGTCTCTTGACAGCATTGCCAAAATCAATCCGTTTGTTGTCAACGAGAAATTCATGAAAGTATCGGGAAGCAGATCCCATGACCAGTTTGCCGAGTATCTGGCGAAATATGCAGCTGCCGAGGAGAATGTCAAGGTTATCGGACTCAAGCATGCCGGAAAGTGGATGGAGACACAGAATCATCCCGACACTATGGCTATATACGATAAGAAGAAATTCGAAGCAGAGGCTGGTCTCGCAGCAGCCATGCGTGACTTCATAGCTTCTCATCCCGCCTATCACTTCTCGGCATATCTTACGGTAAAGGAGCTCTCAAAAATTTTCGCTTACACAAGCGATGAGATCAAAGCCATGGTCGAGAGCGTTAAGGCTTGTCCCGACACCGCCCGCGTGAACTTTGTGTGCAAGGCTGGGGAGCGGGCCATGAAGCATTGTCTCGGACAGAAATTCTTTGATTTCAACGTCGACAACACCGATGGCGTGGCACGTCCAATGTCGAGCTATGTTACCCCTGGTAAATACACATTCATCGACTTCTGGGCATCATGGTGCTCTCCGTGTCGTGCCGCCATTCCGCATGTGCGCAAGCTCCATGAACAGTACGCCGGCAAGCTCAACGTCTACAGCATCTCCTGTGACGAGGATAAGGCTGACTGGGACAAGGCTATGTCTGAAGAAAAAATGGAGTGGACCCAGCTCCGTCTCAACCCCGAACAGATCAAAGAGCCCTCACGCGCATATGCTATAAGCACCATTCCGCGCCTCATCCTCATCGATCCCGCAGGCCGTCTCGTCTGCTCCACCAATCGTCCTATCGATATAGACGTTTACCTTGAAAACAATCTTAAATAACAGAATCTTACGTATGAAACACTTCATTACACTCCTATCCCTCCTCTCATCCGCAGCTGTGGTGGCACAGACAGCCCCGGGCTTCTCCATCACAGGCAAAATTCCCGGACTGAAGGCCGGAACCAAGATCGAACTGATCAACACTGAGACACAGAGCCGTGCAGAGGCCACTGCCGCCGACGGTTCGTTCGAGATAAAAGGATCAGTCGAAATGCCCTCGCTCTTCGAAATCCGCTTTACCAATCCTGAAAAACTGACCAACATAAAGGCACTCCAGTTCATGGCAGAGAACCTTCCCATACAGATTTCTGCAACTCATCTTGACAGCCTGCCTGTATATACGGATACCGGAAATCTGTTCGGCGGTAACTACGACTGCATATCCATAAAGGCCGGTGACGCGCAAAAGGAATACATGCAGTATCTTGAACTCATTCGCCCTTACGAGAAAGCCTCCTATGACGCTTTCTACAACATGTTCATGGACGAGAAGCGCGACACATCACCCGAAGGACAGAAACGCCTTGAAGAGGCCTACAACAAAGCCTTCGGTGCGCATGCTGACGCAGTATACAGATTCAAGAATGAACATGCCGCATATCACTTCTGCATAGGCATGTGGACTAATGACCTGTACACCCCCTTCGCACACACCGAAGCGGAGATTCAGGAGATATGGAACAAAGTCAAGGACAACAACTCCCCCGCCCGTCTTGATGCTGTCCGCAAAGCCATGGAATATGCCCGCAAATACGTCAAAGGCAAACCCTACACCGACTTCGCGCTTCTTGACACCGAAGGCAACCGCCACAACATGTCCGAATACATAGGCAAAGGCAAATATGTCCTCATCGACTTCTGGGCATCATGGTGTGTGCCGTGCCGCGCATCCATTCCGATGGTACGCGAGATTTACAAGAAGCATAGCGACAAGGTAGACATATACGCCATAAGCATCGACCAGGACGAAAAGGCATGGCGTCAGGCAATGGAACAGGAAAAGATGGAATGGAACCAGCGTTACGCTCCCGGCGATATGTTCCAGGCTGTAGTTGAACCTTACAGCGTCAAAGGCATCCCCCACATGGTGCTGATCGACCCACAGGGCAAGATCGCATTTGTCGGACACAACGCCGCACTCATCACCTCCGTCCTCGACAACATCTAAATCCCGCAATCGTAGGGTGGGGGCGTGCCCCCCACCTCTATTGCAAACACCCTCCCCCCGCCGACGGCAACCTCCCCTCCGTCCCCAACAACAAAAAAATGCAACCGTAGGGTGGGGGCGTGCCCCCACCGCCGTCGCAAAAAAACACTCTTCCCTCCGTCGCAAAAAAACACTCTTCCCTCCGTTGCAAAAAACACTCTCCCCCGCCGCCGGCAAACAACAACATTATTAAAAACGACAGCGGATATTTCTAAAAATGGAAATATCCGCTGTCCTATTGGTATTATAATGTAATTTTACATCACCTTATACTCAGCAACCTTCTCAGGATCAAAAGTATTGATAAACTCAGCATGCTTCGTCACCTCAGCCTGAGCAAGATTGAGATACACCTCAGCCGAGCGGCGGAACGAATCATTCCTCTGAGCGTCAAGCATCAGCAGACAGCTCATCACAGTGACACCGGCCATCTCCACAAGACGGCGGGCCATAAAGTCGCCGTAAGCCTGATCCTCGACTTTCCCTACAGTCTCCACAGCCTTGGCATACATGTCAGCCATGACGCGGATGCGGTCCTTGATGCCCTGAAGTTCAGGCTTCACATCATTCTCGAGATACGAATTGATCAATCCGAGGTAAGTGCCGGTAGTCACGTGGCGTATCGCAGCCACCACCTGAAGCTGAGTCGTGCCCTCGTAGATCGAAGTGATACGCGCATCGCGGTACAGACGTTCGCAGGCATAATCCTTCATGAAGCCCGAGCCGCCGTGTATCTGTATGCAGTCATATGCATTTTGGTTGCAGTACTCGCTACCCATACCCTTGGCGAGCGGAGTCAGAGCGTCAGCCTGACGGGAATACATCTTCGACTCCTTGCGCTCCTCGGGAGTGAGCGAACGCTCCTTGGCGATATCGTCATACACCTTGTACATATCCACAAATCGGGCGCACTCATACAGCAGCGAACGTGACGCATCCAGCTTGGCCTTCATCACCGAAAGCATCTCATACACAGCCGGGAACTCGATGATAGCCTTCCCGAACTGCTTGCGGTCACGTGCATAAGCCAGAGCCTCGCGGTAAGCAAGCTCGCTCACACCAACGCTCTGAGCCGCGATACCCAGGCGCGCACCGTTCATAAGAGCCATCACATACTTGATGAGCCCCAGACGGCGGGAGCCGCACAGTTCAGCCTTGGCATTCTTATATGTAAGCTCGCAGGTCGGAGACCCCTTGATACCCATCTTGTTCTCGATGCGGCGCACATTCACGCCTCCGTCGCGCTTGTCGTAGATAAACATCGACAGTCCGCGGCCATCCTTGGTCCCTGCTTCCGAGCGGGCGAGCACAAGGTGAATGTCGCTGTCACCGTTGGTGATGAAACGCTTCACACCGTTCAGCCTCCAGGTCCCGTCGGGCTGTTCGGTGGCCTTGAGCATCACGCTCTGGAGGTCCGATCCTGCGTCAGGTTCGGTAAGGTCCATTGACATGGTCTCACCCTGGCACACACGTGTGATGAAACGTTTCTTCTGGTCCTCGTCGGCAAACTCATAGATTGTCTCCGCACAGTCCTGAAGGCCCCACAGGTTCTCGAAACCGGTGTCGGCACGGCTCACGATATCCGCAGCCATGATGTAAGGAGTGATAGGGAAGTTCAGTCCGCCGTATCTGCGCGGCATGGCCATACCCATGAGCCCCGCCTTGCGGCATGCGTCAAGGTTCACCTGTGTCGCGTCGGCATAGGTCACGCGGCCGTCAGCCACCGACGGGCCCTGATGGTCCACATCCTCGGCATTGGGTGCTATGATGTCGCCGCATATCTCGCCGACTATTTCAAGCACCTTGTCATAGCTGTCCTGGGCATCTGCATAGTCCAGAGGAGCATAGTCATACTTCTCGGCATCTGTATAGTTGCGTTCTTTCAGAGCCACAATCTTCTCCATCAGCGGATGGGTCAGATGGTGCTTGAGATCCGGATTGTCTGTATAGAAATTTGCCATGTTACTTCGAGTTTTTCTTGTAGTATTTGATCAGTTTCGGCACCACTTCCTCAAGATTGCCGGTTATCACATAGTCGGCTATCGTGTTTATGGGAGCGTTGGGGTCGTTGTTGATTGATATTATGATGGAGCTCTCCTGCATTCCGGCTATATGCTGTATCTGACCTGATATGCCGCAGGCTATGTAGAGCTTCGGACGCACGGTCACACCGGTCTGTCCTATCTGGCGTGCATGTTCGGTGAATCCGGCGTCGACAGCCGCACGCGATGCACCCACCTCTGCTCCGAGTGTGTCGGCAAGGTCATGCAGCAGCTTGAAATTCTCCTTTGAGCCCACGCCGTAACCGCCGGCCACAATGATGGGGGAGTTCTTGATGTTGATCTTCGACTTCTCTATGTGGCGGTCTATGATCTCTACCACAAAGTCAGCGTCGCTCACATACTTGCTTGCCTCAAGGTCGATCACCTCACCCTTGTGGGCCGGATCAAACACCTCTTTCTTCATCACACCCTCGCGCACGGTTGCCATCTGCGGGCGGCACTCGGGATTGACGATAGTAGCTACGATATTGCCGCCGAATGCCGGACGTATCTGAAGAAGCAGGTCCTTGTACTCCTGCTTGGTGCGTGCGTCCGTATGGTCACCTATCTCAAGTGCCGTGCAGTCTGCGGTCAGGCCGCTGTGAAGGCATGAGCTCACGCGCGGACCCAGGTCGCGGCCAACACAGGTTGCTCCCATGAGGCATATCTGTGGCTTGATCTCCTTGAACAGATTGATGAGCACCGCGGCGTGCGGGTTAGAGGTGTAGGGAGACAGACGCTTGTCCTGTACACGGTACAGGCGGTCTACGCCATAGGGGAACACCTGCTCTCCCACTGTGTCGAGGTTGTCGCCCACGGCAACGGCTTCGAGCTTTACTCCGAGTTTCTCGGCGAGCACTCGCCCTTTGGTCAGAAGTTCGAGGCTCACGTCGGCCACCTTGCCGTCCTCGATTTCGAGATATACTATAAGATTGTTCTGGTCCATTGGGCTTATCCTATTGTATGGTTTGTGATTAGTTCTTTGATCAGATCCTCTATGGCTGCATCGCTGTCATCGAGCACACGGCACTCCTTGGTGGCGAACACCACATTCTCCACGTTCTTCACCTTCGTGGGCGAGCCCGGCAGACCTATCTGCATCGGATCGGCCTCCACATAGGCTGCGCTCCATTCCTGAAGGTTCAGGTAAGGACGCTTCTCGAGAAGTGCTTTCCTCTCCTCGCTCAGTGTTGCTGCCTCGCTCGGCGATGCGGCATACTTGTACTTCTGCACGCGCATGGCGTTGCGGGGGCGGCATTCGGCGGCTGTGCCGTTCACGGTCACTACGCAGGGTAGCGGTGACTTCACGGTCTCCACGCCGTTCTCAAGTCTGCGTTTCACGGTCACATACCCGTCCTTCAGGTCAAGGATCTCTTCTGCATAAGTGACCTGTGGCAGGCCAAGCTTCTCTGCTATCTGAGGTCCCACCTGGGCTGTGTCTCCGTCTATTGCCTGACGGCCGCCGAGTATGATGTCATAGTTCCCTATTTTCTTCACTGCCTGTGCGAGTGAGTACGATGTGGCAAGGGTATCCGCTCCGCCCAGGGCGCGGTCAGTGAGCACCACGCCGCTGTCTGCGCCGCGGTAGATCGCTTCTCTGATTATTTCGGCTGCGCGCGGCAGGCCCATTGTCAGCAATGTGATTGTCGATCCGGGATTGGCATCCTTGAGCCGGAGTGCCTGCTCAAGGGCATTGAGGTCTTCCGGATTGAAGATGGCGGGCAGTGCGGCCCTGTTGATGGTGCCATCCTCTTTCATTGCATCTTTGCCCACATTGCGGGTGTCGGGCACCTGCTTGGCGAGCACGATGATGTTGAGACTCATTTTTGTTATTATTTAAGGTTTTTATTGCTTATGGATGTGAATCGCTCCGTTTTTCCGACAAATTTACTTATTTTCAGGAAAAACGGAGCGATTTTTATGTAAATTAATGTGAAACGTGCTCTTCAACCCACTTTCTGGCATTGATGAAGGCATCGATCCATGGTGTCACCTCGTCATTGGCGCGTGTCGTGGGATAGAATCCGCACTGCCACGGGAAGATAGCTCTCTCAAGGTGGGGCATCATGGCAAGATGGCGTCCGTCGGCCGAGCATAGTCCCGCTACAGAGCAGCGCGACCCGTTGGGGTTGCCGGGATAACCGTTGTAGGCATACTTGGCCACGACATTATAGTTGTCGATCGGCATAGGCAGATGGAATTTGCCCTCTCCGTGGGCCACCCATATGCCGAGCTTGCTCCCGGAGAGCGATCCAAGCATCACTGAGTTGTTCTGGGGGATTGTAAGGCCTAAGAACTGCGACTCGAACTTGTGGGAGTCGTTGTGCAGCATGCGTGTCTTCTTCGGATGCTCCGGATTGATGATGTTGAGTTCTATCATCAGCTGGCAGCCGTTGCATATGCCGAGCGACAGTGTGTCCTCGCGCTTGTAGAAGTTCTCGAGCGCACGCTTGGCATTCTCGTTGTAGAGGAAGCCCGATGCCCATCCCTTAGCTGATCCGAGCACGTCGGAGTTGGAGAATCCGCCGCAGAACACTATCATGTTCACATCCTCAAGCGTCTCGCGTCCGCTCATGAGGTCGGTCATGTGCACGTCCTTCACGTCGAATCCCGCAAGGTAGAGCGAGTAGGCCATCTCGCGGTCTCCGTTCACACCCTTTTCGCGGATTATCGCTGCCTTCACGCGTCCGTCGCCGTGACCCTCGCGGCGCAGGGCTATCCCGCGCGATGCGAGTTTGCCGTCAAATCCTGATGGCATGCGGTAACGTATAGGCTGCTTCTTGTAGTTCTCGAAACGTTCGCGTGCACACTTCTCTCCGCTCTGCATCGAGTCCATGAGATAGCTTGTGTGCATCCACACGTCGCGCAGATGGTCTATCCCGAGCAGTCTCTGGCTGCCGCGGTGATTTATGATGAGTGTCCGTTCCTCGCAGGGCGCGCCTATGTGGTGGAACTTCACTCCGGCTTTGCTGAGTGCTTCGTCCACCTTGGCAACCTTCGATGCATCCACCTGTGCCACGAGAGCGGGATTCTCGCTGAAGAGTATCTTCACCAGGTCATCCTCTCCGAAGGCATCGGCGTTCAGCTCTATGCCGCCGTTTGTGTTTGCGAATGTCATTTCGAGAAGTGTGGTCACAAGTCCTCCGGCCGATACGTCGTGGGCGGCAAGAAGCATCTTCTTGGCCACGAGTTTCTGCACGGTGTCGAATGTGTTCACAAATCCCTTCGCGTCGGTGACTGTGGGAGCCTCCGCGCCGAGCGCGCCGAGTGTCTGGGCCAGGGCCGAGCCGCCAAGCTTGAGGCTGTCACCTGAGAAGTCTATATAGTATAAGGTAGAGTCCTTGGCGCGGAGCACCGGTGAGAGGGTCTTGCGTACATCGCTCACCTCGCCGGCGGCTGAGATTATCACGGTGCCGGGGGCATACACCTTGTCGTCGCCATACTTCTGTGTCATCGACAGGGAGTCCTTGCCTGTGGGGATATTGATGCCGAGAGCACATGCGAAATCGCTGCATGCCTCGACCGCGCGGTAAAGTGCCGCATCCTCTCCCGCATTCTTGCACGGCCACATCCAGTTCGCGCTGAGCGACACTGTCTTGATGCCGTCGGCGAGAGGGGTGCCGACGATATTTGTGAGAGCTTCGGCCACAGCCATCACAGAGCCCTTTGCCGAGTCTATGAGGGCTACCTGGGGGGCATGTCCTATAGAGGTCGCTATACCCTTGGTGCCTGTGTAGTCGAGTGCCACCACGCCACAGTCGCTGAGAGGGAGCTGTATCTCTCCCTGACACTGCTGGCGGGCTATCTTGCCGGTCACGGAACGGTCCACCTTGTTGGTGAGCCAGTCCTTCGATGCCACACCCTCCAGCGACAGTGTGTCGGCCACATATTTCTCGATATCCTTTTCATTGTACGGAACATCCTTGTAGGTGGTCTCTACGGTGCTGTCGGTGAGAGTCGTTTTGGGCGACGAGCCGAACATGTCGCTCATTGCAAGGTCTATGGGCTTGACGCCGTCCTTCTGTTCGAACACGAAGCGGTGGTCGCCTGTGGTCTCGCCCACCACATACATCGGGGCGCGTTCGCGCTCCGCTATGGTCCTTACATATTCTATGTCCTCTTTCTTCAGCACCATGCCCATGCGCTCCTGGCTCTCGTTGCCTATTATCTCTTTCGACGAGAGGGTCTTGTCGCCTATCGGGAGTGCATTGATCTCTATCTTGCCGCCGGTCTCCTCTACAAGCTCCGAGAGAGCGTTGAGGTGGCCGCCTGCGCCATGGTCGTGGATCGATACTATCGGGTTGTTGTCATTCTCGGCGAGGGCGCGTATCACGTTCGACACTCGCTTCTGCATCTCGGGGTTGGCACGCTGCACGGCATTCAGTTCTATGCCCGATGCATACTGTCCTGTCTCTACCGACGACACAGCTCCGCCGCCCATGCCGATACGGTAATTGTCGCCGCCCATAACCACTACGGCCTCTCCGGCCTCGGGGGTGCCCTTTATGGCATCCTTGGCTGCTGCATACCCTACACCTCCGGCGAGCATTATCACCTTGTCGTAGGCATACATCTTTCCGTTCTCGTCATGTTCGAATGTCAGGAGCGACCCGCATATCAGTGGCTGGCCGTATTTGTTGCCGAAGTCCGATGCTCCGTTCGAAGCTTTGATGAGGATCTCTGCCGGGGTCTGGTAGAGCCAGGCGCGGGGATTCATCATAAGCTCCCAGGGATGGCCCCCTAAGCGCGGGTAAGATGTCATGTACACTGCCGTGCCTGCAAGGGGTAAGGAGGCGCGGCCTCCTCCGAGACGGTCACGGATCTCGCCGCCGCTGCCGGTGGCTGCTCCGTTGAACGGTTCCACGGTGGTCGGGAAGTTGTGGGTCTCTGCCTTGAGCGAGAGCACTGTAGGGAGGTCACGAACTTCGAAATAGTCGGGACGTTCCGGATGGGTAGGGTAGAACTGAGCTACGGTGGGTCCCTCTACGAAGGCCACATTGTCCTTGTAGGCCGACACCAGGCGGTTGGGATTCTCCTTTGATGTCTTTTTGATGAGCTGGAAGAGCGACATTGGCTTCTCCTCGCCGTCAATCACAAATGAGCCTCCGAATATCTTGTGGCGGCAATGCTCGCTGTTCACCTGCGAGAAGCCAAACACTTCGCTGTCCGTGAGCGGACGTCCGAGCTTCTCGGCGAGCTGGCGCAGATAAGCCTCTTCCTCTTTTGACAGGGCGAGTCCCTCGCGCTTGTTATATTCGGTTATGTCGTCTATATGCTCTATGGGTGCAGCGGTTGTCGAAGTGCTGAACACCTTGGAGTTAAGCCCGTCATAAAGGCGGGAGAGCATTTTGTCGAAGGCTGGCTCTTCGTCAGTGGTACGGTGGAACTCTTCTATGCGGGTGATCCCCTCCAGACCCATGTTCTGGGTGATTTCCACTGCGTTGGTGCTCCAGGGAGTGATCATCTCCTTGCGGGGGCCTATGAAACGGCCCTTGACCGAGGTGGAGCTGAGTGGGGTAGCCCCGTCAAAAAGCCAAGTAAGTTTGGCTGCCTCCTCGGCGGAGAACTTGTGATTCGTCTCTACGGCGTAGATTAGATTAGCGCCTTTCTTAAAAAATACGACCATAAGTAGCTGGCTATGTCTGTGATTGGTTTAAATCGGTTCAATGACACAAAATTACAACAAATCTCCCACCCTGCCAAATTTTCATCCCCATAAGCATCCCTCAACACTTGATTAAGTCCGTCAGCCGTCACCTTCAGCCTGCATGTATATCTGTTACAATCCCCCGTTTTATGACTGTCGCGCGTGGCGGAGGGGGCACGCCCCCTCCCTACAATCGCAATAATTATTGATGTAACTTTCGCGAATTCCCCCGCGAACAATCTCCGTTCACACATTACTGTCGCGCATCCCCCTGCGAACAATTACTGGCAAAACTGTCGCGATCGTAGGGAGGGGGCGTGCCCACTCCGCCACGCGCATCACCATTTCCCTCCGCCAGCGACCATTGCTAACTATCCCCGTTATGGATGACGGAAAAATGCACATACCATTTATGGAATCCTCCCCGGTACAACGTCTCAACCAATGTTGAAACCGCATCCCACTGCGTGACAGACAAGAATGGACAACGCTATCTACAAACGTTATCGTTTGGACTAATGTCGGTTACACTATTTATAACCATTTTGAAAAGTTGTGTGTTGTCACGAAGCGTTTATTTAGTTAAACATTTCATGTAGTAATTGGATTCTTAATGACCTAGATTGCTAAAATTATTCATGTGGGAATTGATTTTTAATTATTTTGTCGCTGAAAATCAATTCAATCAAAATAAGATTCGAAATTTCAACGGAATATTCTGTTTGTCAGCTAAAATTCGTAATTTCGCATACGGCATTAAACCGACGATAAATCTATGGCAAAGATTACAGTTCAAAATACAAATATACAAATTATCGCCGTCAATGGGGATGATTATATTTCGTTGACCGATTTGGCACGACATAAAAGCGATGAGCCTAACGCCGTGATTGCAAATTGGTTGCGTAATCGCAACACAATAGAGTATTTAGGTATTTGGGAACGGCTTTACAATCCGAATTTTAAACCCACCGAATTCGAGGGGTTTAGACGACAGGCCGGACTGAATGCATTTACGCTATCGCCAAAGAAATGGACGGAAGCGACAAATGCTGTTGGTATAATCGCTAAATCAGGCCGTTATGGCGGAACATATGCGCATAAAGATATTGCGTTGAAGTTCGCAAGCTGGATTTCTGTTGAGTTTGAGCTCTACATCGTCAAGGAATTTCAGCGGCTCAAAACGGAGGAACAGCGGTTGTTGGGTTGGTCGGCAAAGCGTGAACTGTCGAAAATCAACTACCCCGTATACACACTGACGCCATAAAGCATAACCTTATCCCTGCGGAGGTTACTCCTGCACAGGCAAGCATCATTTACGCCAACGAAGCCGACGTGCTGAATGTGGCGATGTTCGGTGCAACGGCAAAGCAATGGCGCGAGGCTCACCCCGACCTTAAAGGCAACATACGGGATTACGCCACAATCAACGAACTTATATGCCTGTCGAATATGGAGAACCTCAATGCGGTTTTTATCGAACAGGGAATGACGCAAAGCGAGAGACTTGTTAAGCTTAACCGGATAGCCATTCATCAGATGAGTGTTTTGGAGAGCGGATGTGACGGCCGTAAATTGTTGAAATAGATTTGGCTATAACGGTCGCGAATGTAGGGAGGGGGCACGCCCCCTCCGCCGCGAGCACCACCATTCCCCCCTCTCCCCGCGTCAATTCCATTTCCCTTCCACCTCGCGTCAACTCCATTTCCCTCTGCCGAGAGTCATACCATTCTTAAACCCATTATCGCATAATGTCGTAGCTGATTAATTCAATGCAACCGGAACTGACCTCTTCAATTATCTCGCGGCATCTTGTTTCGGGCAATTTAATTTTTGTTCCGACAGCGATAAAATCGGATAATCCGGGTTGGCCTGTGCCATTGACAGATGTTGCGTGTTCTCCGTTATAACCTTCGGTGCAAAGCGTGAGATCGTATGCCGGAGCAAGCCGCCAATGCCAGGTCCCTGTGTAAGAATCCCTGACTACATAGAAACTGAAATTCTTGCAATGATCATCCTTGTTGTCGGTAAGATAATTGAACAGCATGCGGCGATACATCTGCTCCACATCTTCACGGCTTTGTGTAACATAGCCCGTGAGTGCGAGGAGATTTGAGTAATCCATGAATGGTTCTCTAAGCGATATGCACAACAAGCCGCCGGCTGTTGCGGTGTGAAGCCGTTTCCCGTCTGTGTCAATGTCAAACCGCCGGGATGCGAAGTAACGTCCGTTGACAAGGCGGAAATCGGGCACAATGATTCCGCATTTCCGTGCGATTTCATTGTACCTGTATTCTTGAATTCCCATGTCGGCCCGGTCGTAAGTATGTCTGAACTTGACGATCCAGTGTCCTTCGGAATCTGAAAATATTGCTTTGGGGCGTGCCCCGCCGCTGTTGCCGCTATTGTAGAGCAGCAGCCCGGCATCATTATCCTGCTGTTCTTTCAGTACCTCAAGAGCTATCTCCTGAAGTCTGTCGAAATCGGTTATGGTTTCTTCATGCTCAAGGTTGATCGCCGGAGAATAGGTGAGTGCGCCCATACCGTTATCGCCCACAATAGCGAGCCGGTCTAATGATGACAGGTCAGAATCCTTTATACCTTTGCGCAACAATGCTTTGTGAAGAAGATAACGGCCGTAGCCGTCAGGCAGACTGTCTTCGAAAACACCGAAATTGCCATAAAACGGCTGAGGCTTGGCAATAAATACGCCGGGCTTTAGCGGCAGTTCAAGCGGTGATATGCTAAAACCGTTGGCGAGCCATGATTTGTCGTATTCAAAGACATTCAGACGGTTATCCGGCGTAAGCGACAATGTGCCGACCATCTGCTCGTGAAACTTGACTTTAAGCTTCTCGGCCTTTCTCATCTCTTCTGATTTTTTGTGTATGCTCTTTTGTCACCGCTTTTACGGCGAATCATATCAAGCTCCTCCATAGTGTCAAATTTGGATGAGCCAAACAGAGCGCGGACATCCTGTGCATACCCAAGAGCCATCGCCAGCCTGACAAGCGATTCGAATGCGATACGTCCTTTCTGCTCGAAGCGCGCCACTGTAGACAAAGGGACTCCCGACAGTTCGGAAATGCGTTGTCGGGTAATATTCTTCTCCACTCGCCGCTTTCGGAAGCTCTCCGCAATCTGTTGAGCGATATCATCTGCATTATTCAACGTATAGCCCTCTAATACAGATAATATATTATTACTATTTGTGTATTTCGCCATAATACTACTAATATTATAATACAAATATAGTCAAATATTTTGAGATTGGCAAATTCGCTACGTCATTATCACATCTCGTGCTCCGTTCCTCCATGCTACCTTTGCCTGTGATATGGCGAAACAAATTACCATTCTTCAGCCACAGCGCATGCGTATGCCCGTTGAGACCCCATGGCATATCCATTTCTCCCGTTATCTCGGCAGACCTCTCACACCTGTCGAGATTTCCGTCATATCCCCGCTCGAAAAAGCCCGCGTCAACCGTGATTCATCCCCCGTATTCATTCTCGACCCACCCGGCATAGATTCCACCTGGATACTTCTCCGCTATCAGGAATACCGTCTCCATGGTCTTCCTGATGCCCGAGGCACACTCTTCATCCCGGGCAAAGACCGTCACAGATACCCGCCGGCAAGGATGTTGCCGTCTAATATCCGGCTTATCACCCACCGTAGCGTCGACGCGGTCCGTGGCACCTCCCCTTATTGCACACTGCTTCTCAATGTCGAGCGTTACTGCACATCATCCCCCTTCCATTACCGCACTGGCAGGTGGCGTCGACTCATGTCCTCCATACTCCCCACCCATAACCCAAGAGGTTTCATCATCATCCACGCCTCAGCGGCGATGTCAGCAGCCCCGATATGCAACACATACCGACACACTTCAATACCGGCAGCCATAACACGCCTAATTCCATTCCGGTCAAAATCCGCTGTGAAGCGTCAGCAGCACCTCCCTATGGTCGTAGCTCTTCCGTCAATGCCTGATATAACTCTTGCAGAAATGATATCGGCAATCCTGGCAGAAATATACTACCCTCCACCCCACCACGTCTGGCGGTACGCCGTGCTCCGCAGCCCAAAACTGAACCGCACGGCAAGAGCCCATTGACATATTGATACACAGCAAAAAAATTCAACATCTCTAATATGACTGTCACATAATATGTATGGGTAGGGAGGGGGCGTGCCCCCTCCGCCGCGCGCGCAACCCATTTCTCCTCCGCCACGCGCCTCACCATTCCCCTCCGCCGCGAGCAACCCCATTTCCCCTCCGCCACGCGCCATGCATTTCCCCTCCGCCGCACGCCACCCCATTTCTCCTCAGCCGCGAATAACCCTCTTCCCCCATGCTTCATACCTTAATAGTTATGACCATTGCGCACCTCTCCCTCAAACAATCTCCGTTTACCATTGATGACATGACTGTCGCGTCCCCCTCGCGAACAATTATTTGGGAAATGGTGGTGCTCGCCGCGGAGGGGGCACGCCCCCTCCCTACATACATAACAAACGCACATTGTTCGCAGGGGAATTCGCGACAGTAATGCCATCAATGGTAAGCGGAGATTGTTCGCAGGAGGGAAACGCGACAGTCACATCAATAATTGTTCGTGAGGGGGGATTCGTAACAGACACACCAAAATTGTTCGCAGGGGAATTCGCGAAAGTTACATCAATAATTGTTGTGGTTGTAGGGAGGGGGCGTGCCCCCTCCGCCGCACGCCATGCCATTCCTCTCCGTCGGTGATCTTGCTAACTATTCCCGTTAGGGATGGCGGGAAAATGTATGCCCTATTTACGGAATCATTTATAGCTGTAAGTCCCCCATTCACGGAATCATTTATTCCTGTAATGCTCCACTATTTCTGTAAGGCTCCACATGAACCGTGATTATGGAGTCCTCACCCAGCAGGCTGCGTAACGATGTCTCAACCAATGTAGAAATCGCATGCCCCTGCGTGACGGTAATATTCGGATCAACCTTTATGTGCAGCTCTGCGAGATAAGAATGTCCGTTTCGGCGTGTCCGGAGCCGGTGATAATCCTTGACTCCCGGCACTGCAGCGACAGCTTCCTCGATCTCCCGTATCTTATCTTTAGGGAGCGAACGCTCCAAAAGTTCGTCGACCGACGGCCTGCCTATCTCGATTGCAGATCCGGCTATGAAAAAAGCAATGATTATCGACACGACCGGATCGGCTATGCGCCATCCTTCGCCGAGAAAATATCCTGCCGAAACACCTATGAGTGTGGCCACTGACGAGATGGCATCGCTCCTGTGGTGCCATGCGTTGGCTATAAGTGACGACGAGTCTATCCGTTTTCCGGTGGCTATGGTGTACCGGTAGAGCCACTCTTTCGACAAAATCGCTATCAACGCCACAACGATGGTCCATATGTCAGGTCGTGGAAGCGGATTCCCCTGAAGAGAACTAATGATTGCACGGACACCTGACCACCCAAGACCCACGGCCACAATAACGAGTATCACAGCGATAAGCAGAGATGCGAAAGTCTCGAATTTGCCATGCCCGTACGGATGTTCTGAATCCGCCCCTTTGTAGGCTATGCCGACAAAGGAAAGCACTATAAGGTCAGTCGCGAAATCGCTTAGCGAATGCACACCGTCGGCCACAAGCGCGTCGCTGTGACCGTAATGACCTATGGCTATCTTTATGACCATCAGCACGGCATTGACCCAGAAGCCAACCCATGTGACATGACGTATTATCGAGACTGACATATCTTATCGTCTATTAAAATGGTGATATGAAACACCCTCTAAATTAGCATGGAGGGGGTACGGTCCCCCCTCCATGCCTTATCAGATTTTAATGAGTGTGTTTTGTGATTAAATGAGTCCGCGGTTGCGCAGGAGAGCGTCTACCGAAGGTTCATGTCCGCGGAACTTCACATAAAGTTCCATCGGATCCTCGCTGCCGCCCATCTCAAGGATATTCTCCTTGAACGAGCGTGCTGTCTCAGGATCGAAGATTCCCTTCTCGGAGAACAGCTCGAAGCCGTCGGTGTCAAGCACCTCGGCCCAGAGATAGGTGTAATATCCTGAAGCATAGCCGTCGCTGCCGAACACATGCTTGAAGTAGGGCGAGCGGTAACGGTAAGCGATCTCCGAAGGCATTCCGAGTTTCTCGGCAACCTGCTTCTCGAATGCATCCACATCGATGGTCTCACCTTCGGCAGGCTTGTATGCGCCCCAGGCAAGGTCAAGAAGCGATGCGCCGGCAAGTTCGGTAGTGGTGAAGCCCTGATTGTGGGTCGATGCGGCCTGAAGCTTTTCTACAAGTTCGTTAGGTATTACCTCTCCGGTCTTGTAATGGAATGCGAAATCCTTAAGCAGTTCCGGCTCCATGGCCCAGTGCTCGGTGATCTGTGAGGGGAGCTCAACAAAGTCGCGGTCAACATTGGTGCCTGACTGCGAACGGAGCTTGGCGCGGCTGAGCATGCCGTGAAGCCCGTGACCGAACTCGTGGAACATTGTCTCGACCTCGTCAAGGGTGAGGAGAGCGGGGGTGTCGCCTGTCGGACGGGTGAAGTTGCCCACATTGTAGATGATAGGACGCTCCACTGTGCCGTCCGGATCGACGAACGATCCCTTCATCTCATCCATCCATGCGCCCTGACGCTTGGTGGCGCGCGGGAAATAGTCGGTCATGAACACTGCCACATGATCGCCGCTCTTGATGTCGGTCACATCATATACGGTCACTTCCGGATTGTATTTGGGAGCGTCGGGCATCTCGGTGAACTTAACGCCGTAGAGTTTCTCTGCAAGCGTGAATATACCCTTTCGGACGTTGTCAAGTGCGAAATACGCGCTCACTTCGTTCTCGTCAAGATTGTACTTCTTGGCTCTTACCTTTTCAGCGTAATAGTAATAGTCCCAAGGCTTGATGGTGATGTCGTTGCCCTCGGCCTTGGCATATTCGGTCATTTCGGCAACTTCCTCGTTGGCACGCTTTACTGCCGGAGTCCATATCTTCATGAGAAGTTCATTGGCGGCCTCGGGTGTCTTTGCCATGACTTTGTCGGTCATGTACGATGCGAAATCCTTGTATCCGAGAATGCCGGCCTTGCGGTCGCGGAGCTTGACTATCTCGCCGATTATGGGGCGGTTGTCATAGGGAGCTGCCGATGCAAGATTGATATAGCCGTTGTACATCTTCTCGCGGATGTCGCGCGAGTCGGCATACTTCAGCACCGGAAGGCGTGAAGGCGCATGGAGTGTGAACACCCACTTGCCCTCCTTGCCGCGGGCTTTGGCCTCTTCTGCTGCTGTGGACACGATTCCGGCCGGAATTCCGGCAAGGTCGGCCTCGTTGTCAACGACAAGCTCAAATTCATTGGTGGCGGAAAGAAGATTCTTGTTGAATTTCAGGTAGAGGTCAGTCAGCTGCTTGTTGATATCCATGAGCTGGGTTTTGTCGGCTTCCGACAGAAGTGCGCCGTTGCGCACGAAGTCCTTATAGGACAGCTCGATGGCTCTTACCTGATAGGGCTCCAGCCCGAGGCTGTCGCGACGGTCGTAAAGCGATTTAACACGGGCGAAAAGTTTCGGATTCATGGATATCTCGTCCGAAGCCGAGGATACCATCGGGAAGATTGTCTCTGAAAGCTCCTGGATCTCGGGAGTGCCGTCGGCCTCGTTAAGAGAGCCGAACACTCGCATCACACGGTTGAGGAGCTCTCCTGACTTCTCCATTGCCATGATGGTGTTGTCAAAGGTCGGCTCTTCGGGATTCTCGGCGATAGCCTCGATCTCGGCTTTCCTGTCGGCGATACCCTTCTCCACTGCGGGAAGATAGTCGGTGTAGAGTATCTTGTCGAAAGGTGGAATGTCATACTTCGTGCCGTAAGACTCCATAAACGGATTGGCACGCTGTTCTTTGCATGATGTCGTGGTCATGGTGATTGCTGTTGCTGAGGCGGCGATCCCTAAGGAGAGTGCGATACGCGCTGCCAGTTTTACAGGTTTCATGATGGTTGTTTTTTTAATTAAATCTTTTGTGATGATTTATGGTTATTGATTAAGGTTGATTCTTATGGTGGTCCGTCGTTCCGTCCTGGCTCCGGGCTGTTTCTGAGTCCGGGTGCCGGTCTTTATTACTGTTCAGGAGGAATGTCGTCGTGAGAGGATAATGGTCGCTCGACGGGATGTCTCCGCGCTTTATCTTACGGGCTTCCATGTCGCCTCGGTATAGCACGTGGTCTATGCGGAAATAGAACCGGTTGCCATGATAAGTTATGGCGGGACCGAAGGCGTTTTTGGCATATGCGTCGCGCATGTCTCCCTTTCCGAGTATGGTGCGTACGGCATAGCTCCCCTGGATGTCGTTGAAATCTCCCGCCACGATGAAATTGCCGCCGATCGAATCGATGGTACGGCGGATGAATCTTGCCTGTTCTGTCCGCTTCTTGGATGCTGTGGCGATTTTGCTCACAAGCTGGTGCTTTACGTCAGACAGCTCTTTGCGTATGGCCCGTTCACTCCCGGGTGCTTTGTCAAACAGGCCCTGATATAGCTCTTTGTCGGCCATGTTCAGACCTATGGATTCGAGATGCACGTTGAACATGTTGATTGTGTCACCCTTGATGTCGAATCTGAACAGTGCCATGCGTATCCCCATCGGATAAGGCATGTCGATGTCTACATACTCCACCGGATATTTCGACAGCACTGTCAGCTCGTTGTTGACATTCACCACGCGATAGGGGTAACGTTCTTTCAGGCTCTTGACCTGTTCGGGGGTGATGTGCCACATGGGGGACTCCTGTATGGCCTCTACTTCCTGCAGGTTTACAATATCCGCGTCAGTGTCAAGTATGTAGCCGATCGATGCATTGGATGTGAGCCCGGGCACATTGCCTCGGAAGTCCCAGAAATGCAGGGCGTTCCATGTGAGCAATCTGAATGATCGGCCCTCCTCTTCAGGACTTAGACTGCTTGAGAAAGGGTGCATCGGTGAATACGACAGCAGGGATGGGGCAGATGCTATCCATGACAGGGCTATGATTATCGCCATGAGTGGTTTACGGACCAGCAGGTCAAGCCCTGCTGTGGCTATGCCTGCTATAAGGAATATCGGAAGCATCATGCTTAGAAGTGCCGGTATCACAGTGTGGGCGGGGTTCACGATCCCTCCGTAGGCCGATATCAGCGTGGCTACGGCGACGATGATGTTCACCACCAGAAGTATGGTGATGAGTGTCGCACGTGCGGGGCGGCCGATCAGTCGGTGAAACAGTGAATCTTGCATTCCGTCGGGTATGTGTGAGTGGCTGTCCGGTATGGGATACAGTGGAGATTGTCTCGGTTTATTTTATTTTCCGGCTTACGTTGAACAGACGGTCCCGTTCATCCGGAGTGAGTGCTGAGTAGCCTGACTTTTTTATTTTGTCAAGTATCGTGTCGAGTTCTTTGCGTTCGTCAGGTGATAGCCCGGAGGGTGATTGGGATGCCGATGGGCGGGCTGTTACGGACGATGCGTGTTGGCGGCCTGTTGTGGACGCTGCATTTTCGTGGGGTGAATATGAAGCAGTGTTGCCGCTTCGGGGGCCTGATACTCTTTTGGTGTGCCGTGAGGCACGGTCGAATATAGCGGCTAAAGGTGCTGTTATGTCGCTCCCTTTCTTGAGCCGTATGGCGAAAAGCGCGCCGGTGAGCACACCTCCGAGGTGGGCTATCTCACCTCCGGCATTGCTTCCGGTCACTCCTATGAGCACAAGGACTATGGTGGCTATGGCTATCCATTTTACGGATACGGCTCCGATGAACAGCATATGCATCTTGAAATGCGGCATAAGTATTGCAACTGCGGTGACTATGGCTATCACGGCTGCCGAGGAGCCTATCAGAGAGCCATATTGATTGCCGTGGAAGAGCGGGAGGGTGTTGCAGCCTGCAATAAAGAGCATGCCTCCCGCAAGACCGCCATAGAGATACAGCACAAGCAGCTGACGGGAATTGCACACCATTCGGAACATAGTCCCGAACCAGTAGAGCCATAGCATATTGAATACGATGTGCAGCAGATCGTACTGCGCAAACATGTATGTCAGGAGGGTCCACGGACGGGTGAGCAGGGTGCTTACGGATGACGGCAGTTCAACCTGCGACAGAATGAGGTTGATGGTGTCGGGCTTGCCTGAGAATACGCACACGATTGCGGCTATGCGCAAAAGCACGAATATGCCGATGTTGACCCACACGATCTTCATGAGGGTGGATGAGCGTGCGAATCCTGCGCGCATGTCATCAATAACCGCCATATCCGCCCCCTCCGAAGGTGCCTTTTTTCTTCCAGTAATATATGATGAGGAATCCGAATATCATGCCTCCGAGATGCGCGAAGTGGGCTATGCCGTCACTTTTTCCGGCCGCTTCGCTTAGCCCTATCAGCAGTTCAAGGGCTATCATCCCTGTCACCATCCATTTGGCTTTTATGGGTACAGGCACAAAGAAAAGGTAGATCGGGGCATTCGGGTACATCATACCGAAAGCAAGCAGGACTCCGTAGATGGCTCCTGAGGCTCCGATGGTGACAAATATGTTGAGCCACTGTGACACTTGTCCCTGTGCGGCAGGAGACTGGAGTATCTCGCGTGCTTCAGGAAAATCGATATGCATTGCATTGGCAATGATGGGGGTGAGGGTGTTCTCCCATGTGAGCATCCAGGCAAGTTCCTGTATGAGTCCTGCGCCGATTCCGCATGACATGTAATAGAAGAGGAACCGCGCGCTCCCGAATGTGCGTTCAAGTGTCATGCCGAACATCCACAGGGTGAACATATTGAATAATATATGGGCGAAATTGCCTGTGGAATGCATGAACATGTATGTGACCAGCTGAACGGGATTGAAGCCGGTGGCTTTGAAATAGTGCAGTCCGCCGAATTCTTCAAGGCTGCCGCCTATGCGTCCCGGCAGCACTATCATGGCCAGCCACACTATGAGATTGATGATTATGAGGTTTTTGGTTACCGGGGGCATGTTCCCGAATATTGAGCCTCGAGAGTTCATATATGTGTTGTGAGTATTGTTGTTAATTTGCGTGATGACTTTGAAAGGCAAAGATACAAAAACCTTGTAAGATTGCACTCTTGATTAATACTTTTTAATAGCAAAATGTTCACAGTACATTTTCAAAATGCATTCTCAAGTCTCAGCAGAAACTCCTTTACCTCCAATCCTCCCCCATAGCCTGTCAGTGAGTTGTCGCTCCCTATCACTCGATGGCAGGGGGCAAAGATCGATATGGGGTTGGCTCCGTTTGCATTGGCTACGGCACGTACGGCTTTCGGCATGGCGATGTTTCGGGCTATTGTGCCGTAGGATACAGTTGTGCCGTAGGGGATTTTAAGCAGTTCATGCCACACAGTCCTCTGAAATTCCGTGCCTGAGAAAAGCAACGGGATGTCGAATGTCCTTCTTGCGCCGGCGAAGTATTCATCAAGCTGTGACGCCGCCATGTCGATCACCCGTGAGTTGCCGTCTTCTAATTCGGTATCAAGCATGCGTTGCAGCCGACCGATAGTCCGGCTGCGGTGTCGTCCTGACTGCCAGTCGCACAGGCATAATTCCTCTCCAAAGGAGCCGAGTGTAAGTTCTCCGCATGGCGAGTGGTATTTCCGGACTATTATTATGTTCTTTTCTCCCATATGTTTCTTTTTTCCATATGTTTCATCACCTTAATCCTATGAATGCCTGTGGGGCTTTTCATTGATATTGGACCTGATAGATGCAAAATTACTCAAAAATGCCAAACAGATCTATGTTGACAATGGATTTATATGTGGCTTGTCATAATAATTTCAAAAAAGGGGCTGTGTCACACTCTTGTCGAATAACCCATTTTCAATATAATAGTCCCTAATGCTGTCAACATTGGCAGTCGCAATATAACGCACTCGCTCACCAAATCTGTTTTTACAAGTGAAATTGTGCTTTAGCACATAACGTTCCATCTGGGAATTTGAATCCCATACTGCGTCATTCCAACTTCCACCTTCATAACTTGATGGATTACTTATTTGAGATTTAATAGCCATAACAGCTTCTGTATGGGCAGCCTCGGTTAATCTTCCATTTTCAACTTTGCTTTCAGGAAACAGTTTACTGAGAAGCATTATTGATCCTGCGATGAGAAATGTTATCAGAAATTTTTTAAGCCAAGGATTACGTTCTCCAAAACTTTACGTGGGTAATTGGAGGAAAACAGGTGCAAGCACTTTATGGATATTTAACGGTCGTTGACGATTTTTGATTGTCCCAATTTTTCCAAAATTCCCGCGTTGCTAATCAGATTCGAGCCGAAGAAATTTGTTCATCCGGGAGATGCAGCGTTTTTTCTGATCAAGATTTGGATGTACATAAAGGTTGAGTGTTGTCGCAACATTCGAGTGTCCGAGTATTACACTTACGGTTTTATAGTCGCATCCGCTTTCAATACATCTGGTAGCGAATGTGTGACGCAATCCATGGAACACGATTGACGGTATTCCAAGCCGTTTGAGAATCCGGCTGAAAGTCTCCCGGTATGTGCGAGGCTCTTTCGCTTTGGATCCTTCGCCGACCACATACTTTTCTACTTTCTGTAGTTTCTTCACCACATTCAACGCTTTGAAAAGAAGCGGTGAAATAGGTATTTCTCGGTTAGAGTTCCGGGTCTTGGGCGTGGAGATATATTGTTCTGTTGCCATCAGGTCGCAATTGTAGATCCGTCCTGTAGTGCCCGATATTGTAATAATACGGTGTGCCATATCCACATTCTTCCATTGAAGGGCACACACTTCGCCTATGCGCAGGCCGCAGCACAGAGCAATCATTATCCCTATATTCTGTAGTGTCGGAGCGGATGCAATCGCGTTCAGCAGTTTTTTGTGGTCGGGTAATGACAGCACGGGCAAAATGCGTGCGGCTGTATCCGAGGGATATTTGATGTCCCACGAAGGCATCTCAAACATTCCTCTCTTTGCCCCGAAACGTCCGACGGACTTAAGCACGGCGATAATGTCATGGACAGTTTTCTTGCTAAGCCCCGTCTCAAGCTTACCTAATGCAAATTGCTGTACTTCTGCCTCTGATATGGATACGGAATCGGTGAAAACGGGCATGAGGTGAGTCTTTAGAATAAGAGCATAGGTGCAGTATGTAGAGTGTTTGACTACGCTGCGCCTGTTTTCTTTCCAAAGTTCCGCTATCTCGCGGAAAGTCGATGTGTTGTGCATACTTTGTGTTTTTTATTATTCACAAGATATGCGCTGTCTTATTTCAACGGTTGCCTTTAGCTCGATTGTGGTGCTTGCATAGCATCTGACAGTTTGAGATGTCAGTCGCGCCCCCTTTGCTCCATGCCGTGACATGGTCGGCATCCATTTCGTTCAACTTCCATATCTTGTTTGCGTTGGCGTCATGGCCTATGGCACAGAAGGGACAGTTGGACTTGCCGGCGGCTTTCGCCTGTTCGGTCTGGCGGGAATATACGGCTCGTTTTGTCGCTTCGTCAAAGATGCGGATATCCAGAAGCTTCGTGTCGGTCTCCCCATCTAAAAGAAATTCAAACACGCCGCGTCGGTTCTTTACATACGGATCGGCATAAAGCTCCGCTACCCGCTGTTTCATATGAGCCGGGTTATATGGCTGTGTATGATATTTCTCGTAAAGTTCGCCCCACGGAAGTCCACGCATCTCATTTTCAACGAGAGGAAACACCGCCCGTGCCCAGTCTATGACGGAATTGAAATAATTAACGAGTTCCGTGATGTCGGAGCTGAAACGGTGGTCGCGCATATATTCTTCGGCTTTGCCACGGCTGACCCATTCAAGAGCTGTAGCGAGAAAGTCCTGTCGGTTTACCGCTCCGCTGATATATGCGCTCCATTTTTGCACTTTTGATGACTGAGAATTGCTGAATTCTGCCTTTGCCGCAGTGACAAAAGGTCCTGAATATACAGCATTGAGCAATTCCTGGTCGTTGAGTGGGACTCCGGCGATATTGATAGTGCGGAACCATTCTTTTATTTCTTGTTCGGTACCCTCACATTCATATATTAGAAGTTTTGCATTAATGAATTTTTCACGCAGCTCTTTAGGTAGGCTTTCAAGACTTTGAGGCAACCCTTGATTATCTTTCCAACTAAGTTTTCCAGCACCATTGTAGAAGCGTCCGAGAGATGTAATGCGCTGCTGGCCGTCAAGTACTTCAAAACGTCCGTCGGCAGTCTTGACAAAATAAATCACTCCGAGCGGATAACCTTTAAGCACAGAGTCAATCACCGCTACATCGCGCTTGCCATCGGCATAGATATAGTTACGTTGATACTCCGGCTGAATTGTAAGGCATCCACCCATACCGAAAAGTCCTTTGGCTTCATATTCGTTATAGACAAATCCGTCGCATATATCTGCAACTGTCCATTCTGTATGTAGTTTTGTTTCCATGTTCTTTGGTAATTTAGTTGAAATATTAGGGATAACA
>CAJURI010000012.1 GCA_910588795.1 uncultured Duncaniella sp. | reverse complement strand
CCGCCCGATATAAGCCTGAGCCAATCATGAGGGTCAATGCGTTCACATTTCACAAACATGGATGCCAGCCAAAACAAAACGGCACCCAGCACCAGTCTTACAACGATGATACCCTCTGCGGTCATCCATTCCGGTATAAGTGCTTTCGTAACAGAAATATTCACGCCCCAAAATATCGATGCGAGCAACATGCATGCATTTCCCACCAAAAATCCTGAGGTATGTTGTAATGGTCCTGTACTTTTAACGTCGGGTCTTAGTCCTGATTTCATATAATAATTCTATTGCCTATACTATCATTAGAACACCCATTACGGATACAAGTTTAATAAGATATCCCGACATGAAAACCAAGAGGGCGGAATGTGGATTTAAAGACCGACATTCCGCCCTCTTGATTATGGGGTTCTATATTACGCCTGTACTTCCCTATTTTTTGAACCGTATAGCATTTACGGGCATTAGTGAACCGTCCGGCCCAAAACTGTACATTGCCTCGAACGGCTCTATAGTAACTTTGGATTCATCGAGCATGGAACGGTCAAGGCCGAAGACATCGATGAAGAAATCGTAGACGGCATTACGTTTGTTAGGACCGAAATCGTGCCCCTCTGACGGAAGATGCACGTTGCTTACCTTGTCAGCAGCATCGTAGAGGCCATATATCCGCTGAAGATATGGATACTCGAGCACGGGGACAGCCGAGGTCCAGTCCTTGCCATCGGACACCACACACATGGGACGCGGAGCAAAAGCAGCCGCAAGTTCGGCATTACATGTTCCACCGCCGGCACGCTGTATGGGCATACCGCTTTCACAAGGGCAGCCTCCATCGAAATGTGATGCCAGACTCACCACCGGGCAAGACGCTGTGTAGCGGGGATCGATAAGAGACAGAAGCACCGTCTGAGTGCCGCCGCCCGAACCGCCATTGACTCCCACCCGTGTCGGATCGACGTCCTTACGCTTCATCATGAAATCAAGAATAGAGATGCCGTTCATTGCCTGTATCACATGTGCGTCAGCAGTCTGATGAGCCTCACTTCCTACCTGAAGAGCCGACTCGCCCCATCCATAGAGGTCATAGTCGACACATATGGCACCCATGCGCGCAAGAGTTGCAAGACGCTGCTGCTGCGCCTCATTGTAACGGCCGTTGCCGAAATGTCCGTTAGGGCATATGATCAGCGGATGCTGTTTCCCCTTTTTCCCCTTACCGGCCGGCTCATATATGGAGCCGCACACATAAAGCCCCGGATAGGTCTCAAGATAGAAATTTCTAACTGAATATCCGTCAAATTTTCTCGGCTTTGAAATTACAGGTTCTCCTCCTACTCTTTTGGCAAGAGCACTGTCAATGGTAAGGAGCTCCCGCACCTGACTACGCACACTGTCACGCCTGGACTCCCACGAAGCCCTGTCGGAATAGAGCGAGGAAAGATATGCAAGAAGCTTCTCTCCGTCGGGCACAGTGCGCCGTGCCTGCTCATACGGCTTTATTTTATAGGTCCGCGCATCCTGCTTGACAAACTTGAAGTCAAACGGGCTGAGAACATTTGTCAGAGACTCCTCAACCGAGTAAGGACGTATGCGCGAATCGGCATACTGAAGCTTGAGTCCGACTGTGTCGACATTATATTTCAGGCGCACACCGAAACGCTGCGATATGTCATTGAGGACATCCCCGAGCGGACGCGTATAGTGTCCTTCAAAAGTGTTTTGGGCAAACGCCGTAGCAGAAAGCATCAATGCTCCGGCGACAATGGTCAAAGGTTTCATTTCTTAGTTATGTATGGTGTGATGACCTGACATGATCCTGCGTGGCGCAACATCGCCGGGAAGATACACGTCAGCTGTAGTATTGGCAGGTATAGTGACATCGCATTTCACCTTTCCGTCAGGGTTACGTGTCCATTCCACCACCACATCTCCGTAAAGAGTGCGGGTCTTACCCTTGACATGGCTCAGGTTACCGACCACCGACGGACGTATTATCATATGCTGCATTCCCGGACGCTCAGGATCGGCATGTATACCGGCAAGCGACCTGAAAAGCCATTCATCTATCTGCCCCATCATAAAATGGTTCCATGACGAACCCTGCCGCGGATCCCACTGCTCGGTGAGAGTGGTGGCTCCGAATTTTAGCTGAAATCCGTAACCGGGAGCCTCATAATGATTGTGCATCCTGTACATGAGCGGGTCAAGCCCATTGTCGGCAAGAGTCCGGAACAGGTAACGGTTGCCGACATCGCCTGTGGTAAGGCGGTCGCCATACTCGCGTATATCCTTTACGAGATTGGCAAGCACAGCATCACGCGTACCTTCAGGCTCCATCCCGAGGAAAAGCGGAAGAGCATTTGAAGTCTGGCTGCCTGTACCATATTCACATGTCGAAGCATTGAAATATTTCCGGTTGAAAGCCTCCCGCACTTGAGCGGCAAGCCGTGAATACTTCTCGGCATCCGCTTCGTTTTCCATAAGACGGGCAGCCCTTGCAATATAACCGAGATCCATATAATAGTGAGCCGAAGCCACAAGTCCTACAGGCGTATTGCGCGAAAATCCGGCACGGAAATCACCATAGTCATACCAGTCTCCAAGTCCGAAGTCTATAAGATTGCCGTCAGCACGTGTGCCGAGATAATCGACATAGGCTTTCATCTGCGGATAATAATTACGTATGAGGGAATCGTCTCCATATGCTTCATAGTACATCCACGGAGCAACAAGCAGTGTGGCACCCCATTCGGGCGATTCGGCAAAAGCGTCCATTCCCGGGCCCTGGAATATGATGTACTGCGGAGCTATGCTCGGCACCATACCGTCAGCACGCTGACTGTCGGAGATATCGCGCATCACTTTGGGGAGATAGGATGTGAGATCGTAATTGAACAGGAGACTCGGTCCGTTGAGGTGTACCTGCTCCAGCCAACCGAGTTTCTCACGGTGAGGGCAATCGGTGAACACCGACTGCATGTTGCTGCGCTCGGCATTGCGTATGAGCCTGTGAGCAGCAGTGAGCACAGGGCTCGAACACTCGAATTCACTTACCTCCGGTGCAGAATTATAGATGAAACATGACCTTATATCCTCTACTACAGGCAGATCATCAGGATTAGGTTCACCGGTCAGGACCGCACCTTCAAGCTGTATATAACGGAACCCGTAGTATGAGAACCGCGGATGCCAGGTCTCGACTCCATCCCCCTTAAGAGTGTAGGTATAGATGTGCTGACGTCCGGTCTGCTTCTGATTGGCGGCATGTTCGTCCGTCAGGCTCTCCGATACCACCATTGTCACCTTCTGTCCGGCACGGCCCTTCACAGAAATCTCCGGAAATCCGGCGAGATTCTGCCCCATATCGAGCATTATCGCTGAAGGATCCACTGTACGCTTGGTGGACACAGAAGCCTTCTCCACCTCCTCGCGTGTAAGCTTATGACGGTCCTTTATACCGAAATGCTCCATAATCTTAACCGGAGGCGCGAGCTGAGACGTGAGTTTGCCCTTAGGGGCACGCTGGACCACTGCGTTCATCCACCGGCTGTCGTCAAACCCTGGCAGATTCCAGCCCGGCTGTTCGAGACGCGCATCATAGTCCTCTCCACCATACATGGAATGGAAAGTGATGGGACTGAGGTCATATTTCCACGATGCATCGGTCGAAATGATCTCCGATGTCCCGTCGGTGTATCTCACAAGCATCTTAAGCCAAAGAGTCTCCGGACCGAAACCAATCTGAAGCTTGCTGTACCGGTCACCCCTCACCACATTGTAGAAGCCATTGCCGAGGAGCACCCCCATGGCATTCTCCCCTTTCCTGACAAGTGATGTGACATCATATGTGTTGTAGTACACCGTATGTTCATAATCGCTCCACAGCGGTGTGAATTCCCCGTCGCCCACTTTCCTGCCATTTATGGAAAGCTCATAGTGACCGAGACCGCACACATATACCGTGGCATCGGCTATCTTACGGGGCAGATCAAACTCACGGCGCAGAAGTATACTCCTGTTGGCCATGGAATCCACCTTTTCCCATTTAGCCTTAACCTCAGGTTTCTTCCATTCGGTGTAAGGATAATTCCTGCCTTCGGGAAGCGCGGCCTTGTCATAGTCCACAGCACCGATCCATGAACCCGAGAGGAAAGCGGCATCAGGAGCTATACGGAATTCGGCACGGGGGCTCCACATGGATTCCTTGCCATCGGCATCCCACACCTTCACACGCCAGAAATATCTGTCGGCAGGAGCAAGAGCCGGTCCGGAATATCTCACCAACTGGCTTTGAGATGAGCGCACTTTGCCACTGTCCCACACACGGTTCTCTTTCTTTCCGTCAATATGGAAAAGCTCTATCCTGTAGGCCGACTGCATAGCTCCGGCATCTCCGTCAAGCTGCCATCCGAAACGGGGTGCGGCAACCTCGAGCGCAAGAGGATTTTCGGCCATCTCAACTGTCATACGCGTCACTTCCAACGCATTGGAGGACAACGCGGCCGCTACAATACACAATAGGACAAAAATACGTCTCATATCGCCGGATTATAGGACATTCTTACATACAAGTTTCCCGAGATCCGGACGGTTGCCGGCTATCTTGCCGTCGACCATCACTGTCAGCCCCTTCCCATGATGGTAACGGCTGCCATCCTTGTCCCAGATTATCGTCACATTATGTCCATGGTAAGGCACATTGTCAAGAGCGAACCAATCCCATGTACCGTCAGGCAGAAGCGGATTCACCACCACGTCATTGCCATCCTGAGGACGCAGTCCGCAGATACCTGTTATGACAAGGTCGTTGAATGTGGAATGATTGTAATAGCGGCTGCGTTCCTGATCGCCCTTGAGCCAATAACCGGTAACCTCATCGAGATACTCGCCTATATAGGGACGGCCACGATGATGCTGCGACTCCTCATATAGCTTCATCTGGGCGAAATATGTACTGTCACTCACCACAGGCTTCTCCTCACTGTTGAGATAATTGGCAAGAGCAGTAAGTGTCTGAGCTGAAGCGAAAGGCCATATGGCACCGTCCCACTCGCATTTGCCCACTCCACGGGTACGGAACTCGGGATGACGGCGTTCAGCCGTAGTCAACCCATAGGGTGCCGAAAAACCTTTCTCGTCATTGAGCTGAAGCCATGCGGCATCATACTTGCCGGAGTCAGGAAGATTGAAGTACCAGGGTATATATCCTATGGCCTCCCGCGCCATGCAGATAGTGTCGCCGCGCTCTGTCTCGAAGAACTGCTGCTCATCGCTCCACAGGCGTGACTGCACAAGATCCTTCATCTCCTTTGCCTTTGCCTCATAATAGGCCTTTTCATCATTCTTACCGAGTTTTTCGGCTATTGCAGCCAGTGCCTTGGCATTGCCATACATATAACTGTTGATCGACGGACGGGCATTACGGGTACGGCGGCCTCCGCTTATGCTCTCCTCCATGCCATCAGCCACATCGCGCTGCCAGTAAAGACCGCTCGGAAGGCGGTTGGACTCCTCCCAGCGTGCATATTCAGCCTTTAAGTCGGGATACATCTTCTCAAGTCTCTTCAAGTCTCCGTTGACAAGATATCGGCCATAGACTGCATCAGGATTCCACGAACTGAACTTCATCATCTTGTTCATCGGCTTGCCTTCATTGCCGTGATACCATGTGTTGATTATGCCGTCGAGATACTTCTGGTCACGAAGCCAGCGGCTCTCATAGATATGATGGCCTATGGCACAGGCTATGAGATTATACTTGTCAGCATAATTACGGTCAACGAGAAATTCTGTCATTCCGTATCCCACAGGAGTGTTCTTGATATGCTTGCGGAGCGTCCACCAACGGTAATAATACATCTCCTCCATATCCTTGTCAGGACAATCGAACAGAGGGATATTCTCCTTCATCCATGCGGAAGATTCACTGTTGGGTATCGCCTGGACGATGTTCTCATCCTCCATATTATTGAAATAGTCGACATACGGGGCGTAGTCGTTGTATCTTAGCACAGCTGCAGAAGCATCGGCATCGCGTGAAGATGTCTTGAAATTGGCTATTCTGAACTTAGCCTCCCTGTCCACGTCGTTGGCCCGTGGATTGTCATTATAGGAATCAGCCTCGGTATCTACATTTGGAAATGAAGAATGATCACCGGTGCGGAACACCACACGCTCCACAGCCTTGACTGGCGCGAAGAGCATGCGTGTAGCCTTCTTCTCACCATTGACATACACTGTTGAGTTGCGGTTGTCGAGAGTCAGATCCACCTTTACATGATAAGGCTTGCCGGGCTCATAATTGAGTATCTTGCCATAGCGTGCGCCACCCTTGGAGCGGAACTCTCCGTCAGGGGTGAGATCAAGACGCGCACATGCCGTGCCTTCGTCATCTACAAACTCTATGAGCAGGTTGCCATGGTCGTTCTGCTCGGCAACAATGTCGAACTCCACGCTTAGCTCGCGTGTAGGGGGTATCTTACGCTCCACCTTCGACACATCAAACGGATCCTTGTCAGCAAGTGTCAGCCATGTGTTCCCATCCTTTTTCTCCAGCGAGACAGGAGCCCATACAGGTGAGTATATATTCCACATTGTCAGATCGGAAAGCTTGCCGAAATCGGCGAAATTATCGTTGGCGTGAGCCGTTGCCACAGTCTGCACAGGGACAGGAACACGTGCCACCCACATATCCTCCTTCCCGACACTGTAAGTGAGCCAAAGGTCACCGTCCTCGGGGGTGCCGTTGCCTTCCTGTATGCCGCGCACATACTGCGGTCCATACGACTTGTACTGGCCGGCATAACGTATCGGCGGAACCTCGCCATGAACGAGGTTGAGTGTAGTGTAATTCAACCCGTCGGAACTGAGTGATATGCCGAGAGGCCAGCGGTATTCGGAGGGATTATACACTGTGGCATAAGTGCCGTCACTTAACTTCTGTCCCCATATCTTGGCATTGCTGTTGACAAAACCCTTGGCACGATTCACAGGCTCATACCATGTGTTGCCGCCATCCTTGCTGACGGAGGTGAGCGCGTGTTTCCACAGAGAAGCTATGTCTCCGTTAGGAAGAGTGTACCAGCAGAACGCCTTATATGGATTCTTGAGCGGAAGCATCGGATCGTTACGGTCAGCCTCCTCGACCATCTGCATACGGTAAAGGGGATTGTCAAGAATCTCCTGACATGCCTCGCGGAATCCCTTGTCCTTGCTCTTCCTGAAATTGGGATAAATGGTGTTCTTCTCGTTGAAATCGTGATTGTAATATATGAAATATATGGGGCCGAAAGTACCGTCGGGCAGTATCTCGCGCACCACACGTCCTATGCCGTTACCGTCGTTAGGATCATCTTTTGGATGAAGTGCTATGCCATAGTTGCCTATCGCAAGAAGACGTCCTGACTTCGATACATAGAATCCCACACGCTGATGCATCACGGCATCAAGATTCTTTGCCACACCGTCTACACCATCCTTGGTGAATCCGTCGGGCACAGGATACACCGGGAAAAGCACCTCTGGAGCGGTCCAGTTATAGCCGTCATCGGAAGTCTGCAGCAGTGTGCGCCCGGCACCGACATGCTCGTCGACAGGATTGGACAGATAATGCATGTAGAACTTGCCGTTCCAATATGCCATCATTGGCTGGTGATTGTAGGTCCAGCCGTTTTCATTCTGGTGATACAGGTCATAGCGGCGGTTGGCGCGCATGGTCTGGATATTGTGCACACCCACCACAGGTGACAGGCCGCCGTCATGACGGTTGGGATTGGAAAGCTTGTCGCCGGTGTAGTGTATCAGATCCTCCGCTCCGGCAAACACCGATGCAGCTAACGCGGCACCGATTATCATTATTCGCGATGTATTGTTCATTTCTTTCTTGCTTCAATAAGTTTTTCGACCACACTCCTCGGCGCACGGAATATGGTGCCGTGCTTATGGCCCGAGGGTACGCTCACACTGTCGGTGACATCGGTGAATGTCTTGAAATCAGATGTCTTGTGGGCACTATAGATAAACTTCCTGTAAGTGTCGTAATATATATAATACTCGTCACCGACCTTCGCTACAGAGGGCCCTTCGGTGAATGATTCGGTGAAAGGCTCGGAGGCCTCGGTGTAAGGACCTTCGGCATTCTTTGCGAAAGCGACCTTGATATTGCGGTTGGGACGTGTGTTGTCCTTGACCACCATCACGTAATCCTCGGGGCCACGCTTCACAAGAGTGGCATCTATACAGCTGAATCCCGGATCATAAAAAAGCTTCGGATCGGAGAATGTATTGAAATCCTTTGTGGTCACATAGTAAAGACGGTGATTGTTCTTCTCCTCCTCTATGCCTACATCGAATCCGGCATCAGGCACACAGGATGCATACACAACCATATACTGACCCTTGACATCATCATAGAACAGTTCGGGAGCCCACAGATTCTGGGTTGACGCCACAGAATCCATGGCAGGTATGCGACGCTGCTCACTCCAGTTCATGAGATCCTTGGAACTGGAATAACCGAATCCGGTGTCACCTTTCCACGCTATTGTCCACACAAGATGATATGTACTGTCGGGACCCACAACTATAGACGGATCTCTCATGATGCTGTCACCGAGCGTGGGAGCAAGCCATGTGCCGGCAATACTGTCCCAATGTATGCCGTCCTCGCTATAGAGGAACCGAAGCCCTTCGTCGGCCGGTTCGTGAAAGGATGTGAACATATACAGTTCATCGCTCTCATCGCCTGCCACATTTTTATGACTGCATGAACATACGGCAAGTGCGATACATGAAGTGACTATTGTAGATGCAAGAATTCTCATGATAAAAATGGTATGGTATAGATATTAGGAATGATGATATAATGATTGATTACAGGTCTATGACTGCATGCTTTATACGCTGACGACGCCAGGTGTACACCGCATGGAGCTTGCCGTCCTTGCCCTGTATGATGCTCGGATAGGAGTATTGGTTCACAGGGCTGTCCTCAAGAGTCAGTACATTATCCCAATGCAGACCGTCAGTTGACACTGCCACGGAAAGAGGTGTTCTCACCCCTTTTGGCGTGCCCGGAAGAGTCTCGAAATCATTGTATATGAGTACATGACGGCCGTCGGCAAGAGTGACAGCATCCGTGCCTGAATTATTGTTGGGAACATCTATAAGAGTCACCGGGCTCCATGTGTCGCCATTGTCGGAACTGAAGCTTGTTGCTATCTTGGCATTGCGCGTACGGCATAGAATCTGCAAACGTCCGTCAGCAAGACGCAGTATGCTCGGCTGTATGGAATAGATAGGCTCAAGTTCCTTTCCGTTGGTGCGCACAAGGGAGTCGGCCGGCAATGCGCCGGTGGTGCGCCATGTCTTGCCTTTGTCATCGCTGATCTCTATCCATGCACGCCATCCCTTGCCTTCGCGGCTGCTCGGTGAAATGATGCGTCCGTTGATGTATTCAGGCTTGTTCTTGATGGGTCCGAGAATGCCCTCGGGAAGCGGCTCGCGCTGGCTCCAGGTGACACCGCCGTCGGTGGAACGCGTCACCCATCCGGTCCAATCGCCTACGCTTGAACCGATCTTAAAGAAAAGCATAAGCTCTTTCTCTCCCGGGATCTGGAAAAGCACGGGGTTCCAGCACGCCTTTCTGCGTGCATTTTTGATATCCCCTTTGAAATGCGGTCCGACAGGCCCAGACGTGGCAGGAGTTGTTTCGGAATTAATCCCTGACAGACCGGCAAGGGCGACATTGGGATCATTGAGGTCAAACACGCCGTCGGCAGCGATCTCGGGAGCGGTCCACTCGGTTGCACCCTTGGGCTTGCGGCTTACCCATATGCAGCAGTCGGGATTCCTCTCCTTCGTGCCACCAAAATAAGCTGCCACAAGGCCTCCGTCGGGGAGTTCCACAATAGTGGAGCCATGACACTCGGGAAACGAGGCAGACTCATATAGGAATTCGTCGACAAGTATCCCCTTGCGGTTCTCTCCAAGCGACGGATCGACATCTATTCTGAAAGTATAGTCACCCGATCCTATCTCCCAATAAGAGTTGTTGCCTTCGGAACGCAGATATCTCGCACCTTTGGCCTTGACAGCCTTCCTGTCAGGAGTCGGGACACAGACCTCGGCTGTGGTGTTGCACGGTATCTGTATATTCCAGTCGATATGCATCGGAGTCTTTACCCAGCTGCTGCCGAGCAGCCCGTAAGGTGTACGGTAAGTTGCACTCACACTATCCATCTGCTGTATGGAAAAATCGGGCTTAAGAAGGATCTTCTTATATCCGGGAGCAGCAGGATTGAAACCGGCGAGATCCTGATAGTACCAGTTGAGATGATCGCCGAGCATCATGACATGGTTGGCACTGTTCATCTTACGGTTGGCGGTATCTCCGTTCCATAGCTCCCATATGGTTGTGGCACCCTTCCCTATCTCGTATCCATAGCTCGGATATTTGGTATTGGTGGTAAGCATTGCGGCCACATCACCCCGACCTATGCGTGAGAGCTCACGCATGAGCCAGTTGACCCCTATCACGCCTGTGCTTATGGCTCCGTTGTTGGTAAGAATTATTGTCTTTATAAGATTATCGGCAACAGCCTGACGATACTCCTCGGGCACCATGTCAAATGCAAGAGGAAGCACATTGGCTGTCGCGGTATTATTTCCATAGAAAATACTGTCGGGATACAGTATATGGGGCGTCTTCACCGGAGATGTCCCCTTCTTAACTGTCAGGAACCTGGAATTGAACGCATCCTTGATTTTTTCACCGTCTCTGAGCCATTCCTCAGCTTCGGAGTCCAGCCCCTGCATACGTGCAAACTTGGCCATAAGCATACACATCTTGTAATAGTAGGCAGAAGCTATGAGCACGCCGTCAGTCTTGCGTGCCGGATCCTGGCTATGGATCATGTCGGGCTTCTCGGGCGGGACACACCAGTCACCGTATTTATCGGCAGTGACAAGACCATTCTTGTCGGTATAGTCGGCACGGATATGATTCATCCACTTCTTCATGGCTCCGTAGTTGCGTATTATGGGAGCCGAATTACCTGTCTGCTCATAAATCATGTCACACACCACGGGAAGAGAGGATGACCATGTCATGTCGAATGTATAGTAATTGTAGAATGCCGGAGCGATATCTGGCAGACAGCCGTCCTCGCGTTGCGATTCACGCATATCATCCATCCATTTGGCATAGAACGTGCCGTTGTCAAACAGGAAGTTTTCGCCCCAGGTGCCCATGTTGTGGTCTCCCGTCCATGGCTGACGCTCGTCACGCTGCGGACAGTCGACAGGCACACCTTTGTAGTTGCTCGCAATACCCCACCAGGCATTGCGGTGTATGGCATTCATAATCGGGCTTGATGAAGTGAACGAGCCATTGTCAGGGAGATTGTCATAGACAAACTCGGCAACTATGTCCTCGGGCTTCAGATCCTTCATTCCGGTCACTTCGACAAAGCGGAAACCGTGATATGAGAATTTCGGGCTCCACTGCTTACCCTTCTCGGTGCCGGCGGCTATGTAACGGTCAGTGCTTTGGGCATGACGCAGATTCTCCACATCGAGCTGTGTGCTGTCAGGGCTTATGAGCTCGGAATAGCGTATGGTCACAGTGTCTCCTTTCGCCACATCGGAAACAGCGATCCTGACCCAACCGGCCATGTTCTGTCCGAAATCGACCATATAGCGGTCGCCGAGACGGCGCACACTCTTGGGCTTAAGCGTACGCATCACCTTCATATTGGGCGAGGTGTTGCCGCGAAGTGTCCCGTAAGGGAGTTCGGCGCGCTGGGCCTTTAGCCATGCCGAGTCATCATATCCGGGGAGTGTCCAGTCGCCAAGCTCCATGCGGGCGTCATAGACCTCTCCGTCATATTCATTGTTGCTGCGTATAGGCCCTTGAGCGGTAAGAGTCCACTTCTCGTCACTGTTGACACGCTGTCTGGTGCCGTCGGTGTACTCGATAATCAGGTTCATACGCATCTTTGGATAACCGAATGTAGGTATCTTATAGGGCTTGTAGTTCTGACGCATAGTATAGAAACGGCCGTTGCCGAGCGTCACGCCGACAGCATTAGGCTCACCGTTTCCCTTAAGCAGGTCTGTGACATCGTAAGAATTATAGAGCGTTGTGCGCCGGTAATCGGTGGGAGCCGGTGAAAGCACATCATCGCCCACCTTCTTTCCGTTGATATACAGCTCATACAGGCCGAGACCTGAGATGTGGGCAGTAGCTCGCTTTATGGTCTTCTTTTCAGTGTTGAACTCTTTGCGGAGATAGCGCGAGCTCATACGTGAATGAGAATCCTCTATGTCCCATTCAAAAGGAGCCTCCCAACCTATCCATCGGCCGCCCCAGTGACCTTCGCCTACTATCCCCATGCCCCATTCGGCTGGCTCGCTCCATGGCGAGTCACCACGGGTTGTGGCAACTTTTACTTTCCAGTAGCAGCGTGTGTTGTCGGCAAGTTTCGGTCCGGCATAGGGTACCCACACCGAACGATCGGAACGGACAACGCCGGAATCCCATATGTCACCCTTCCCTTCGGCGAGGAGTTCAGGCGATGATGCCACGAGTACATGATAGGAGGTCTGCATCACATCACGGTCGGACGACGTGATGATCCATCCGAGACGCGGAGACGGGCTCTCGACATTCAATGGATTCTGAAGTCCCTCTACCGAAAGTGAGCCAACATTCACCCACGCCTTTACCGGACATGAAAGGAGAAGTATAAGAGACAGAATTGCATTACGTAACATATGCATCAGATAAAGGCAGGATTAATATTTCACGGGAATGGATTTCCAGTCCTTGCCCACATAGTCCTTGGAAGCATCGACTGCGATAAGCACACGGTCGTTGCCGGCTCCATGGCCTCCGTCATACTTGAAGGGGGTTACCTTGCTGTCGAATTCACCTATATATTCAAGAGATCCGTCGGTGACATCATACCACCATGCATTCTTCTTTTTTCCTGAAATCTTGGTGAGATCAATCTCCATCGGGCGGTTGGTGTAGTTATAGACAAGAAGGTAGTCATTGCCGCGTGTGGCTATCAGACGGTCATAGCGAGTGCCGTTCTCCCCGGCGATTATGCTCTGGTCAGGCACACGCTCGAAGAACGGGAATGTAAGCATCAGGTTCTTGAGATACTGCATCTGATTGAACCCGGGATCCTTCATCCCTTCGTACCATGTCTTGGTGGCACCGTAACCGCCGACATTGGCCGGCTTAAGCATCTGCATGATGGAGTTGTGGCCATAAGTGTGGCCGAAGGCACCGGCAAATACGGACCAATAGGCATAACGTCTCACATCGGGAGCCTTCCACCATGGCTGTGAGGGGTCATGCAGACCCTGAGGTATCTCCTCGTAGCTCGGCTCTGCATCGAATATCGGTTTGCGGGGCTTCATGGCGAGACCGGCCTCCACATAACGCCAGTTGTCCTCGGCTTTTGAAGCCTCGGCACGGTCGTCGCCGTCACCGCGCACCTGATCATAGCGGCGGTGTCCGCTCTGGAACATATTGAAATCTAGCCAGTCGGCATTGTGGAACCAGTTGATGGAGGAGGTACGGCCGAAAGGATGATAGCTCATAAGGTGGTTCTTGTCGATTGACTTTATGGTGCGGGCCATAGTGTTCCACTGATCAGGATTTATGTCACCCTTGACATCACCTCCCATCACCCATATTATATTCGGGCAGTCCTTGTAACGTTCAGCAAGGAACTTTCCGTAGGCCTCGGCGTCAGCGACGCTCATGAGACCGGACTTGACCAGTCCTCCCCATATGGGCACCATCGCTATATATATACCGTTTTTCTCGGCCTGGTTTATTATATAATCCATATGGTCCCAGTAGCCATACACACCCTTCTTGTTTATTTCAGAGAAGTCCCATCCGTCGGGATTGGAGAGCTGGCCGTAGAAATTTATGGCCGGCACACCGTTGATGGTCTGAACCTGCACCACGTTGAATCCGGCCTCACGGCAACCGTTGAGGTAATATGAAGCCTCGGCACGGTCGAGACGCTCGGGCAGAAGCCAGCCGGTCTCGCCCATCCAGAAGAAAGGCTTGCCATTCTCATGCTGAAGATATGTGCCGTTGTCGGATACACGGAGCTTTCCGTTGTCCCAGGGCTTATTGAAAGTCTTTACAGGATCCTGTGCATAGGCCGATGCCACTATGGTGATAAGAAGGCTGAGCAGCAAAGTGAGTTTTTTCATTTTCGGTATCATTTATTTGTTTATTTTCCTGTAAGTATATAGGTCTGACCGGCCTTTGTAGGGAGGTCGTAAAGATAAGTCTTCCGGAGGCTGACCGGATTAAGCTCCGCCTCGGGACTTACTATCGGCGCGGCAGCCTCATTGACGTCAAAGAGGGAATTGGTATTGTCTCCCTTGGCTGACTTCAGGCCTTTCCCTTTGAGGGGAGTAAGAGAGCGGAGCCGGCAGTTTCCTCCTATGGTAGAAGTGATCCTGACAGTCTCGATCCTTCCTCCGGCCCACTTAATGTCAATCTCGAAGCCGCCGCGTGCGCGAAGCCCCTTTATCTCTCCGTCAGGCCATACTGACGGCAATGCCGGCAACAGATAGATGAATCCGTCATGGCTCTGCATGAGCATCTCGGCGATACCTGCCACACAGCCGAAATTGCCGTCGATCTGGAACGGCGGATGCGCATCGAAGAAATTGGGATATGTCCCCCCTTTCTTCTTCTCGTTGCGCACAAGGGTCAGCTGGTCCGTGATGAGTTTGTAGGCATGGTCCCCGTCAAGGAAACGGGCCCACAGACACACTTTCCATCCCATGCTCCATCCGGTGGATGGATCTCCACGATGGATGAGGGATGTGCGTGCTGCATCAAAAAGTTCCGGAGTGCGGTAAGGGGATATCTGATTGGATGGATACATACCGTAGAGGTGTGACACATGACGGTGCACATCCTCGGGATCATCCCAGTCGCCCATCCATTCCTGAAGCTGCCCCCAGCGGCCTATGCGCATCGGGGAGATCTCCTTGACGCGTGCCTTGAGATGATCGGCAAACTCCTTGTCGGTATCAATTATCGTTGCAGCTGTAATGATGTTGTTCCATAGCTCGGTGACAAGCTGATTGTCCATGGTGGCACCAGCCACAGTCGTGGCATTGTGACCCTTGGGAGCATTTTCCGGAGAGTTGCCGGGGCATATCACAAGCATGCCGCTCTCAGGCTCATACACCATAGTCGCATCAAAGAACTCTCCCGCTCCCTTCATGATGGGATATGCCTCGCGGAGAAACTCTATGTCCCCTGTATGGAGATAGTGCTCCCAAAGATGACGGCACAGCCAGGCTCCTCCGCTCATCCACATCCCTGAAGGGGCATTGTCGATGGCTCCGGTGACACGCCATATGTCGGTATTGTGATGAAGCACCCATCCCGGAGCGTCATACATCACCTTGGCTGTCTCGGCACCGGTCTCGCTCACCTCCTTTATGAGGCGGAACAACGGCTCGTTAAGATGTGTCAGGTTAGTGACCTCCGATGGCCAATAGTTCATCTCAAGATTGATGTTGCAAGTGTACTTGCTGTCCCATGAGGGAAACATCTTGTCATTCCATATACCCTGCAGATTGGCCGGCTGGCATCCGGGCTGCGAACTGCTCACGAGCAGATAGCGTCCGAACTTGTAGTAGTTTGCCACAAGATGGTTATCATGAGTCTCGGCAAAACGCTCTATGCGCTTGTCGGTGGGAACGTCGGCATACTTGTCAGGGCCGAGGTCAAGCGATGATGTCCCTATCTCCTTCTGATAGAAATCCACATGCTCTTTTTTAGCCTGGGAATAAGGCTTTGCCACCGCCTTGCGTAGATAATCACGGGCACGAGCCTCCTCATCGCCTGTAATATCCTTATAATTATTGAAATTGGTTGCTATCGAAGTATATATCACGGCCTCGTCGGCATTCTCCACGGATATCACTCCGTCACGCGACGTCATGCGTCCACCCTTGGGGACGGCAGTAACACGTCCCTGGAATTCTACTTTGCCTTTAAGTCCTTCATGATTGGAGGAGATGCCGCTGAGGGTTATTTCGTCACCTTCCGACGCGATCATCACATCAGGATGAGGCGAGGTAAGCGAAGCATTGAATGTGACGCTTCCGGGACGATCAGCCGTGATGTGGGTCACAATGACCTGATCAGGGAATGACGCAAAGGTCTCACGGGTGTAGTTCACCCCGTCCACGCTGTATCTCACGATTGTGCGTGCAGAGTCGAGACTTAGCTCACGGCAATAGTTGTCATATCTTCCATGACCCGGAAAAGAGATGCGCAGATCACCGAAAGGCTGGTAAGGCATACCCTGATTGGTTGCCGATTTCACGTGGGCAGTGCACATGTCCTGCGCCTCGCGATATTTCCCTTCAAATACAAGCTGCCGTATCTTTGGGATCCATTCCCTCGCTTCAGGATTGGCATTGTTATTCGGACGTCCCGCCCAAATGGTCTCTTCGTTGAGCTGAATCTGTTCTGAGGCAGGATTTCCGTATACCATCGCTCCAAGGCGACCGTTGCCGAGTGGTAAAGCTTCGGTCCAGACCTGTGCCGGGCTGTCATACCACAGCTTATGGACCTGTTCGGCCGATAAATTTAATGACAATACGGAGACACCTGCAAAAATCAGGGTTTTGGCAAGTAATTTCATGGAATGATTATATTGGTATGACAAAATTATAAAAATTATCCCATATCTACAAATCATATTATAAATCTATCTGCCTGTAAATCGCAAAGTTTTCACAAATACCGCATGAATCTGCCCCCGTATATAAAACCATCCGTCCCATGACTGACACGGGACGGACGACCTAAATGAGTGTAACTCTTACACTTATTTATTATTCGGCAAGTTCATTGGCATATACCTCTATCCAGGCATAACCGCTGTCAGAAATTTTTGCTGAATCAGAAGGATCCTTCGGATCAAGGCCGTGCTTCTTCTCCCAATCGTCGGGAATACCGTCATTATCAGAGTCCTTGCGCTGCTTGCCCTTGTACTCGGGAAGACCGCCTACCTGCCTGGGATCCGTGATGATCCCATACTTGTAAGAATCGACAGGAAGACGACGCTTCACGTATGGTGTGGACGCGATGTATTTATCGGCATCTTCGGCATATATTGCCTTGCCTGTCACCACACTCTTCATCACACGGGTATCCACGGCATCACGGCGGGGCCTGGTGGCTCCTGAATTGTTGATCACATAATCATAAGCCTTGTCAGTATCCATGATTGAAACCTCCGCCATAGGGAACGGCATATCCACCTTGATATCTTCGATACGGTCAGCGACCTTCAACCCGTCAGGGAGCTGCACACCGCCGGCCCAGTTGTCGGCAGTGACCTTGTCATTACCCCACATCTTGTTGCCGTTCACATATGCGCGGCCGAACTGTGCCTTGTGGTTCTTGTCGCGGCCGGCCTCCATCTTGACTATGCGGTGGCGTATCTCTGCGTCAGGAGCGTTGGTGTCGGTTATGGGGCCCGGCTTGAAGTTGTTGTTGATTATATTGAGACGGCTGGTGTGGTCTCCGCCGTCAACCGAGCGGTTCCACCAGTTGTAAGTCACATTATTGATAAAATTGAAATCCTCATCCATGCCTATCGAACAGTTGCGCGATATATTGGATGCGAACAGATTGCGGGCAAACGTGCTGTTATGCCCTCCGATTGTCGCGCCGAATGCATGGTTGTAAAGGTCGAGAGCCTCGGAGAAAATACTGTTCTGAATAGTGATATTGACTGTGGGAAGCTTTTCGCCGCGCCCGCTCTCATCTCGGTTGTAGACATGGCGGTACACCGACATATTCTCGTCAAGTCCCCAGCTGGCCGACACATGGTCAATCATGATGTTGCCCACAGCATTACCGCCGAGCGCATCGTCACGGTATGCCACATCCTGTGCACCACGGCGAAAACGCATATGGCGTATTACCACATCGTGGGTATCGATAAGGAACGAAGCTCCGGTCACACACACGCCGTCACCCGGAGCTGTCTGACCGAGTATCGAGATATACGGTGCGCGCAAAGTGATGGGCTTGTCAAGCTTAATGACACCGGCGACATTGAACACCACAATACGTGCTCCACCCGCCTCACAGGCCTCACGCAGAGTGCCGGGGCCGCTGTCGGCGAGCGAGGTCACGACATATACTTTTCCGTCACGGCCTCCTGATGTGTAGGCACCTCCACCTTCAGCTCCGGGGAAAGCCTTAATATCGCTTTTCAGAAGATCACCGGGATACTGAGCCCACGGACGATAGACACGCCCCTTTTCGGCAGCCTCTTTCATCACAATGGGGTATGCCTTTTCCCAGGCCTGATCGGAAAGCCGGTCCCATTCAGCTGACTCCCGGGCTGCTCGGGCCTTGACTGAATCCGGGATCACGGGATACTGCGCCGATGCCGATACTGAAGCAACGGCGGCAATTGCTAACAATATTGTTTTCTTCATATTGATTGAGTTTATTATATTTTTCCTTTCTCCAATCGGGAGCGGATGACACCTCTCCCAACCGGTTATTTCTGTATGCCAAATTCCTGCTGCTGGAGATCGACCTCTTCAAGTATGCGTCGTTTCTCATCATCGGAAAGAGCTGAGCCGGCTGTATTGACACGGTTCGCTCCTGAAATCTGCCCTATCTGCCTCTCATCCCTGTAGACAGCCTTAAACGGGGCGGGGACACTCTCGATCTCTATTTCGGCCGGTGTCGGAGCATGGGTGCCAGGGAATTCCACCCGAGCCGAAATCCTGATCTTGCCCGGAGTGCGTGTGGAACGTATCAGCACGGGAGCCGAGCCCCACTCCACAGGTCGGGGATTGGCATGAATCGATGCATCACCTATGATCTCCCCTTCACCTTCGACAGTGAATACGATATTCTCCTTCGCCAGACGGCGCACATTGCCATTGTCATCGGTGACCTCAGCCACCACGACTATGAAATCCGACCCGTCAGCCACAAGCGGCTTTCCTTCCCAGTCGGTATACAGACGAAGCTTGGTGGAGCGGCGCGAAGGCATCTTGCGCTGTGTGGCGACTACCTTCCCGTCCACTATCCCTTCGGCTACCATGTTGACGGCCTGCCAGTTCTTTTTAGTATAGCTGTAATCACGCGCTTCCCAGAAATCCCATACGTTCTTGAACACCACAGGGGCCGACGGCATGTGTCCCGCCTCATGCTTCACGGGAAGAGTCCATGAACGTGCTCCGTCATATACTGACAGACGCACTGAATCACAGTTGCTGAACACCACCACATCAGGCTCGGAAAACTGCGACATCTCATGCATTATATACACCATCGGACCGGATTCAGCCACCGGATGGTCAAGGTCATGGGCTGTCTGGCTACGGAACATATGATAGGCGTATTTAGGCTGACGGAACGCGTCATATATGCCACCCCAGTAGGGATCCGGGTGATAACCTCTCTGATGGTCGAACGGATGCCACTGTGCCCCCCCTATGAATTTTCCTGTAGTCCTGTATAGACCGTCATAGGTCTTGGCAAGCGACAGAGCCTGAACCTTCATAGGCCGTTCACCCCAGCTGCGCGACGCACGGTTGTCATTATTGTGGGCATACCAGTCATCCACATTCTCACCCCACTCACGTGTAAAGATGTTCTGTCGCGGAGCATCGGCTTTCTCATCATCGCCCGGCCATCCGTACACGAGATCGTAATTCTCCTTCACACCGGCCGAATGCATGTCGGCAGCGGCTATAGGTCTGCCAGGATAAGGATACTCATCCTTGGTGATCTGCAGAGCTTCGAGTGAGAAGTTCTCGGGATAGCGTGTCTCGTTGAGTATCGGCTCCCACATCAGCACCGACGGATGATTGCGGTCACGGCGTATGATCTCACGTGTGTTGCGGTGTACATATCCGGCAAATTTCGGATCCTTGTTCCAGTATTGCCATCCCGGAGTAGCCACAATCACAAACATACCCAACTCATCACACGCATCCATGAACGACGGGTCCTGAGGATAATGAGCCACACGTATGATACGGCATCCGGCATCGCGCAGACGCTTGGCATCGCGCCACTGCTGTGAATTCGGGAGAGCATTGCCGACATAAGCAAAATCCTGATGACGGTTGGCTCCGACGAGCTGTCCGAAAGGCTTGCCGTTGAGTATGAATCCCTTGTCACCGTCAAATTCAAATGAACGTATACCCACGCGTGTCACGCCACCGTCAATTGAGGTCTTGCCCTCCTTGACGCGCGACTCAACCCTATATAACGAAGGGGTGTCGGGCGACCAAAGTTCAGGATTCTTCACATGTATGCTCTGAGCTACCGTGCGTGTCTCACCCGGCTTTATCGAAAGCGGATTGCTCACCCTGCGCACGAGACGTCCCTGTGGATCCATAAGAGTGGTCTCCACTGTGACTTTACGGGTTCTCGAGCTGCTGTTGGCTACATCGGTATTGACATTCACATCAGCGCCCTTGTCGGAAATATTGTCGAAATGGACAAATACTCCGCCACCGGCAACTTTATCAGCCTCTATCGCATCAGTGATCGCCACAGGCGATTTCGCTATCATCCATACATCACGGTATATGCCTCCATGATATGCGAAATCGAGCGAATGCTGCTTCTTGCCCGGAGGAAAATCCTTGTCATCGCTATTGTCAGCCATGACCGCAACCACACACTCCTCTCCTGGCTTCACTCCGTTCTCGGTCAGAGATACGGTGACAGGCAGATATCCGCCAAGGTGCTCTTTGACCAGCCGGCCGTTGACATATATCTTCTGTTTTCCCATAATGCCTTCAAAATGCAGGGTGACATCTTTTCCCGCGATCTCCTCGGGTACCGTGAAATGCTTGCGATACCAGGCAACACCCTGATAATTACGGCATCCGCTTGCTTCTGCCGGCATAAGCTGCACTGTGTGGGGGGTAGAGACCACTTCCCATTTGGAGTCATCAAGGCCGGCCGCTCCGCCGTCGGAGACATCTCCCAGATGGAAACGCCATCCCGAATTAAAATCATAGACCTGACGGCCGGAATCCTCCAAAGGTATGAAACCGGCAACGGAAATCTCCTGAGGGGTCACCGGAGCATCGGGACTGGCAGCCGACAGCACAAACGGGGACAACAGGATCGATAGGATTACAACAAGTTTATTCATAATACGAATTAGGGATTTCTTATATTACTTTTTCCGCAAAGGCTCCGGAAGCACTACGTCCTTAAGACGGGTGGAAGGCGTGACCTGCATCTTTACAATCTTTCCGTCACGCAGTTCAGCATCCACGACAGTATTGCCGGGCGCATGCAGACGGAAACTTATGTCCCGGTCAAGAGGCCATGCCGGGAAGAGGTATATTCTGTCACCATCGGCCTGAATGAGCATCTCCTGAAGGCCGATCATGCCGCTGCCACCCCAATTGTGGTCAGGAGTCCAGTCATAACCAGGGCCGAAAAATGCCGGAAAACGGTGAGTACCGTCAGCCCACTTCATTGAATTCAAAGAAAATGCCTCATCAGCAAGACCAAGACATGCCGCCCATATGTTATCCTGTTTCCAACCTTTTGTAGAGCGGAATTTCAAGGCATCAGGATCATGGAAATAGGTGTCTCGGGCTATCGAAAGGCCTGTGCTGTCACCGGTCACCGATCCATAGAATCGCCATGGCCATACGGGGTAAAGCTGCGGAGTCTCCACATTGTTAATGCGTTCCCATGTTCTGGCAGGTGCTATCATCTCACGTCCATCGACAATGCGGTGAGGTATTTCGGGAATGCGGCCAAGGATAGCCTCCCAGCGCGACACTGCAGTGTCGCCTTTCTCCTTAAGGTATCCTATATAATCGCCGGTAACGCGCCTTAGGGCAGCGACAGTGGACGATGCATTGTTAGTCATCTTGTATGTCTCGCATGCCGATCCGGGGAACAGTATCAGCTTGCCGTCACCGTCAAGCTCCTTACTCCCGCGACGTGACGCAAGATACCTGTAATGCTCGTCAAAAAAGGTCAGAGAGCTCTCTATGAGCGGGCAATACTCCGAGATGTCTGTCCCGGCATATCGCGCACTTTCGAGCATCATCTCGCAGAATTCAAGCACCGTGTCCCATTCATACTCCAGCCAGGCATTATACTCCACACCGGGATCGGACCACGCCGGACGCTTGGTGCCATACTCCATCATATTAGGAAGTCCGAATATCTCTATCTGCTCTGTAAAGCATGCACCGGGATGACCCCAATAGACCTGCGAACGCATCTCGGCATTTCCGAGCATACGCTTGTAGAAGTCAAACTGAGGTTTCATCATATCGAAATCTCCGCTTTTGAGCATGGGCCAGTACACCAGACGCTGGTTCTGCGCAGTCATGGTGGTACCGCACCATTTACGGTAGTCAGGAGTAAATGCCTGCGAGCCATCCACATGGGAGGGGTCAAACGTGAAGAGGCCTCCATTGAATTTGGTAGGCTCCTTGCCGTAGGCATTGCATCCGAGCATATAGCGGAAAAGAGCATAATTTCTCGCCATACGCGCCACTACCGTGTCGGCTGATTCAGGAGCTGATATATAGCTGCGGTCCCAGTAACCGTTCCACCATCGCCGTGAGGCTTCGCGGTCACGCCGAAGATTCACGGAGTTCTCCACACTGTCCACACCGGCCTGCCATCCGGGCAATGCACCGTTACGGCTATTGTGAAGGGTCACAGTAAAATGATGTTTCTTGGACGGACGCACACTCTCAAAGTTCCAGGAACGGTAATCGGTACCGTCGTATACACCGTCGGAAGTACCGGCATAACGCAGATTTTCACCTCTAAGACGTCCTCCCGAAACAAGACGTGACAACGGGTTCCATAACTTATGCTTCACGGAATCCATGCCTTCCCGAGCCACAGTGACATCAAATATTGTAGAATCAGGATTCTGATGACAGAAAGTGACCTCACCGTTGCCCGGCATTACCGTATCATGTGTGGTCCTGACATTTTTTTTAGGCGAGGTCCATTTCCAAGAGCTCTGCTGCCCCTCACCCTTGCGATAAGGGCGGTCGGCATACCTCCAGTTCTCATAGCTCACCACAGGACTCACCGCCTTGCCGCTTTCAATCTCGACATGGATCACAGGGCGGAACACGTCAGCCCATATCATCAACTTGCTGTCACCGAGCGACAGTTCACAATACCCGTCCACAAGCTTCAGACGCTGCGAGAAAGGCTCCACCTTACTGTCAGGTATGTGAATCCTCACTCTTCCCTGCTTAAGTAGAGTACCGTTCTCGTCATAAGCCCCGCTACGGCACATGTAGAACAGCACATCGCCATCCTCAGCCCACACGTTCAGGCCTATGTCGCCGCCTCCGACAGGCATTGACTGCGAGGAGTCAAGACTCATGCTGTCCCATACATAGTCAGCCGGCACATTTGCGGAAAGGGATACAGCTGAGAACAGGGCTAACGCTATCAGTGACAGTCTTTTCATAATCTGTTATTTTTTGACAGGACGTTCGTCGGGCCAATTGTCGGAACGGAATGACGACACAGGAAGTCCGTCGGTGCTGAACAAGTCACCCTCCGATGCGTTCTCAAAAGCATAGCGTACTGCCACCGGATGAGGCACCTTATCACTCTTGACCATAACCTTACTGCGCGAGATCCAGGCTTTGGCAGGATAGAACACACGGTCCTCTCCGGCAAGCTTGAACTGTGTCGATCCGAAACTGTGCTTACCTGCTATCCATTCAGGAGCGCGATCGAAGCTCACAACCACCGTGTCACCCTTTATCTCCATGGATTTGTACACAGGACTTTCACACCCTATACCTTTCACTCCATAGGTCTTGCCGAGAGCAAGCAGTGCAAGACGCTCTCCCGGAGTGCGCTTGTCGGAAGGGTGTATCCCTTCAGCCCACCCGGCATCCATAAGGACTGCCATACCGGAGTTAGGCACCACCTTCTCGGCATTCATCTGCGCCTCGCGCAGATAAGCCGAATTTATGATCTCCTTTCCCGGCTCGGTGATTATCGAATAATCGTAAGGGGCTATCTGGCAATAGTAGAACGGAAATTCTCCCTGCCCCCACAGGTCGCGCCAACCCTTTATCATGGTCGAGAACATGTCGGTATAAGTGTGGGCACGGTTCCAATTGTCCTCTCCCTGATACCATATGACACCACGCATTGACATACCAATGAGCGGATTGAGCATCCCTTTGAACAGGACACTCGGTGTACGGTTTTTCGACTTGATTTCACCGCCCGCAGCAGGGATGTTGGCGGCAGCCTCAGGGAAAGCCTTAAGCATATCATCATTCATCCATGCCTCACAGGCCGATCCACCCCATGCGGCTACAACAAGCCCTACAGGGACATCAAGATAATCCTGTATGCGACGCCCGAAAAAGTAGGCTGTGGCACTGAAGTTGCGCACAGCTTCAGGCGAGGCCTCCGACCATTTACCGGTCACATCGTCAACAGGAGTTGTCGAAGAGTTGCGTTTCACAGTGAATAGCCTCAGATCGGGATTACGGCTCTCAAGTATAGCCATGTTTGCGCCATCCACAGGCTGATTCTTGAACCCCTTCATGGGCATCTCCATATTGCTCTGTCCCGAGCATAACCACACCTCACCAAGCATCACATTTTCAAGTGTGAGAGGAGTGCCGTCACTTACAGTGAGCGTATAGGGGCCTCCGGCCTTGACCGTGGGTACCGAGATATTCCATTTGCCGTCTTTCCCGGCTTTGGTCTTATATACTTTACCGTCCCATCCCGGGGTTATCTCGACTGTAGAATTCGGTTTGGCATCGCCCCAGAGACGTACATCCGTCTCACGCTGAAGCACCATGTTGTCAGAGAAAAAAGCAGGCATCCTTACCTCGGCTTCCGAAACAAGCGCGAGAGCCATCACTGCGGCAAGGCTTATGCCTCGGGATATGCAATTACTATTGATATTCATTTCAAAAGTTTATTTTTCAGTTCTTATAGTCAATGAGAGCGGACCTATCAGGCCGGCCGGTATAAGATCCTTGTCGGCCCGGCGATATTTTCCATTGGTCCATATACCTTCAAAGGGTGCTTTCCCTTCATCTGCGCCTAAAATAGCATTCGACCAAGTGTTTGTAACCTTGACAATCAACTGGTTCTTGCCTTTCTCCTTCAGGGCGTCAGTTATATCCACAGAGTAAGGGGCAGTCCACACAATGCCACAGTCCTTACCGTTGACATATACCGTGGCGACATCATGGAGCCCGTTGAGATTGAGAAGCACTCGGCTTCCGGCACTGAACTTCGGTGTCTTGAACGAAGTGGTGTACTGTGCCGATCCGGAATAATATTTCACATCATTGTCATCGGATGTTGTCCAGTCAAACAGTTCACCACACTTCATCTCCTTGCCCGTGGTGTCGAATCTCACATGCCATTTTCCCGGCTTAAGATCAAATGTCGACTCTACCTTCACAGGAGCCACGCCGGATGTACCGGAAGCAGGTGTGCGGAACACTATGAAAGCTGACTCCGCCGGAGCAAGACTGAGGTCAACCACAGTTCGCCCGTCAGCACATGTCCAGCTCATATTCCTGTCAATCTCTCCGGTCATGGGATCCCAAAGCTCGGGGACACGACCTTCGATACGGAATGAGGCTTTGAAGTCACGCGCCATATTTTCCTGATTGGAAATAAAATACAGATCCACATTGTCCTCGTCGTTGCGACGGTGGGTCCACGCGATATTCTCCGGCACTTCCAGGTCACGGACCAGGCCATACTCTGAAAAATCATCCTTGAGATAAGGCACATCAGGTACCACGACACCCTCGCATATCAGATCAATCACTTTCTTCTTCACCTCATCGCTCAGAGGGGTATCGGTAAGCAGTCTGTCGGGAAGAGGAAGCACGAGCACCTTGTAGGAGGCTCCGCCCGGGAGCGTCAGACGCCCGTCCTTTACCTCGGCAAGACGCAGCAAAGCGTCCTTGTTCATTGAATCATAGCTATAGCCACGCAATGGATTGATCCATTTCTCAGGATCAGCCATATTAGCCGAATGGGTAACACCCACCGGCATTGTGCGAAGCGGCTGTCCAACATTTGCCAGTCGCTTGAGTTCCGACTCAACCCTCTCGGCTCCGAATATGCCGGGCAGAGTGGGGACGATACGATCGGGCAACACAGCACGACGCGGCATCTCCTCACCTGTGAACACCGCTATATCCACGACCGGATGGCCATACTGCAGAAGAGTCTGGCAACGGCGCATATAGTCGGTAAGAGCCTTGCCTCCGTCACGGTACCACGTGTTGTCACGCTGGAAGAACAGCCCTATGCCATCGAGTGTCATGCCGGGCTTCTTGTCCATGAACGGATTGTGGGCGTTGACATGATAGAACATCCTGTTGATGCCAAGAGCGTAATTACGGTCAAGGAGTGTCTTCAGAGATGCCGGAGATTCATCCCAGGTGCCGCGCACCTCGGTGAAGCCTTCGGCCTGAACTATGTTTTTGCCATAGATATGTGCGCCGTGTATGGCGTCGAGCATATCGTTAGGCTTGTCATGGGTAGGACTGTTGAGCCAGAACTCGCCCATAGGGAAATCAACCTTGTCATAGTGAAGCATGCCGTCGCTCACCATTGTGGGTGACACACATTCGGCCGAAAACAGGCAGTCATATTCACGTGCCTTTTCGGCAAACACTGTGTAAAACACATCCACCACAAGCTCAGCCATGGTGGTGCGCACGTCGCGCAGCACTTTCTCGGACACATCGGCACTCTCCACAGGGATCCCCGCGAATAGCGGAAGATAGGGCATGAGGTCATATCCGCGACGTTTTCTGAATTCCGAGGCAAAATTTTCACTCCAGTTCTGGCTTCCACATTCCCAGCTGTCTATGTGCATGTATTTGAGCACACGGCGTGCCAATTCGGGATCAACATTCCTGAACACAGCACCGAACCAGTTGTCAAACTGTTTTGCAACAGCTTCCTTACTGAACTTGTCGCACTCCAGCCCCTTTCCTGCACCGCCTGTGGCATTGGTGTGCCCGGTAGATGTATGGCCTATGCGCAACACTCGCCATTCGCCTTCGGGAAGAGACGCTGAAAGCCGGCCGTCAACCGACGATGGAGTCAGGTCTACGATCTCATCAAGCCTCACACACATCGACTCGGGAAGATCCTTCCCGGATGTGGCTTCAGCCACACGCCATACACGCCCTGACTTGCCTTCCCAATGATTTATCTTCGGCTCACCTCTAAGGATTATGTCATTGACCTTCAGATTAGGTTTCCACTTTGCGTTGTCAAGATCCTCGCTACCGGGTTCGCTCCCCTCGGGAGTCCAATAGAACCTGAAATATCGTGATGTAGTCTCAGGCAGAGTGTAGGTGTTGTTCTCGTCAGTGTTCTGCCACCCATGGCGCGCCGGGACAAGCTGCTTGACCTCGCGGAAATTCCTGCCGTCATCGCTTGCCATGACTTTCAGACGGTTAGCCTGATAACCGTTACCTTTAAGCACAACCTCAAGGCTGCGCGCTGTGACAGGCACGGCATATTCATACTGAATCCAGCATGGCACCTGGGAACGTATGGTGCCCTTGTCATCGATGCTTACACCCTTACCCTCGGGCACATAGCCGGCGATATTTCCAACCGTAACAACCGGCTTTCCCTGAATAGCATTCCCCTTTACAGGGACAGCGTAGACAGCAATATCCTTGTAATATTCCTCCTTGGTCTCAGGCTGAGGCAAAAGCAGGTCCCTGATCTCGCCGCCCGATATGCAGGTGTCGGCTATCACCACCTTCTGCATCGATTCCTCAGGAGTGATCCATGGACCTCCGGCAAGAGCGAAACCGTCACATATATGCATGCCGAGCTTCAGGCCGAGACTGTCGGCTATCTCCATGCTCCTGCCTACAAGCCGCCACCATTCAGGTGAGAGCTGTGGAGCTTTACCATTATATTCAGGAGCCATCTCCACCGTTTTAATCGGCATAAGGTACGTGCCTCCGAGACCGACATCCTTCATTGCCTGAAGATCAGCCTTCAGGGCCTCCTCATTGACAGCCCCGAACATCCAGTACCAGAATGACCAGGGACGGGATTCAAAAGAGGAAGGATCGGCAAACTCCTTCTCAAGTGTCGGGAGAGCCGACATGCTGAGAGACAGAGAAGCCGCCAATATAAAAATCTTGCTTCGAATTCCCATTATTATTCAAATCTTAGACCTATACGACCCTTATACTCACCGCTCACCCACTTGGGCTGTGACGACGGACCGACAAGATCGGTGGTATTCACCTTGTTTCTCACAGGCGGGATCACCTCCATGACGGCAATGCCGGTCTTGGGAAGATTATAAAGTATGTGGTCACGTCCATCGCGCGGTTCGTAGACACCCACATAACTGTCCGGTGTCTCATTGACAATAACTATATCGCCATCCTTGGTGCGGATATCCATCCAGTCCACGTTAGCGAAATAGCCCTTGAATTCAGGATAAGTGAAACTCTCGGCCGGTATAGGATCATTGTAATCGTTCTCCCATACACCATACTGCGGACCGTGCAGACGGTTCTGCCATACACGATACGGACCGTCTCCGACCCAACGCTTGCTCAGCACCTTTTCCTCAGGGAAGTCAAACTTCACTCCCATCAGGTCTATGACTCCGTTGAAATTATATGTAAAATCAAGTGTAGAGGACCCGTCGGGGGCAATAGTCCAGACAGCTTTATCAAAGTTACCGAGCCTGTAATCGGCCGTTACGACCACATTGTCGCCAACAGTCTCAGCTTTTATTCCGGAAAGCTTACCGGCATCGTCAAACTCAGTGTACTGAGTCTTTTTCTTCTCGGCTTCCTTGTCATCATGATTGTAGAAACCATCCATGGAACGGTCAGAACGCTTGGCAACGACCACACGCGGACCATCCGTGAGAGCGATGTGGCGTCCTTTGACATCCACGCCCTTGAGCTGACCGTCAGTCATGCTGAAATGATAAGTCCTGCCATTGGCTGTCACGAGAATCTGACCGTTCTCCTCCTTCCACACAGGGGCTGAGCCTGAAGGCTTGACAATCGGCCTCTCCTTTCCGGTTATCTGGTGTGACCATGTGAAAAGGTCCTTTCCATCCTTGTCTGTCACTGTAAGTTCAAGTACATCGGCTGCAGATTTAAGAGCAGGTATGTTCACTGTCCCGGACTGACGTGCTGCTATATCGGGGAAGCTTACCTTTCCTTGTGCCACAACCTCTGGAGCCGACTTAGAGCCAGGAGCGGGCAGGCCGAGCTGACGCCAGCGGAGTGAGCATCCTTTGAGGCTGTTGAAGTCATAACGGTTCTCTATATTGAGGACACCGTCAAAATTGCGGTCGAAAGACCTGTTCATTATCTGTATCGGGCACCATACTTCCCTGATAGTCCAGTAGCTGCCTTCCTTTTCATGATAAGGACCGACTATGCCGTCGGCACCATAGTTGCCGCAGTTGTCGATGAATCCGTCCATATCCACACGCTTCACACCCTCGTCGGCAAGTACCCACAGGAAGCCGCCGGCACAGCGCGGATGTTTACGCATCATCTCCCAATAATCATAAAGCCCGGCTCCATGACCTCCGTCATACAGACCGTGAAGAAACTCGGTAGGCATGAATATTTCCGGAAGTCTCATGTAATTCTGGCTTTCACCATATGAACGATAGTGCATTGTCTCGAATCCGCCGAAATTGCCCTGCGGATGCAACACCGGACGCTTCTGCGGATCATACTTATGGAACTCGCCGTTGAGCTCATCGTTCCATCCTTTTTCATTTCCGTTGCTCCACCATATGATCGACGGATGGTTCACATCGCGCATCACCATCTCCCTGACGAGCTTCTGACCGTTGATAGTCTCGTGCTTGCCATGCCAGCCCGTAAGTTCACTCATCACATAAAGGCCGAGTGAATCACATATCTCATAGAATTCCGGATCGGCAGGATAATGGGACAGGCGCACGGCATTCATGTTCATCGACTTGATAAGCTCGACATCCTCAAGATTCTTTTTCCAGCTGAGTGTGCGGCCGCTCTCCGGGCGGAAACTGTGACGGTTGACACCACGGATATTAATCTTTTTGCCGTTGATATACAGTCCGTCACTCTCACGCACCTCTATGGTGCGGAAACCGAACTTCTCGGTCTCCTTATGCAGCACCTTGCCCGAGGCGTCGGAAAGAGTGAAGACCGCCTTATACATATCGGGGGTCTCGGCATTCCATGTAGCCGGAGAATTGACCTTGAACTCCACACGTGAGTCACCCTGCCCGGGGCGTAAAGGGGTCACGTTCTCCGCAACGACCTTCCCGTTCTTATCGAGGATCTCAGTGGTTATCTTGCCGTTCTCAACCGGCATGCTCAAAGTACAGTCGGCAGTGAAAGAGCCATCGGCCTTGGCATCAATGGCAATATGCTTCAGATTGAGAGCCGGGCGTGCGATCATGAACACAGGACGCCACAGGCCTCCGAAATTCCAGTAATCAGCCCTGCGCTCGGCAAGGTTTACACCGGCGTTTTCGCTCTCCTTCGAGACAGTCACCTCTAGACGGTTTTTCTTTCCAGGACCGAAGAACACACGGTCGCTGACGTCATGGGTTATGCGGTAAAAACCGCCATGATGCTTCGATCCGCCCTTACGTCCGTTTATCAGTACTTCAGTATCAGTCATTGATGCCTCAAATATTAGCTCGATCTGCTTTCCCCGCCATGACTCGGGAAGCTCAAACTCATATTTGTATTTACCTTTTTCATCGGCCACACCCTCGGGAAAAGCCTTGCCGTAGAATTTCATGCCATACTGATATGTGCCGAATCCCTGAAGCTCCCAGCATGAGGGAACCCCGATCTTCTTCCATTCGCCGGAATTATTGCCGTCAGTGCACATGAAATCCCATTCGACCATGTCGTCGCATCCTTTTCCCGACAGGTAAAGACGCTCTGTGGTCACGGACTGTGCCATCATAGCCATGCCTGCAAGCATGGAGCAGATAGTTACTACTGATTTTTTCATTATATGGTTAGATTTAATTTCTATAAAAAAGTTTAAACGTACCGGTTAAAATCCCACAGGCGAGAATCTCACATTCAGAGAGTGTGGGCCGGGTGTTATCGAATATTTCTTAAGGACACCCGGGCCGCAGCTGCTGTTGCCAAGTCCAAGCACAGCGGCATCGAGACTCAGATACATCTTTCCGCTGTCCTTAAGATCACAGTCATGTGTGACCGCGGCAATGTCGTTGACCGAGAACGGGAGTGCCGATGCGGATATCAGATCACCGACTGCAGTGACACGCAGACCGCGCCCTGACTTGTCTGTAATAGAGATCTCCGCCACTGATTCTATGTTGCCTGAATCCTGCGGACGCGGATAATGCGTGTACAAGTCTCCGGCTTTGCCGCTCCACCTGCCTATCCCGGCCGCCTCATGGCGGTCAGGATATGTCTCCATAGGCCCATAGCCAAACCAGCTTACATTGTCATATGAGCCGTCGGCCACAAACACGCTTCCGAGACGCGGTAGCTCCGGCAGCTCTCCCTGACGTCTGTAGGTCTGGTTAAGGTCGATTGTTCCATCACCATACACAGTGTAGACACTCTCCACATATATCGATCCGGAGGCATACTGATATTTCTGAGATGATCTGACCGTCACATTCCCGTCATTCTCACTCCACACAAGGGATTCACATTTCACGGCAGGTGAGTCAATCCGATTCTTGGTCCAGTCCTTGGCAAGCCAGTTGCCGAAACTCTTGTCGTTGTCGGTAGGAGCGCGGAACGCCTGAAAATGAGAGCCTTCGACAATTTTCTTTCCTCTATAGGAAATTCCGGTGAGATTGCCGGTGAGACGGCTCCACAGGGCAGAGAACTTCTTGCCGGAGACTGTTATATCATCACCATTTTCAGTAATTTCCAATGCTCCTTTACCGGCTTTACGCGCTACGGATTCAAGCATATTGTCATTTAGTATCAACTGACAGCCCACGATCTCATGTCCGACAGGAGCCCAGTCGGAAGCAGCCTTAAGAGTCACTGACAGGTTCAGGCGCAGATCCGAATCGGCCGCCTTCACTTTCCTGAGATCGACTGTCATGACACCCTTCTCACCCGGTGCAAGATCCGGCAGTGACACCTGTCCACCTTTTCCACGGACTCCGTCAATAACAGGAGTCCATGTGCAGTCATAGCCTGACAGGCCGATATGATGATTGCGGTTGACAATCTCGATCTCCACCTTCCCGGATTCCGGATCGTAGGATTTCAAAGCAAAATGTACCGGACTGTATACGGTCTTGACCTCATAATATTTCGGATTGAGAGAACGGTCGGCAAAAACGACACCGTTCATGCAGAACGCTTTCAGATTGGGCTTATCGCCAAAATCACCGCCATACGACATCTGCACCTTCCCGTCGGGACGCTTCTTCTCTATGCCCTGGTCAACCCAGTCCCATATGAAACCTCCCGCCATACGCTTGTTGCTGTATATCTCATCCCAATATTCACGGAAATTGCCCAACGCATTTCCCATACAATGGGCATACTCACTTGTGAGCACAGGGCGTGTATCGTTGTCTCTGAGAGCTATCGAGAGCAGCCTTTCCCAACGTGCATTCTCGGCGCGTTCCTTGTCATCCCCCTCCTTTATGCCGGGATTGAGATATTCATCCTGAACGCGCGGATAGAAGCGGCTGATTATGTCGACCGTGGCAGGATCGGGGTTTCCGTCGACACCCTGCGCCCCCTCATAATGCACCGGACGCGTGGGATCAAAATCATGAAGCCAGGCCGAGATTGCGGCAAAATTCGGTCCATAGCCGCTTTCATTGCCCATGCTCCAGAATATGACTGAAGGATGGTTTTTATCGCGCTCCGCCATACGCACCGCACGGTCAAGGAACGCTGCATGCCAGTCAGGTGTGCTCGCGAGTGTACCACGAAGCCCATGTTCCTCTATATCAGCCTCATCCATCACATATAAGCCAAGAGAGTCACACAATTCATACCACCGCGGATGATTGGGATAATGGCTTGTGCGTACTGCGTTTACATTGGCCTGCTTCATAAGTTTTATATCCTTGAGCATGAGTTCTTCGCTCATCACTCTGGCTGTGCGCGGATCATGCTCGTGGCGGTTGACTCCACGGAATCTTATAGGCTTGCCGTTGACAAGCACCTGACCATCTTTAACCTCCACGCTGCGGAATCCCACCTTGCCGGCTGCACGTTCCACCACCTTGCCTGAACCGTCAAGCAACTGAAGGCTGAGGCTGTAAAGACATGGAGTCTCTGCTGTCCACTGCTTCGGACTGCTGACCCTGTGGGATATCCTGCCCAGTTTACGCGGACCTCGCTGAGGATACCACTCATTCATCACCGATGCCTTGTGGTCAAGATCAAGAATCTCCTTTATAGGCACAATAGTGTCAAATGTGACGACATCGCCATCAGCAAGTTCGACACGCAGAGAATAGTCATCTCCGCGCTCACCGTTGTATACCGCAAACTGCGGGTCGAGCTGGAAAATGAAATCGCGATAATCCGAATCAGGTAGTGTGCGCACCGTGTAGTCACGCAGACGGACGTCTGGGGTATGGAAAAGTGTCACGTCCCTATGAATTCCGGCAAAACGCCAGAAGTCCTGATCCTCGAGATAAGATCCGTCACTATACTTGTAGACCTCCACAGCTATGTCATTCTTACCGGAATGTATGTAAGGGGTGACATTGAATTCCGACGGCTCCATGCTCCCCTGGGAATAGCCTGCATACTTGCCATTGATCCATACATAGAAAGCACTCATAGCACCGTCAAAACGGAGAAATGTCTGTCCATTGCCAATCCATGACGACGGCACCTCGAACTCTCGCCGATACTGCCCTGTGGGATTGCGCTCCACAAATGCTGTGAAATTCTCCTTGGGTGTATCGGTCACATACGGAGGATTGATCCTGAATGTGTATCCAGCAGAGGCATATATAGGCGTGCCGTAACCGTTCACCTCCCATACGGCCGGGACAGGGAGCACAGCCCAGGATGAATCATTGAATCCCGGCTTCTCAAAGCCAACCACCCTCCCCTCGGATGTCGGAGACCAATGAAAACGCCAATCACCGTTGAGCGACACGGAACGGTCACCCCTGACATCCCCGTAAGGTATGAATGCTGAACGCGCAGGCTCACGGTTGACCTGCAGTATGTGGTGGTTCTCCCAGTCGCGGGGGACGCGTGATACCGCCGCCGACATAGTTGTCAGCGATACCGCAAAAAGGAGTGAGAACGTCAAATGTCGGTACATATGTTATTCCTTGCTGAATTGCTGATTTTTTTACTGAATTTCCAATGAATCAAATGCCACACCGCTGAGATCAGGAGCCGAGAGCAAAACCTTGTAGGTTCCGGCATTTATATACGAGCCGGTAGTGGTGCTGAGCATACGCCATTTCTCAGGAGTGTCCGGCAGACTTATGGTGTCATCCTTGAGCACGGCTCCATTGGGAGCGATCAGCTTGAAATTTATTGCCACAGGGCCCTTGTTTGTGTTCATGAACTTGAAACGCAACGCATACACCTGGGCAAGACCGGTTGACACGGTCCACTCAATCGAGCCCTCGCCACTGAAGAAAACGCCTGTCTGCTTCTTGAATTCCTTGACCTCATGCTTGCCTGTGCATTCAGCCTTCTCGGCCTCATAGGTCACAGCTGCACGTGCATTCTCATCCTTTGGCAGAAGTTCCGGAGGCATTTTCTCAATGACATCCCTGTCTGCATCTTTCCAGCTCCATGTAGTGTTTCTCGCCTCGGCAGCCTTCACGTTGCGGTCGAGAGTCGCGACAGCAATAGCTGAAATCACAGCCTGACCGGCCTTTACCTCAGGGAAACTTATGGACAACATGCCATCGCGTACATCACAGTCAACCACTTTCTTCAACAACCGATCATGTCCGGCTTCAGCCCACACATCAAGGTCATCAATCACAGTGCTGTCATTGACCGCGATGTCAAATATCCGCAGCCCCTCACAGTCAGAGCCTTCACCGCCTCCGGTGCCATGCCACGGCTCTATGAAATAGAGCTCGACACGGTATCGTCCATCGGGAACGGGGAGATTGTATGAAAGCTTATGCCGTCCGAAACGGAACCGCTGCATAAGTTCCCAATCATTGGTGCCTGATATTGGATCGGGAGTTGACCGTTGGCTTGCAAGATAGGGTGACAGCCCTTTGAAGTCCTGTGCCCATGAACGTGAGTATATAGAATCATCGGCAAGCCACTTCTGACCGAACTCATCGGTATAGGCGTCTCCGCCACAATTTATGCGGTAGATATAATTGTAACGGTCATCCCCTTTCAGGCTTACAGATCCCGGGGACATCAAGGCTGAGTAGCCGGGAGCTTTTTCAAGATTGTCGAGGACTATCACATCCTCAGCCACCTTTTCTCCATCATGGTATCCCACGGCACGGAGAACATTGTATCGCACAGGCACATCCTTCCATTCCATATGTGTCCCTATGCCGCCCTTGGTCCTTATGCCGAGACTGTTGGCATCGACAGCATCGTTGTACAGGCGCACAGAATCACAATTGCTGTAGACCTGTACAGTGGCATTGCGCGCCGACTTGAAACGATCGCGCCACGAGTGAGACACTATGTACACAAACGGGTCGACCGACGCATCAGTGTAATTGGATTTGTACATATAGTACACGTCAGCCGGTTCCTCCCAAGGGGATACAAGCCCTTTGTAGTTGAACGGACCCACCTTGTCAATACGGCGGTAAGCCTCATCAGGCTGACGTCGGCCCGGATTGTCATGACTGCTGTATATCCACTGGTAATGGCCGCACACACTGTCCTTGGCCTGCTCGGCAAGACGCAGTTTGGTCTCCATGAGCTGGCACATACGCTCCTCGCTCCAAGGACCTTTGGGATCGAACTCTCCCGGTTCGGTATGGAATCCAAGCGTACGCCATGCACCGTATTCGCCGTTGAGCAGCTGGTTTGACCCAGCAAGCTCGCGGCCATAGGCATTGACATCACCGCCATAAGTGCCGCTCCAGTTCTGTATCACATTCCAATCGGTACCTTCACCGCCATTGCAAGTGGTGATCACACGCATATCTCGGGCCATAGGATCCATCTCACGGATAATATCTGCACACTCACGGGCAAAATCACGCGGAAGAGTACTCTCATTCTGCAACCCCCACATCACCACCGACGGGGAGTTCCTGCGCTCCTTGACCCACTGGCGCAGAAGTTTCTTGAAATTTTCGCGGAATTCAGGGGTGTCATACCATATATGAGCCGAGAACTGGGGCCAGAAAAGTATGCCCTCCTTGTCCCAATATTCCTGATAACGAAGATTATGCGGCTGATGGGCATCACGCACCGAATTGAATCCGGCATTCTTTATCTGCTTTACACGCGCTTCGATCTGTTCATCACTGAACGCGTGGGACGCGCCAAACTGGTGCTCATACTCGCACACGCCGTTGATAAACACAGGCTTTCCGTTGAGTATGAATCTACGGTCACCGTCATTACGCTTTACAGGCCAGCTGAATGACCGTATGCCATAAGGAGTGGACACCTCTTCAGTGGTCTTGCCGTTGCGTTTCACCATTGAAGAGAGTTTGTAAAGATACGGATCCTCCGTGTCCCACAGATGTACATCCGCAACCGGCGAGGACTGGGTGACCACACGGGTCTCGCCGGGCTCGAGTGTCAGATGCTCGGTGAGACGGAACACCTGCTTGCCGTCGGCATTGCTGAACTTATTGACAAAATCAAATGTCGCAGGCCTGTCGGAATAGTTCTTCAACTCGGTCTCTATAAATACCGAATCACAATTGGCATTGTTCCATATATGCACACCGAAAGGTTCCACCCTCACCTCGTCAGTAATCTCGAGTTGCACGGGACGGAATATACCGAAAGGCTGCGAGCCTTCACTGAATCCCCATTCAGAGGAGCATCCACCACACACCCAGGGCATGTCGGAAATCATCTCGGGATGTTCGGCAAGAATTTCAAGAGTATTCTTGCCTCCATAATTGAGACAGTCACTCACATCAAATGTCAGAGAGGTACGTCCCGAGGGATGACGGCCGAGATCATGGCCGTTGAGCTTTATATTGGCATATGAGCCAACACCTTCGAGATTTATGAAATACCGCTTGCCATCAATACGCTCCGGCACATCAAAATCACGTACATATGTAGCATTGCCGTGAAGATTGCCATGCGTGAGCTGACGATAACCGTAATAGTCATCCCAGTTATGCGGCACAGACACTTTTATCGACTTGCTCTTATCGTCGCCGAGCCATGTGGTCCAATCCTGATCGAGATTGACAACCGTGCGTCGTCCGACAGCCGGACGAGCCGGGAACCGCACTGCGGAACGTCCCATCGGTTTGCTTGTCGCCACAGCAATGCCGCGCTGCTCCGCATTATTCACGGCACAATAGAAATGATACACCACTCCATTGTGCTTCACAAGATAGCTCTTGTGGGCAAAAAGCTCGTCATATTGTTTAGTCGGGAAAATCAGGTCGTCGCCCTCCCAGTCATCCCACGTAACCATATCATAGCTGCAGGCAAACGTATTGAACGCCTTGTAGGGACGTGAAGGATTGAACGCCGAGAAATAAAACATCACATAAAGGTCACCCATCTTCTGTATCTGGGCATCACCCGTAATGGTGCCTTGCGCCTCATGTGTGAACACAGGATTGCCCTTATAGCGACGCCACTTTCTCATATCGTCGGACAGGGCTATGCCTATGCGCTCTCCCTTGATGTTGGTCTCGGGATTTATACCACCGGCATTGTAGTACATGACAAAAGGTGCGCCAAGTGTCCTGGCATCGTCCTTATACACAGTGCTTTTATATTGTGTAAGTCCTTCCCACCACTGGGTGTCCTTGTCGTTGATCGACAATATCGGACGGTCAAGGCTCTCCCATTCATGAGCTGTGCCGGGATTGCCCTTGGTCCATGCAAGGCCTACATAAAGCGGTGCATTCACAGCCTCATAGCCGGTACCTTCACCACCTATATAGGTCATATAATATTTACCCTTGAAACTCTGTATGGCATAGCTCCCTCCCCACGTCCAGTCAATCAGACCCGGGAAGCCACCGCGCTGGTTTCGATCCCATCCCTTTTCCTTATAGGACAGGATGCGCCCGAGAGTATTCCAGTGCAGGAGGTCATCACTTTCGGCAAGCCACGTCTCATATCCGCGACCATCCGTGCCCGAACGACCGTTGTAGACCACATAGGTCATATACCACTTGTCACCTTCACGGAACACGGTAGGGCAATCTATTTTATGATTATTGTCCTGTGGAGCTACGACAAGTCCATACTTATAGGGAGTACGCGACTCACGGTATACCTCAGCCATGCGTTCCTGGCTCACATGACGCTGAGCCATCGCACCTATGGCGACTATAATGGAGAGACAGGTTGATATAAACAGTCGTTTCATTATTCAAATGCCTTTTTATTAAGAGGTTTTCAATAGAAAAGCCAATCCATAGCCTCGTCGGCACCGGCAAGAGCGGCATTGCGAGGCTTGATATCATCGGATGTGAATCCGAGCACAAGAGTGTAACCTTTCGGAAGGAGCAGCGAATGGCTTCCGGGATTGAAACTGTAAGCATGCACATTAGCCAACGGCATCTTGTCAAGATGTATTGCATTGGTCAGCACAGGCTCTGCCTGGCCATATTCATTGGCCGAGGCGTCAGTCTCGAGTTTCGGAGCCTTGGCATATTTCTTCTGATCGTCCTTGAAATATCCCACGAGCAGTCTGACAGGAGTCTTGCAGGTGAAATCTATCTTCGTTCCATCCTTGCGCTGGCTATCGCCATCAACGCGGAATGCGGTCAGGCCCTCAAGTTCAGGCGCGAGACCTTTCACCTTGGCATCCGGCATATTGGAAAGCAGCGACACTCCGTCAGAAAGCCTTACACGAGTCCATGGTCCGGAGACTGTGACGTCAGCATCCTTGAGCGGCACTACAGTTTCCTCAGTATCAGAATACTTTCCTGCCGCCTTGTCCTTGAGCATGGCTATATTATTCCTGAAGTTTTCAAGCTCTTTCTGATAGTGGACATACAGTTCAGCCCATGTCTTGTTCTTTCCGCCATCGCCTGCTATGGGAATGCGGCGCATGTTGGTCTGCATACTGTTGGCATAGAGATACGTGCCTTTTGTAAGATCAACCAGCTGCCTGTAATAGTCAAGACTCTTCTCAAGATACGGCACAGCCGCATCGAGATATTTCAGATCCTTGGTCCACTGATAATTGAGCACCTCGCGTGCAGCCTTGACCTTATTGTCAAAGAAGTAGGCAAACAGGCGGTAACAATGCATGTCGTTGCTCAGACGTGCAAACTCATCCTTGTTGACCTTTGCTTTACCCTCGATACTCTCTATGGCCTTGACTGCATTGTCGCCGTGAGCCACACACTGGGCGGTGATATCGAGCGGGAGCTCTCCTACATGAGGCTGTCCCTTATGTCCCTTTTCAACATATTCTATAAGCTTCTCACCTTCGGGACCGCAACTCTCATAGAATCCCGGATAGATAGTGTACTTGTATGGGTTCACAAGCTGGCTCATAAACATGCCGAGAAGAAGTGTCTGACGGTTTCCTTCGGTGATACCGAAACGGCGCAGAAGTTTTGGAGCGATCTCGCCGGACTCCTCGAAAGCCTCGCGTATTGCAGCTCCCTGATCATCGGAAAGACCATAGGTGCGTGCAAAACGATGATTCCAATACTTTATTTCGTCATTTCTGTCACGCCGGCAGTTCCAGGCATATCTGCCCCAACCCTCGTACCATGTGCTGTCGCGCACGAGCTGAAGCTCGCGGCCGCCGGGGATGCTGTCGGCCGAATAAGGCCAGTCCCAATAAGAAGCCTGCGGATAGAGATGCAAGGCATTTGCGCCATGCACGTCATGCATAGCCTGTACAGCCTTCTGGGTAAAATCGGGAGAGCTCCAACGCCATGGCTCGAGATTGGCAAGTATGTGCACATTGCTTATATGCACGCTTCCGAGCGAGCTAAGGCCGCGGTGGATCTCTGTCCAGGGCCCACGCGGCTCATATGTGGTCAGCGACTCACCGTTGTATTTGTGCATGGTATAGAGATTCTTGTATAAAGGAAGCGCGGCATCCATCACCATCTTGCAATCTGTGTCATGGGCACGCAGCAACAACGGCGGCTCGTCAGTGCGACCGAGCTTGGCAAGACCATCCTTCACACCCGGAATTATAGTCTCGGTAAACCACACCACATCATCCTCATAGGTGTCCATGGCCTCTCCGAGACACACAAGAAGCCCAACATTAGGATATTTCTCTATAAAAGCTGCCACACTCTTGCGCGTATAATCGCTAAGAAGAGGGCTTATAGGACGGTTACGGTCCTGCGTCTTAAGTCCGTAATGCTCGGCAAATGGTTTGGAAAGGAGTATGTTATAGAACATCTGTATCACAAATATGCCTCGCTTGTCGGCCTCGCTTGTTATGAAGGAATACATCTCTTCATTCTTTCTGAAGGTCTCGTCGTCAACCTCGACAGCAAACGGATAGTCCTCAAGCTTGACAAGCGATGCAAACGGATGTCCGTTCCAGAGATAAAGAGAATTCATGCGGTTGGAGACAAGCATATCCAGATACTTCACCCACAGCTCCTTGTCATAGAACCATGGAAAATTCTCCGGTGTATATGGATACTCATACACCGCACGTCCGGGAAGCAGATATGGCTTCTGCACACCCACACACGCGCCACGGAGCACCATCTCGGGCGCATCAGTGAACTCAGCCGGGACACTGTCAAGACTGCCGCCTGATGCGACACAGTCTATGACCTCGCGACAGCCGTATATGACACCGGAACCGTCATTGCCGACAACATTCACCGTGTCATCAACCACTGTTATCGTAAAGCCCTCCTTCGGGCCTACACTGTCGGCAGCGATTGAGAGTCTTATCACCTTTGTACCCTCCGGAGCACCATCCATGGAAGGCAACACGTCGTAGCCCATGGTGTGCAGAACGGAATCAAGATGCTCGGCTGCGAACACAACTCTGTTGGAAGCATCCCCGGGATAATCTATGGTCACCGATTGCCGGCCTGAACATCCCCATACAGCCATCGCTGCAACCGCGACCGCTGAATATCTCAATATGTCAATTCTCATCAGATATGCTTGTATTTGACTGTTATTTCATCGTGTGTATCCACATAGAGGCGATAGCTGTCATCACCCGTCTTCTCAAACTTACCGTAGGAAGACTTTGGGAAGTTTCCGGACCTTATGTTGAGATATCCCTTCCCTTCGGTGGCTCTGACGCGTATCTCCTTGTCATTCATATAGACCGATATGTCTCCGTCGGGAGTAGGTACACTCCCCTCCATCCATTTCAGGCCACCGAGCACCGGTGTGATAGAGAATTCCTCATAACCCGGCTTGACAGGCACAACTCCCAGATAATATTTTCCGAGCAGATATATGGGACTTGCCCCCCATGCGTGACACAGGCTCTTGCCGTAAGGACGCCCGTACATGGCAAGATGCTGCGTGCCAGAATCAGTCGGGACATATTTCTCCCAGAATGATGTCGCGCCTTCACGGAGCATGCCGCCCCAATAATCCTTCATTTCCTTAAGCACCTGTTCCTGCATGCCACGACTGCATAGCGACTCAAGCTCATAGAAACGCATATACGGTGTGGTGATTGCGGGGACTTCGGGATTCAGCATCACGTTCTCCATCACGGATTTGGCTGTAGGCTCGTCAAAGAATCCGTAATTTATGGCAAACATGTTGGCAAACTTGTTCACCTGATCACTTTTCCTGCCGTTCTCGACATTATGGACAAGAGCCTGACGCGACTCATCCCAGAACACGGGCATAAGCTTTGCACGCAGTTCACCGGCAAGCTTGCTGTAACGTCCGGCATCGGCGGTGTCCCCTACTATATCGGCACACAGCTTCATGGTCTCAAGGCTCTTGCAGAATAGCACCTGTTCAAACGATAAGGCACCCTGCTTGCTCATAGGGAAATCAGCCCAGTCCACAAACACCCAGTCTCCGGTCATCCCCTCAAGCATTCCGTCCTTATTGGTACGTCCGAGCACATACTCCATGAGCGACTGCATCTTGGGATAGATCTCCTTCACGAACTCCTTGTCACCGGTATAAAGATAGTAGTCATATATACCGTTGAACCAGTAGAGAGTATAGTCCATGATGGTATTGATATGTGCTGTGACAGGATCTTTGCCACGCAGAAGGCGAGTGGTGCGCTTTACAGTAGGGCTGTCAAAAAACAGATAATAGTTCATAAGATAGCTCTGCACGGCATCACCACTCCACACCCACCGGTCACGCTTTATGCCGTCGATAAAGAACTCACGTGTGGTGAGATGCATGGTGTAGGCACCGACATCCCATATACGGTTAAGTTCCGGGTCGCTGCATCGGAACGAGCCGCGGTATTCCACAGGTGCATACTCATAGAGCATCGCCACATCTCCGACCTCGACTCCGGCCTCAGGAGCCACATACACATATCTGTAAGCCTTTGTATTGTCAAGCGTATAATCTCCGGATTTGCTTACCGACACACCGGTGGCAAGATCGCACACCTCATCTGCCGAAAAGCGTAATTTGTCAAGAGTCTCGCAATGCCCGAGGTCAAGAGCCTCCTCCGGACTCTCGCCGTAATATATGTTCACAATTCCATCGCCCTCTACATTCTTGAGCACAATGCGTCCGAAAGTCTCTTTGCCAAAATCATACAGTCTGCCTCCGTCGACAGTCTTATCCTCCACAGCGACATATGCCATAGGCTCCGACCTCAGAGGTGACACCTTTGATGGAGGAGTGTCTATGTCATTGAAATTCCAGGACCCGGCAAGAGCATACTCGGTGGCGGAAGTGTCGCTCGCCTTACCGCTCTCGTCAATCCATTCCTTATCCTCATTGGTGACTTTCCAGGACCCATCACTGTTGACAGTCCTGCCCTTTACATATATGGCAGGAGGTGTCGACTGGTTCCACACCTTTATATTCAGGCTGTGCTTGCCGGCCGGCAGAGTGAATCTGTCGGGCATTCCGAACTGGAGTTTGCCGTCAAACTTGACATTATACCTCCCTTCGGCAGCAATCTCAATCTCTTCGGGCTGGTCCAGATCGATCTGCTTGCTGAACTCCACAGTCACAAAATGGCTGTCAGTCTTCCAGAAGGGTGGGAAGAAAGCACCGCGCTCGGTACGGTTGTTGTTCATCCGGTTACCGAGCCATATTTCATAGTCGCCCGGATACCATATCCAGGTCTGGGCTGATGCCGCCGAAGCTAATGTCAACAAGCCAATCAATGTCACCCATTTCTTGCTCATGGCTGATTATAAGGTTTTAAGGTATTGATATTCTTTTGTAAGTCCGGCATTTTCCTTGATTTTAGGATCAACGTTCGGACCATTGTTCTCCCATACGTTGCCGGGACCGTTGGCATTCTTAAGATATTTCTCACCTTCAGTCCAGTTGTCCTTCACTGTGATGAAGGAGGAACCCTCATCGGTGTAAAGATAGAACCAGTGATCAGGATCGTGGGCATAACCCGGCACATAGATGTCACGCACACAGTTCTCAGTCACCCAACTGTGAGGCTGTGAGCCGAGGGTGTACACACCCGCCACATCATACATGTGCCGTGCGTAATGGTGTATGAGATTGGCATGCACACGGTTGTTGCGCATGCAGTTGACGGTGCGCGTCCAGCCCCATCCGAGACTGATGCCGCTGTAGGATACGTCATTTATCTCGTTGTGCTCGATATCTATATCCTTGACATAACCGGCTGCTATGCCGAGCGTTCCCCAGTCCTCATTGGACACATCCGTTATAAGATTGTTGGATATGACAAGACCGGAACATACTTCTCTGCCGTCCGAGGGGTCATAAGGCAGATGTGTCTCAAGCGAGGCCGGGCTGAAACTTCCCGCCACAATGCCGCTGCCGGCTATGTCGCGGAACAGACAGCCCTTTACAAGTCCCCCTTCGGTGCCCCATTCATAATCGAGGCCCGACGAGCCGAGATGCTTGAAACGACATCCTATGAAATCGATATCCTTTGCTCCGCTCACATTCACCGCAGCTGCAGGACGGCCAAGCCACCCCTGATTGTCGAGCTTATGATTCTGATAACGCTCCATCTTGGGGCTTATCTTATAGCCGTCAGTCATGTACATTCCTGCCTGAAGAGGCACATGCCCCATGACGGAAGGACGCATCCAGGTGGTGTACTCGAAGCCGATGTTCTCAAATTTCACATTCTCCACCGGGCGGTCGAGCGTGCCCTCCACATTGACAAGCGTCTCCACAGCAGGCACGACTGCATCCGTGACAGTCTCGCCCGGATAAGGATAATAATACACCTTACGGGTATCTATGTCATGATACCACTCGCCCGGGGTATCGAGAAGTTCTTTCGCATTGGTGAGATAGAAGGCCGAATTATGACCGTTGTCCGTAACCATAGGACGTGGCCATGGATGCTCGAACTGTATCCGGCTCTCGGGGTTATGGAACCTGACCGCCGCGCTGTCGCCATGCATCTCTATGGATTTAATGCGCAGATTGGCAACACACCACATCTCATGAAGCACCATCTCGGCATAGGGAGACTTACGTATCGCCTTCACAGCCTCGGCGGGGACCCACAATATCTCATTGACCGGATCGTTGCCTATGATCCTGTGCATCTTCTCGAAATCCTGCACATCACGCGCACGCACAGCCTTCTTCCCGTTGACGTAGAGCTGACGGAAATCAAGCGGACGCCCGTTGAACGATGGCGCGTCCGCCACAAGGAGTTTTCCCTGCCGTTTCCATCCGTCTACAGCGACGCCGCCGTTAAGCCAGGCCACTCCACCATCAGATGTTATCACTGTGGGCGACTCCGGTGAGCCGCTGTCCTCAGGGCGCACAAACACAGGCTCATACACACTATAATTGCCGGGGGCCATATGTATGGTCACACCTGACGCCACTCCAGGAAGAGCCTGACGCCGCATCTCGCGTGCCTGACGCAGGGCAGAGCCAAGAGTGGCCTTGGGTTCACCCTTGTCACCAGAATTAAGGTCATTGCCTTCGGGCGACACATATATGTCGGCCGAATATACCGCAAAAGCGGACAGAACCAACCCTGCCGCCGTGAAGAATGATCTCTTCATGATATTATTTTTTGTCTGTTATACTTGTGGAGCATCTGATTGAGCGTGGTTGACGCTTTTACAGATGCATGGCTATTGTAAGGCTATCTTGCCAACGGCAGCCATACGCTCATCTCGGCCTTGTCACGGTTGCCCCACGCATAATAAGGTATAAGAGTCACCCTGACATTCTTGTCGGCACTTCCCACCTCACGGTATAGCTTGCCGGTCCAGTCTCCGTTGTCGACCAGACGTGCAGTTGTCTCAAGAGCAGTCATGCGGCTTCCGTCAATAGTGATGTCCTTCTCTTTGAATTCAGCATTGACCGGGATAAGCACGTCATCGATCGATTTGCCTCCGTCTATGTCAATGCTCTCAAGACAATATACGATAGGACCGCGCTTTACAGCCACATGATTGCGCGTTTCTTCCACAAGAGGATTGGATTCGATGAGGCGTGTGCGCATCTCCATATCGAAGACAACCTCATCACCGGGCTTCCATACTCTGTCAAGAGATATATAGCTGTCAGGGGTGACATTCACCTGCTCAGGCTTGCCGTTGACACTCAGTGAAGCCTTATCGCACCATGAGGGGACACGAAGCTTGAGGGTGATATTCTCTTTTTTAGGTGTCTCGACAAACCTTAACACCACCTTGCCGTCATAAGGATAGCCTGTGTGCTGCGTCACCACGAGAGGACGCTTCTTGCCGAGAGATGTCCGCAGCTCGCTGTCGCCGTAAAGATTGCACCATAGTGTGCTGTCATTGACGGTATAAGCATAATTCTGAGCCTCGCAGATAGTGCGGAGCGTATTCGGAGGACAGCAGAAACAGCTGATGTACTCCTCGCGGGTCTTTGGCCAGCGGAGAGTATAGGGAAGATTGTCGCTCATACGGAGCGGGTTGGTATAGAAATACCGCTTGCCGTCAAGGCTTACGCCGCTGAGCACACTGTTGTAGAGAGCGGTCTCCACGATGTCGGCATACTTTGCATCGCCTGTTGACTCAAGCATGCGCCAGTTGAACAGCATGTTACCGATATTGGCACATGTCTCATTGTGCGCCGTACTGTTGGGGAGCTGATATGGGCGGCCGTAGCTCTGATGCACCTTCTGTATGCTGTCAGGCTCATAGCATGTACCGTCGGGCGAAGTGCCGTCATAAAGCGCGCCACAGGCACCCGTGACATACATCTTGCGGTTCACTATGTCGTTCCATATGCTGGTGAGGTTCTTCATCAGCTGCTCCTCACCTGTCTCGGCATAAAGGTCAGCTACACCGGCATAGAGATAGTTGGCGCGTACGGCATGTCCCATGGCGTTGTACTGGTCACGGAACGGTATGCGGTCCTGATTGTCGTCTGTCCCGTTCTCTACCAGGCCGCGTATGTTGATAAGATTGTTGGCAAGATCAAGATAGCGCGGATTGCGTGTCTCACGATACATCTCCACCACGCCCATATAATGCGACGGGCATATGGCATTGCGTGCCAGCTCGGCGGAAGCTGTCTCATAGAAATGACACAGGAAGTCGGTGGCCTTGACAGCGGCATCAAACAGGTCAGTCTTTCCGGTAGCTCTCTTATGCACAATGCCAGCCATCATAAGGTGTCCGAGATTATAAGTCTCGAAATTGAGACGGTTGGCAAACGCTCCTTTCTCATCCTCAGCACCGACTTTGGTGCCTATCACAGTCTGATCCTTGTGGAAAGCATGTGTATCCACCCCCCTGTTGCGCTCGTCGATTATCACGGGAGTGTGTATGTAACCGTCCTCCCTCTGGGCCTTTACCACCTGTCCTATGAACTTGTCCATCAGAGCGTCAAGTTCAGTATCCTTGGTGACTGCATACACTGCGGCAACCGCCTCAAGCCACTTGTACATATCGCCATCGTGGAAAGGAGGTCCCCAGTGCTCTCCGGGACATGTCCCGGCTGCAATCTCGAAGTTGCGGAAACCGTGGGATACATCTGGATTGTTCCATGTGTCCCACATACTCTTAAGAGACGTGCCGCTATACACGTTGAAACGTTCCCCCCAGAATCCTCCGGTCCACTTCACTGCTCCGAGAGGAGTGTTGCTCATTATTGCATGCCGGCTATGGGAGGTGTCGGTAAGTCCGCCGGTTTGCGCCGACAAGCCAAACGAAATGACCGCGCCAGCCATTAACGCACTAATTTTTTTATACACAATCGGATGATAAGTAGATGTTGAAAATTAGTTTATATCAAAATTTTTGCGTATCTTTGTGTGGA
>CAJURI010000011.1 GCA_910588795.1 uncultured Duncaniella sp. | reverse complement strand
ACGCAAATTTAACACTTTTCCCTAAATCCATGCACCGGGATTTCGGCTTGTGCCAAAAATTCCTCCAAAAGGTGTGAGTTTCTCAGATTTAATTTGTATTTTTGCCATGTCATATTAGAGTTTTGCTTGTTTTCTTTTTGCAACACTAAGATAAGTGAAAATTCTGACATGGCAAAATCCTGGGCAACTTTTTGTTGCTCAGGAACTTATAAATAAAGTTAAATTATAGTGTTGCGGAATTAAGGTATATAACAATAACAATGAAAACCAAGTAGCACTCTCTTCTTACACGAAAACATTTGCATGAAACAATTCTTATTTATCAACTAACCAATTTACATGAAAGACTTAAACACAGGCTGTAGCTCTATGCGGCTACGGCGGATTTCCTTTGCAACGCACTGGAAAGCAATGCTCCTTCTGCTGGTGCTCTGCGTCGGTCTGCCCGCACGGGCCCAGAACATCACAGTCAACGGTGTTGTCGAGGACAGCGCAGGCGAACCCATGATAGGCGCGACCGTGCTTGTCGACGGATCCAAGGACGGCGTGGCCACCGACTTCGACGGCAAGTTCACGCTCAAGTGCGCCCCCAACGCCAAGCTGCATGTGTCCTACATCGGCTACAAGGCCCAGACCATCGAGGTCAACGGCCAGACAGAGATCAAAGTTGTGCTCCTCGAGGACTCCGAGGCTCTTGAGGAGGTTGTCGTGATCGGCTACGGCGGCACGCGTGCCCGCCGCGACCTCACCGGCTCCGTGGGTTCGGTGTCGGGCGTCAAGCTCGCCGCAGTGCCCGTGACCTCGGCCGCGGTTGCCCTTCAGGGCAAGGTGGCCGGCGTTCAGGTGACCACAGTCGACGGACAGCCCGGCGCGGACATCAACATCCGCGTGCGCGGTGCGACATCCGTGACCCAGTCCAATGACCCTCTCTACATTGTCGACGGATTCCAGACCGACAACATAAACGACATCCCCCCCTCTGATATTCAATCGATTGACATCCTCAAGGATGCCTCCCTGACAGCCATCTACGGTGCCAAGGGCGGCAACGGCGTAGTGATCGTGACCACCAAGAGCGCGGCCGAAGGGAAGACCCAGGTCAACTTCAACGCCCAGGGCTCGATCAGCCACATATCCAAGAAGATGGACCTCATGGACGCCTATGACTTCGTCAACTACCAGTGGGACTACGCTACAGGCCACTCCACCCGTAACTCTCAGACCCGCAAGTTCCGCTACAACTTCGGCAACCCCCAGGACATGGACCTGTACCATCAGGCTCCGAGCCATGACTGGCAGGAAGAGGTGATGGGCAACAACCCCTTCTCCTACTCTACTAACCTCTCCATAGGCGGCGGCAACGAGAAGACCCGCTACAACATCTCCATCACACAGAGCGATGACCGCGGTGTGATCATGGGATCGGGCGTGCGCCGCACCAACATACACACCAAGCTGCAGACCAAGATCCTTCCTAACCTTACACTGCAGTACAACCCCAAGATGTCGTATCGCCGCGACGAAGGTGCCGGCGGTGACAACATCGGCTCGGGCGGCATCATCGATGTGCTCCGCTACCGTCCCACCAACGGTATCCGCGAGTTCGGCGCGTTCTGGGACGAGGATACTGTTGACCCCGACCAGGAAGCGATCTTCCAGTACACCAACCCTGTTGCCGACATCCAGACCAATGTCCGCAAGAAGCATGCCTACACGTTCGTGAACCAGGCATCGCTCGAATGGAAGCCCATCAGCGGCCTCAACCTCCGCACCGAGGGCGTGTACTCCATACAGTTCAAGGACGACAAGCGTTTCTGGGGCCGTCTGACCTCGGAGGGAAAGAAGTACAACTCCAAGCCTGTTGCCCAGATAGAGAAGCAGCAGACCAACTCCTACACATGGACCACCACTGCATCGTATGACTGGTCGATCAACGACAAGCACAACTTCTACGCGCTTGCCGGCTTCGAGCTCTACCACAAGCAGATGGAGAAGACCATGCAGAAGAACCGCTACTTCCCCGACAATATCTCGGCCGACAAGGCTCTCGACAACATGAGCCTCGGCACACCCTACCAGTCATCGTCGGAGAAGGGCACCGCGATCCGCACTACCTCCTACTTCGGACAGCTCAACTACAACTTCGACCACAAGTATCTCTTCTCGGCCACATTCCGCGCCGACGGCAGCTCGATGTTTGCTCCCGGTCACCAGTGGGGCTACTTCCCCTCCGTGTCCGCGGCATGGGTGCTCTCTGAAGAGAACTTCCTCAAGGACTATACATGGCTCAACGAACTCAAGTTCCGCGCAGCCATCGGTAAGGCAGGTAACAACAATATCGACGCCGACATGTGGCGTTACCTCTATGCCACCAAGACCGAGGGCGGTCCCGCATTCGGCGAAGTGACCCCCGACGGCGAACTGTGGTACGGCCCCGCCGATTACCTCCCCAACCCCGGACTGAAGTGGGAGACAACCCTTACAAGGAACTTTGCGTTTGACATCGCACTCTTCGACAACCGTCTGCGCATCACCCCCGAGTACTACTGGAACACCACCTCCGACCTTATCTACAAGGCCGACATCCTCTCGACCGTAGGCTATCAGTGGCAGTACCGCAACATCGGCCAGGTGACCAACCGCGGCTTCGAAGTATCGGTCAACGGCGACATACTCCGCGGCAAGGACTATGTGCTCTCAGCAAGCTTCAATCTCGGAGCCAACAAGATGAAGGTCGACAAGCTCAACGGCGACGCCATGTATCTCTATGACACCCACAAGCGTTCAAAGGACGGCGGCTACAACTATCGTCTCGAAGTGGGCGGCGAGGTAGGCCTCATCTACGGATTCCAGTATGACGGACTCTATTCAGTGGACGAGTTCAACTACAACGTGGCATCCTCCACATTCGAGCCCAAGATCGGTGAGGACGGCAAACAGATACCTGTGAACATGAACAATATCTTCAAGGATTCACAGTCAGGCAAGGCCACTCTTCCCGGCAAGCCCAAGTTCAAGGACCAGAACGGCGACGGCGTGATCGACGACGAGGACCGCGTGGTGATAGGCCGTACTACTCCCAAGCTACAGGGCGGTTTCGGCCTCTCCGGACAGTACAAGAACTTTGACTTTACAGCCAACTTCACTTACTTCCTTGACTTTGACGTGTACAACGCCACATCGATGTATCTCTCTTCATCGATTGACAATGAGAACAAGTTCTACAATGTGCTAAGCAAGTACAATGACCGCTGGCGTTATGCAGAGGGATCGGAGTGCTACTACGGGAACTACTGGATACTCGGCGCATTCGACCACTATCTCGAGATGAACGAAGGGCAGACCAACTGGAACCCGATGGACTGGAACAAGGATGTCACAGCAAGCTGCTTCGTGGAGGACGGATCCTTCCTGCGCTGCACCGACATAACCGTGGGCTACACCATGCCGCAGAACCTCATCAAGAAGGCCGGCATGAGCAAGTGTCGCTTCTACGCCTCTGTAACCAACCCCTTCATCATAACCAACTACTCAGGTTTTGACCCCGAGGTAGACATACAGAGCGGCCTCACCCCGTCGTTCGACATGAACCGCTACCCGCGTTCGCGCAGCTACGTGCTCGGCATAAACCTCTCCTTCTAACCAACCTCATTACAATACCATATTATTCCCAGTAAGAATAACAATGAAACTTCACAATATACTTTTAGCCGGCATTGCGTGCCTCTCGCTCGCATCCTGCTCCGACTATCTGGATGTGGACGCCCCCTCCAAGCTTCCGCCCGAGTACGTCTACACCGACAAGCTGGAGATGAACAGGGCCCTCAACGGCGTGTATGCCGCGCTCCTGAGCGGCAACACCTACGGCTCTGCATTTCTTGACAAGTTCTGCTACAACACGGATGTAGAGTTCAAGATTTATGACAATGAATTTGAACTCCCTTCAGCATACCAGCGATTTGAGTGCAATCCTGACGCGAGTGACGTAAAGAAGGCATGGGATGCCTTGTATCAGGGCGTAGAGCGTGCCAATATGCTCGATTACGGCATACGTCATTCCGACATATATGATGAGAGCGACAAGGAACTCATGCAGATGCTCGGCGAAGTGAAGGTGCTCCGCGCCATCTTCTATCATGACCTCATATGGTACTGGGGCGACGTGCCTTACTCGCTTGAACCGTCATATGTGGTGGAGAATCCGGTGTATGACGTGGAAGAGCGTCACAAGATACTCGATGACCTCATAGCCGATCTCAAGGCCATAGCACCCAAGATGTCGCTTTCGTCGGACAACTCGTTCAGTGACCGCGCAGAGCGAATAAGCAAGGACATGGCCTGGGCAATGATAGCCCGCCTTGCCATGACCGCCGGCGGCTGGTATCTGAAGCCCGAGGGTGACACCTACGGCAAAATGGACCGTGTGGCCAACTGGAAGGACTATTACAAGACCGCGGCCGAGTATTGCGACTCGGTTGTGGTGAGGACCAACCACTCGCTTAGCAAGGATTATCATCAGGTGTTCGTGGATGAGTGTAATCTTGAGGCAAGCGCGACCAACGACGATGTGATATTCGAGATACCTTTCGGCAAGGAGTCAACCGGCAGCATAGGCTATATCCATGGCCCGAAGATGGACAATTCCGAAGGATCTACTCCTCATGCCTGGGGCAAGGCATCCAGCTCCGCGCAGTTGAATGCACTTTACCGTCTGTTCTTCAAGGAAGGTGACGTGCGCCGTGACTATGTGAACCAGTGGTTCGGCTACAATCAGGTAGGGCAGGCCAAGTTCAATAACGGCAGGACATTCTACAACGGCAAGTGGTCCAAGCTCTGGAACAAGAGTGGCCTCGGATCCACCACCGAAGGGAATACCGGCATCAACTTCCCCTATATGCGCTATGCCGATGTGCTTCTTATGTCGGCTGAAGCAGAGTTAGGCTACACCGGAACTGTCACCGATAAGGCAAAACAGCGTGTCGAGATGGTGCGTGCACGCGCTTACCGCGGCTCAACCCTCAGCTCGACTGTCACAGAGACCTCTCCCGAGGATTTCCTTAAGGCGGTTCTTGATGAGCGTCGTCTCGAGTTTGCCGGAGAGAATATGCGCTGGCGCGATCTCGTGCGTAACAATCTTCTCGGACAGAGCACCTACTGGACATTCCTACGTTATTTCAATGCAGCCGAGGCCAACGGTCAGTATGCCGATTACGTCGGGGCATATGATTTCGGTGATACGGATGCATACTCCAAGAAACTTGTGTTCTCCATCTACTATCAGGACAACATCCCCAACCGCGCTCCTGACGCGTCCTTCCCGAATTTCCCGACAGCCAAATCGTTCCCCAATCAGTCAGGCAACATGAATGTGGTCTATATAGTTAATCCGTATTCCCAGCCGTCAGAGTGGAATAAAGGCAAGCCCCAGGATCTCAAGCCTAACGGCAAGGACAAGGTGGCCCGAGCTGACTTCATGAACTGGTTAAACTCTGATTTGGGGTGTCCGACGGCTCATTTCTGTTACTCTCTTCGCGGCTACATCTATTATGATCCCCGCACATCCACTATTCTCATAAACCGTAATGGAAATTATGAGGCCGCACCTTCTCCCTCGTCATTCCCTACGGTTGATGAACTCCCCCCGGTGCGTTACATACTTCCTATACCCCGCTCGATAATCACTTACTCCCAGGGTAAGTATGTGAATAAGTATGGATATAAGTAAATCTTACATCTAACCAAAATCAGTCAAATCTACAATGAAAAAAATATTTTTATATGCTCTGACAGCGGTTCTTGCCCTCGGCTCGGTGTCCTGTAAGGATGACGAAGTGATGGGTGTGGTCAATCCTGCTGAAGAGTTTGACCGTATGCCCATGACTATGTTCCGTCTTAACGAGAACACGGACAAGGGAGACAACGATCCGTTCGGAATGCGTGTCATCACAGAGGAGAGAAACACAGCCATGCTCGTGTGGTATGGTGTAAAGGGGTGTGCCGGTTATGAGATAAAGTATGGTCTCACATCCGGTCTCACATCCGGTCTTGCGGAGGATTGGGACAATCCTGATAATCTGACCGACCATGTTGTCATTGATGATCCCGAGCAGCTTACGCTCCGGATCCCTGATCTGGAGTATGGAGAGGCATACCGTTTTGCTATCCGAGTCCTCAATCCCGATGGCATTGAGGAGCATCACTCCAAATGGTATGGCTACGGCAATGGCCGTGAATGGGCCGAGCAGGCAGGTCTGACCATGGAGCCCCGCTATGATACTCCTGAGCTTGTATCCATTCAGGATGTTGCGGCCGACTGCTCTTATTTCACAGTCAAGGTCAACATCAATGCAGCCGATGCCATCCATGAGGCTGTAAAAGGTGAGAAGCCCGGTGATCAGAATAAGAAATCAGATGCTCTCTGGGAGACTTACAAAGAGTATTTCGACCGTGTACAGGACGGCAATCAGGATGACCGCACGAAGGCTCTTTTCAAGGTTACAAAGCTCACAGTGAAGCCGGCCAAGGATAATCCTTCCGCTACAATCGACGGTAAATGGTCCGATTACACTATCCAGCAGTCGGATTTCACTGACGGTATCGCCACCTATAAGGTGTCAGGTCTGATGCCTAATGCCAAATATGTGGTAGAAGTGCTTGATGACAATCCTGACAAGGCATATGTGGATCAGCGTTACAACGCTATCCTCAAGCCCGTATACGGCACCCCCGGTGATCCTATTATCATCGAGCATAAGGTTGTTCCCAATGACCGTGTTCCCGGTGCTGTAGAGTTTGAGGCATGTCCTCTTGACACTATCATAGGAAACTTCGGCTCTGACACCAATCTTGCCGAGGGCCAGGTGTTCCAGCTCGAAGGTGGCAAGGCTTATTATTTCTTCCGCAATCCGGATCTCGCCAAGGGCTTCACTCTCGAGACCAAGCCTGAGGATCTGGCGCAAGGCAAGCGTGCCATCGTATATTTGGGCGGTATGGGCAACGGACTTGACGATTTCGGAAATGAGACCGCGACTCTTGGCACATGCAACTTTATGTTCGGACGTCAGAAAGCCGGTGGCGAGCCTGACTGTCTCATAGAGGTAGGAGATATCATATTCAGGAATATCGATTTCGATTGTCCCAAGGCTCTCAACTATGGCCATCAGCAGGAAGGTGAAGGTTCTGCCACTGGCAACTATTTCGCCAATATGTACAGTAACGGCATGAAGGTGCGTATTAAATCGCTCCAGGTGCTCAACTGTTCGTTCCAGCGCATGGTGCGTGGATTTATCCGTGTTCAGGGAACCAAGCAGAAGGTGTTTGATAAGATGCTTATAAAGGGCAATATGTTCTATAATTGCGGCTACTATGACAATAATGGTCGCGGATATGCCTGGATTGCCGGTGACGGTGCGAGCACTATATCAAATATCTATACCGATTTTGAATTCAGCAACAACACTATGTATGATTGTCCTCGTACATGTTTCATCAATGATAATGACAAGAACATTGAGTATACCAATGAGGTGAAGTGGAACATACGTATCAACAACAACACATTCATCAATTATTCAACCCGTAGCAAGGACCGTAACATATTCCAGATACGTTATGTTCCGGGCGATTCTCACATTGAGTTCCGCAACAATCTTCTTGTAGTCACCAAGGCTGACAATGACAAGCGCGCTGTATATCAAGGCGGTTCCGACATCCGTGAGATCAAGGGCTCGGGCCGTATCACATATCGCATTGACAACAATTATATAGCAGGAAGCAAGACTCTTTCGGATGGCAAGTTCTTCGAGAGTTACCGTTTCTCTCTGAACAAGAACTCGTTCGGTGCGTTCCCGCAGTTCAATCTCGGGACGGCGGATGATCTTGAGGTGAAGACCGGTACTCCCGCCCTCAAGGCAACAGAGCTCTTCAATAGCCCGAATCCTCCTTACACAGAGCATAACACATCCAAGGCCAATCATCGTGACCACGAGGCACCTGCTGACATATGGAATGCCCTCAAGTACAAGCAGGATCCCGCTATCCAGGGACATGATATCGTGAAGTTCGGTATCGGTGACCCGCGCTGGAACACTGCAGACCCGAAGCACTTCTACGACAATCTCTAATCGGCCTGTGCGTGCTGTCCGGCTAAGGACAGACAAGCATACATGACACCCGCCTCCCCGCCGAGCCTGCCACGCAGCTCCCGGGGAGGCGATTGTGTTTCAGTGTATAGATTTTTGCTTATTTGCAGAAAACTTGTCGTAAGAAACAAAAAAATATTGTTTCCGATTCAATAATGTATTATATTTGCAAAAAAACATGAAGCTTATAGAACGTCATATACAGGCAATATTGGAACTTTGTAGGAAATACAAGGTCAAGGCTCTATATGTGTTCGGATCGATACTTACTACCCGATTTAATGCGGACAGTGATGTCGATTTTGCGGTAAGTTTTGATAAAAGCCGTTTAACGTTGGATGCATACGCTGAGAATTTTTTTTCTTTTCAGTTTGAACTTGAAGCGATTTTCAAGCGTCGTGTGGATCTGGTATGTTATGATGCGATATCGAATCCAGTGTTTCGCAAGGAGATAGATGAGACAAAGTATCAGCTATATGGATAAAAGACGAGACATAGAGAAACGGCTTAATGACGTGCTGACATCCGTCATGAAGATTGAGATGTTTGTAGAAAGCCGTCCTAAGCGATTTGACGTATTTTGCTCTGATGAGATGTTCCGCTGTGCTGTCTTATTGAATATAGCGATAATAGGCGAGGCAGTCAATCATATATTAAAAATTGAACCGGAGATACACATATCAAGTTCACGTCAGATTGTGTGTACACGAAATTATATAATCCATGGCTATGATAGCCTTGACAATGAAATTCTTTGGTCTATTGTCATCAATCATTTACCTTTATTGAGAACGGAGGTTGAGGATTTGCTCGAAAAATATAAAAGTTGAAACGAATATCGGTCGTCTGACAGACATTATTTGGCACTTAACATAAAATAACTACCTGTTTGAGCAAAAATGCGTAACTTTGTAGCCTAATTGCGAAAATCTGACTACAAAATGAAATATACCATGAAAAAAATCTGTATGATGCTTGCCGGGCTGTGTCTCGGCCTGGGGAGTGCAGCAGCCATCACTCCCGACGAGGCGTGGCGCGATGTGTATCCCCAGATCGAAAAGTCCATCAGGCAGCCTGAGTTCAGGGCCAAGGATTACAAGATCTTTGATTACGGCAAAAAATCCAAGACCAAGGGTTTTCTCTACACCGAACTTATAAACAAGGTGATAGATGTGTGCTCCCGAGAGGGCGGAGGCCGAGTGGTGGTGCCCAAGGGCACATGGCTCACCGGCCCTATCACCATAAAGGACAATGTGAACCTGCATCTGGAGGAGGGCGCGACACTGCTCTTCACCACCGACACCACCCAGTATCCCGTGGTAAGGACCCGCTGGGAGGGTATGGACTGCTATAACTATCAGCCGCTGATCTATGCCAACGGCGCCACCAACATCGCCCTGACCGGCAAGGGGACAGTGGACGGAGCCGCCGATGACTCCAACTGGTGGGGCATGAGTGCCAAGAAAGGGCATGACTATACCGGCCCCGGCACTGTGGCCACACAGAAGATAGGCCGCCCGCTGCTTCAGGAGTGGAATGAGAACGGCGTGCCTGTGGAGAAGCGTCAGATGGGCCCCGGTTACGGGATGCGCCCGCAGCTTGTGAACTTCGTGGACTGCAAGAATGTGCTCATAGAGGATGTGACACTGTTGCGCTCGCCGTTCTGGGTGATACATCCGCTGTTCTGCGAGAACCTTACCGTGCGCGGCGTGCATATACAGAACGACGGCCCCAACGGTGACGGCTGTGACCCCGAGAGCTGCAAGAATGTGCTCATCGAGGACTGCTTCTTCGACACGGGTGACGACTGCATAGCCATAAAGAGCGGCCGTAACCGCGACGGAATCGTGGCAGCGGCCCCTACGGAGAATGTGATAGTGCGCAACTGCCGCATGAAGAACGGCCACGGCGGCATAGTAGTGGGCTCGGAGATCTCGGGAGGCTTCTCCAATCTCTTTGCCGAGAACTGTGTGATGGACTCACCTGACCTTGACCGCGTGGTGCGCATCAAGACCAACTCATGCCGCGGCGGCGTGATAGAGAACATATTCTGCCGCAATATCGAGGTGGGGCAGTGCAACGAGGCAGTGCTCAAAATCAATCTCATATACGAGCGCAAGGAGGCGTGTGACCACAGCTTCCCGCCGGTGGTGCAGGATGTGTATCTTGAGAATATCTCGTGTAAGGAGAGCAAGTACGGCATAGTGATAGAGGGGTATGAGGACCTATGCAATATCCGCGATATCGAGGTGAAGAACTGCCGCTGGGACGGGGTGCAGAACGGAGGGAACTCCATAAACGGCCTCACCAAGAATGTGCGCATAGCCAACACGTATATCAACGGCAAGCTCGTGACCGAGAATGAACCTGTGTCGCAGCGCATGGCACTCTCCGAGATGCAGCGTTGCCCCGAGAGCTGGATGCTCGACTATCACAAGGCTCCGAAGTGGACCTATGCCATAGGGACAGAGCTTGACGCCATACTTAATGTGGCCGACCGCTACAAGGATGACACAATGGCCGCCTATGTGATCAGCTATGTGGACACCCTCGTGAACAGCGACGGCACCATCAGGGGCTACAAGCAGGAGGCCTACAATCTCGACAATATCAAGGACGGGACTCTTCTGCTCCAGGCCTATGATCGCACTGGAGAGGAGCGTTACCTGAAGGCGGCTCACACCCTGTGGAAGCAGCTTGCCTCGCAGCCCCGCACGAGCGAGGGTGGATACTGGCACAAGCAGATCTATCCTCACCAGATGTGGCTCGACGGCCTGTTCATGGCCGAGCCTTTCAGCGCGAAGTATGCCAACCGTTTTCTCTCAGGCAAGGAGAAGGAGGATGCATGGAACCATATCGCTGACCAGTTTGCGGTAGTGGCAAAACGCACATATGACCCGGCTACCGGACTGTATCGCCACGCCTGGGACGAGAGCAAGGAGCAGCGTTGGGCCGACAAGCAGACCGGCCAGGCTCCGCATGCCTGGGGCCGTGCTATGGGATGGACATTCATGGCTCTTCTCGATGTGCTTGAAGAGATGCCGGCCGATCATCCGAGGCGTCAGGAGCTTGTGAAGATATTCAGGTCGTTTGCCGACGGGGTTGTCAAGACCCAGGACACAAAGAGCGGCGTGTGGTATCAGGTGCTTGACGAGCCGGGACGCGAGGGGAATTACCTTGAGGGCACGGCAAGTTCGATGTTTGTCTACGGCCTGCTTAAAGGTGTGCGCGTGGGCATACTCGACGAGGGTTATCTCAATGCCGCGCTCACCGGCTGGAACGGTCTGCTGAAGAATCTCGTGCGCTTTGACAAGGACGGCACCATGTCGCTCACGGGCTGCTGTGCCGTGGCCGGTCTGGGAGGCGACAAGAAGTATCGCGACGGATCGTTCGAGTACTACGTCTCCGAGCCGGTGCGTGACAATGACGCCAAGGGCGTGGGCCCGTTCATCAACGCGTGTCTCGAAATGGAGAGGCTGTAGGCGCGTTGCAGTCGGATAAAATGATATAAAGCTCCCCCCGGGAGACAGTGGAAGCGTAAAGCTGACATTGTCTCTGCGGGGTGCGTTTTTTAGCCCGCTAAATTTTTTTAACTCCGCAAAGGGGAATTTTGTAGGAAAAATTTATTAATTTTGGGCTGTATTTTATACATTCGTAAGCGGAAAGCCCGCTGTTTCTAATAAATAAAACCTTAAACGACCAATATGAAACAACCCTGTCGACTTGCGCTCCTCAGTCTGTTTGCCGCATGTGCCGCCACTGCAGCGGCCGAGGAATATGTCTCGGAAGTGTGGTGCCCCGATCCGGGCAACGGCAAGTATATCAACCCTATCATCGATGCCGATTATTCCGATCCGGACGTGGTGCGCGTGGGTGACGACTATTACATGACAACATCGAGCTTCTCGGATATCCCCGGGCTCCCGGTGCTCCATTCCAAGGATCTTGTCAACTGGACCATCATAGGGCATGCCATAGCTGAGATGCCCGATTATGCCAAATTTCAGACGCCCAACCACGGCAATGCTGTGTGGGCACCCTCCATACGCTATCACAACGGAGAGTTCTACATATATTACGGCGATCCCGATCTGGGCATATTCATGACCAAGACAAAGGACCCCGCCGGACCGTGGGAGCCTCTCACATGGGTTCACAAGGCGAAGGGGATCATCGACTGCTGCCCGTTCTGGGACGAGGACGGCAAAGCCTATCTGCCCCACGGGTATGCCGGAAGCCGCGCAGGAGTGAAGAGCATCATAGGGATGATAGAGATGACCCCTGACGGCAAATCGACTATAGGGCAGGACCGCATAATATATGACGGGCATCTTGACAACGAGACCATCGAGGGCGCGAAGATGTATAAGCGCGGAGACTGGTACTACATATTCTCTCCTGCAGGTGGCGTGCCGACAGGATGGCAGGAGGTGCTCCGCTCCAAGAGCCCGTGGGGCCCGTATGAGGCTCGCAATGTGCTCGAACAGGGTGACACCGACATAAACGGACCTCACCAGGGCGCATGGATAGACACCCCTGACGGAAAGGAGGACTGGTTCATACATTTCCAGGACAAGGGCCCGTACGGGCGCGTGATCAATCTCGAGCCCATGAAGTGGCTTGAGAACGGCTGGCCTGTGATAGGCGTGGATCCTGACGGCGACGGACGCGGAGTGCCTGTGCGCACTTATAAGAAACCGAATGTCGGGAAGACATATCCGCGTCAGACACCTCAGGAGAGCGACGAGTTTGACTCGGTGGAGCTCGGCAAGCAGTGGCAGTGGAAGGACAATCCCAGCGCGCTGTGGTATTACTGCGATGCCGCCGCCTCGAAACTGCGCCTGTTCTCCAACGCGCTTCCCGAGAGTGCGAAGTCCATATATGACCTCCCCAATCTCCTGCTCCAGAAGTTCCCGGCACGCAATTTCACAGCCACGGCCAAAGTGCAGTTCTTCCCCCGTAAGAAGGACGGCAAGATCATGGAGGGCGAGCGCGCCGGCATAGTGGTGATGGGCTACAATTTCGGCACACTTTCGCTCATGAGCCGCAATGACGGCATATATCTCGTGCAGACCGAGTGCTACAAGGCCAACAAGGGGGGCGAGGAGTCGGAAGTGGAAGCCATAAAGGTGGACGACGGCAAGGAGATGTACCTGCGCATGCGTCTCGACTATACCGGACCCAAGGTGCCGAAACAGAAGCCCGACTACACGGCAGAGGCTACATTCTACTATAGCTTCGACGGCAAGAAATTCACTAAGATAGGGCGTCCCGTCAAGGTGGACGTGGGCCACTGGATAGGCGCGAAGTTCGGAATGTACTGCTCGCGCTCGTGGACCAGCAACGACAGCGGCTGGCTTGACATAGACTGGTTCCGTGTAACAAAGAAATAATTCTCTAAACAATAACCATGAAAATAAAACTTCTTGCGCTTCTCGCGGTCATCATGGCCGGCTGCTTTACCGCCAATGCCGCCGATGACAAGTGGAAGCGTGACATATATGTCAATCAGAACGGATCAGGCGACTATACCACCATCACCGAGGCTCTCGAAGGAGTGAGGGCATACATGGAGTACACTGTCACGGTGCACATAGCCAACGGAGTGTACAAGGAGAAGATCGTGATTCCATCATGGCTGAAGAATGTGGTTTTCGAGGGTGAGAGTGCCGACGGGGTGGTGATCACCAACGACCATCATGCCAATATCGACAATATGGGCACATTCCGCACTTATACAGTCAAGGTTGACGGCTCGGATATCACATTCCGCAATCTCACCATAGAGAACAATGCCCCGCAGCTCGGACAGGCCGTCGCGCTCCACACCGAGGGAGACCGTCTGCGTTTTGAGAACTGCCGTCTGCTCGGCAATCAGGATACCCTCTTCACCGGTGGCAAGAATGCCCGCCTGTACTTCGACGGATGCTACATAGAGGGCACCACCGACTTTATCTTCGGACCTGCGACAGCCTTCTTCGAGGGGTGCCAGATCCACTCCAAGCGCAACAGCTATATCACGGCGGCGTCGACCCCGGAGGATGTGGCTGTGGGCTATGTCTTTGACAAATGCCGCCTGACGGCCGCGCCCGATGTCAACAAGGTGTATCTGGGACGTCCGTGGCGTCCGTATGCCCACACGGTGTTCATCGATTGCGAGATGGGAAGCCATATACTCCCTGTGGGGTGGCACAACTGGGGCAAGGAGTCAAATGAGAAGACTTCGCGCTACGGAGAGTACGGCTCAAAGGGCCCCGGGGCGCAGGGACAGCGTGCGGCCTGGGCGAAGAATCCCGATGCCCGTGAGGCAAAGGAGCTGCTTGACCTCAGCAAGGTGTTCACCAACACCACCAGCTGGAATCCGCTTGAAAAAAAGTGAAACATAATCAACAAACATATCTATACCTGTAAAAATGAAAGCATTAAACAAATTGACCGCCCCTAAGGCAGTCGCACCTGAGAGAATCATACAGTTTGGTGAAGGCAACTTCCTTCGTGCGTTTGTGGACTGGATCGTTAAGAACATGAACGACAAGACCGACTTCAACTCGTCAGTTGTCATCGTCCAGGGCACACCCGACGCGTTCGTGATGCAGCTTCTTCAGGGACAGGATTTCCTGTATCATGTCAATCTTCAGGGCCGTCTTGACGGGGAGGCAGTCAATTCGTTGGACCGTATCGACGTCATCAGCCGCGGCCTCAGCCCGTTCACCCAGACCGATGCGTTCTTCGCGCTTGCCGATCAGCCCGAGATGCGCTTCGTGATCTCCAACACCACAGAAGCCGGCATCGCCTATGACGATACCTGCAAGCTCTCTGACCGTCCGGCCTCGTCATATCCCGGCAAGCTCACCCAGCTCCTCTATCGCCGCTACAAGACATTCAACGGTGCTGCCGACAAGGGCTTCATCATCATGCCCTGTGAGCTTATCTTCGAGAACGGCCATCATCTCAAGGAGATCATCAACAAGTATATCGAACTGTGGAAAGAGGATCTCGGAGCCGATTACGAGGGATTCAAGGACTGGTTCAACACTTACAACTATGTGTGCGCAACCCTCGTAGACCGCATCGTGCCCGGATTCCCCCGCAAGGAGATCAACGAGATACAGGAGAAGCTCGGCTACAAGGACAATGTAGTAGTGCAGGGTGAGGCATTCCACCTCTGGGTGATAGAGCGTGCCTCCAACATCTCCATCGAGCAGCTTCGTGCAGAGTTCCCCGCCGACCGCGCCGGGCTCCACGTGCTCATCACCGACTCGGAGGCTCCATATCACGAACGTAAGGTGACACTGCTCAACGGCCCGCACACCGTGCTCTCGCCTGTCGCCTACCTGAGCGGCGTCAACATCGTGCGTGACGCATGCAACCATCCTGTGATAGGGAAGTATATTCACAAGGTGCAGTTTGACGAGCTCATGCAGACCCTCAACCTCCCGATGGACGAGCTGCAGAAGTTTGGCAGCGATGTGCTGGAGCGTTTCAACAATCCTTATGTTGACCATCAGGTGACATCCATCATGCTCAATGCCTTCCCCAAGTTCCAGACCCGCGACCTGCCCGGACTGAAGGTCTATCTCGAGCGTAAGGGAGAGCTTCCCAAGGGTATTGTGCTTGGTCTGGCAGCCCTCATCACATACTATAAGGGTGGCAAGCGTGCCGACGGCGCAGAGATCGCGCCCAAGGACGACCAGCGCATCATGGACCTCCTCACCGAGCTCTGGGCCACAGGCGACACCCGCAAGGTGGCCGAGGGCGTGCTCGCAGCCAAGGATCTTATCTGGGGCGAGGAGCACGGCGACCTCAACGCTATTCCCGGCCTGACCGATCTCGTCACAGAGTATCTCGATAAGATCCAGGCCAACGGCATGCTTGAGACCGTAAAGGAAGTCGTTGAAGCATAAACCCTGGCTACGAAGGTATGAAGGATTTCCTTAAAATCAACTCCGCCGACAATGTCGCAGTGGCAATCAATCCCCTTGCAAAGGGGACGGTTGTCACCGTCGACGGCGCCGGTGACGTCACTCTCGTGAGCGATATCCCTGCCGGGCACAAGTTTGCCCTGAAGGATATAGCCGAGGGTGAGAATGTGATCAAGTACGGGTTTCCCATCGGGCATGCGCGCCACGCTGTAGCCAGAGGGCAGTTTCTTGACCACAATGATATAAAGACCAATCTTGAAGGCCAGCTCGACTATTCTGACATATCCATAAAGGACCACCACTGCCCTGCGCCGGGATCGGCACTGAAGGGGAAGGAGGCCACTTTCCGCGGCTATGTGCGTCCCGACGAACAGGTGGGAATACGCAATGAGATATGGGTGATACCCACTGTGGGCTGTGTGAACGGCATAATCAAGCAGATCGTCGACCGCGTGAACGCCGAGACCGGAGCCGAGGGTGTGGACGGCATATTCGCGTTCCCCCACAACTATGGCTGCTCTCAGCTTGGCGATGACCATGAGAACACCAAGAAGATACTCCGCGACATGGTGCATCATCCCAATGCGGGAGGCATACTCGTGGTGGGTCTCGGCTGCGAGAACAACCAGCCCAAGGTGTTCGAGGAGTTCTGCGGCGACTATGACCGTGAGCGTGTCAAGTTCATGGTGTGCCAGGAGGTTGAAGGTGACGAGGTGGAGGCCGGAGTGAGAATGCTCACCGACCTCTATGAGAAGGCCCGCAGGTGCGAGCGCACCGAGGTGCCGGCCTCCAAGCTTCGCATAGGCCTGAAGTGTGGCGGCTCCGACGGCTTCTCGGGCATCACTGCCAATCCGTTGCTCGGAGAATTCTCCGACTGGCTGTGTGATGTCGAAGGCGGCACAACGGTGCTCACCGAGGTGCCTGAGATGTTTGGCGCGGAGACAATACTCATGGAGCGTTGCGCCAGCGACAAGCTCCTTGGCGAGACCGTGTCGCTCATCAACAACTTCAAGGAGTATTTCCTGTCGCACGGCGAGCCTGTGGGAGAGAACCCCTCGCCGGGCAATAAGGCGGGCGGCATATCCACACTTGAGGAGAAGGCACTCGGATGCACGCAGAAGTCGGGCAAGAGTCCGGTGTTCGGCGTCATGGAGTATGGCGAGCGCATCCGCGAGCATGGCCTGAACCTGCTGTCGGCTCCCGGCAATGACCTTGTGGCAGCCACTGCGCTTGCAGCTGCAGGATGCCAGATGGTGCTGTTCACCACCGGCCGCGGCACCCCCTTCGGGACATTCGTGCCCACCATGAAGGTGTCCACCAATTCGGGCCTTGCCAAGCGCAAGCCCACATGGATCGATTTCAATGCCGGCCGTCTTGTCGAGGACCAGTCCATGGAGCAGGTGCTCAAGGAGTTCATCGACTATGTGCTCAGTGTGGCCAACGGCGAGCTCGTCAATTCCGAGAAGTCAGGCATACACGAGATCTCCATCTTCAAGAACGGGGTGACTCTGTAAAAAAGGGCGCGCTCCCAATCATAAATCCCCACTATTCTAATCCCTCTAAACCTCACCATAATTATGAAACCATTCATGGACGAAAACTTCCTGCTGCAGACCGAGACTGCGCAGAAGCTATATCATGAGCATGCTGCCAAGATGCCCATTATCGATTATCACTGCCACCTTATCCCCAAGATGGTGGCCGATGACCATCGCTTCAAGTCAATAACTGAGATATGGCTCGGCGGTGACCACTACAAGTGGCGCGCAATGCGCAGCAACGGAGTGGAAGAGCGTTTCTGCACAGGCACCGACACCACTGACTGGGAAAAGTTCCAGAAATGGGCCGAGACAGTCCCCTATACATTCCGCAATCCGCTGTATCACTGGACACACCTCGAGCTCAGGACAGCGTTCGGCATAAATAAGCTTCTGAATCCTGAGACAGCCCGCGAGATATTTGACGAGTGCAACGACAAGCTTCTCAACGATCCTGATATGACCGCCCGCGGGCTCATGCGCCGCTACAATGTGGAGACAGTGTGCACCACCGACGATCCCGTTGACTCACTTGAGTATCACAAGCAGGTGCGCGACAGCGGATTCGAGATCAAGATGCTCCCCACCTGGCGTCCCGACAAGGCCATGGCCGTGGAGAACCCTGCCGAATTCCGTGCCTATGTCGAGAAGCTCGCCGAGGTGTCGGGCGTCAGCATCACAAAGTTCCGCGACATGGTCGACGCGCTGCAGAAGCGTCACGACTTTTTCGAGGAGATGGGCTGCCGTCTTTCCGATCACGGCATCGAGGAGTTCTATGCGGCCGATTACACCGACGCGGAGATCGAAGCTATCTTCGACAAGGTGTATGGCGGCAAGCATCTCAGCGGCGAGGAGATCGACAAGTTCAAGAGCGCGATGATGATCGTGTTCGGCGAGATGGACTACAATTCAGGCTGGACACAGCAGTTCCACTACGGAGCCATCCGCAACAACAACACCAAGATGTTCAAGCTCCTCGGCCCTGACACAGGATTTGACTCCATAGGCGAGTTCAACACCGCCAAGAGCTGCGCGAGGTATCTCGACAAGCTCAACACACGCGGCAAGCTCACCAAGACCATACTCTATAACCTCAATCCGTGTGCTAATGAGGTGATCGCAACCATGCTCGGCAATTTCCAGGACGGGACAGTGGCCGGCAAGATCCAGTTTGGCTCGGGATGGTGGTTCCTTGACCAGAAGGACGGAATGCAGAAGCAGATGAACGCCCTCTCGCTTCTGGGCCTGCTCAGCCGTTTTGTGGGTATGCTCACTGACTCACGTTCGTTCCTTTCCTATCCGCGCCATGAGTATTTCCGCCGCACACTCTGCAACCTTGTCGGCACCGACATAGAAAACGGCGAGATCCCTTACACTGGATATGAGGAGAAGCGTGTGAACCAGATGATCGAGGATATCTGCTACAACAACGCAAAAAATTACTTTAAATTCTAATATCCAATGAGTTCAACAATCTCCCCTGCGTCGGAGAGGACCAGTAAGATGACCAATTTCCGTTGGATCATATGCGGCCTGCTCTTCCTCGCGACTACGGTCAACTACATGGACCGTCAGGTGCTTTCCCTAACGTGGAAGGACTTTATCGCACCTGAGTTCCACTGGACCGACAACGATTACGGCACCATTACCGCCGTGTTCTCAATAATCTATGCCGTAGCCAATCTCTTCGCGGGCCGCTTCATCGACTGGATGGGCACCAAGAAGGGTTATCTTTGGGCCATCGGCGTGTGGTCGGCAGGCGCGTGTGCGCATGCCCTCTGCGGCTGGGCCACGGAGCATACTGTGGGCCTGCATGACGCCGCTGAAATGGTGGGTGCCACTGGAGCTGTGGCTTCGACCATAGCCATCACATCGGTGTACTATTTCATAGCTGCGCGCATCATCCTCGGCATAGGCGAGGCCGGCAACTTCCCCGCCGCCGTCAAGGTGACAGCCGAATACTTCCCCAAGCGTGACCGCGCTTACTCGACTTCGATCTTCAATGCCGGCGCGACCATCGGCGCGCTCCTCGCTCCTGTGTCCATTCCCCCGCTGGCCCGGTTCTTCCAGGGTGCAGGGGTAGGCAACGGATGGGAGATGGCATTCATCGTCATAGGCGGCCTCGGATTCATCTGGATGGGGCTGTGGATGTTCCTCTACAAGAAGCCTGCAAGCAACCCGCGCGTGAATGCTGCCGAGCTTGCCTATATAGAGCAGGACAGCCATGACGAAGGGGAGACTCCCCGTCAGGAGGCAGCCAAAGAGGACAACGACAAGGATGTCATACCGTTTGGCAAATGCTTCAAGTATCCCCAGACATGGGCCGTTATCGCAGGCAAGGGCCTGACCGACGGAGTGTGGTGGTTCTTCCTGTTCTGGATCCCCGCCTATATCTCCGATGTCTATGGCTTCGCTTCCGACACCCCCACTGCCATGACTCTTATATTTGTGCTTTATGCCATAACGATGCTCTCCATCTACGGCGGCAAGCTCCCGACTATTATCATGGACAAGAATCCGCAGCTCGACCCTTACTCGGCCCGCATGCGAGCCATGTTCATCTTCGCGCTGTTCCCTCTTCTTGCCCTCCTTGCCCAGCCTCTCGGCAACTTCTCCTACTGGTGGCCCACAATCATCATAGGCATCGCCGGAGCTGCGCATCAGTCATGGTCGGCCAACATCTATTCGGTTGTAGGCGATATGTTCCCCAAGTCGACAATCGCGACCATCATCGGTATCGGCGGCATGGCCGGCGGTGTGGGCTCGTTCCTTATCAACAAGGGATCCGGCATGCTCTTCACCCACGCAGCCGAGACCAATATGCAGTTCATGGGATTTGAAGGCAAGCCGGCAGGCTATTTCATCATCTTCTGTGTGTGCGGCATAGCCTATCTGCTCGCATGGACCATAATGAAGGTGCTTGTGCCGAAGCAGAAGCCCGTGCTTCCCTAAAATTTTTGTGAAAAGCAGGTGAAATGTCAGGGAAAAGCATTAAATTTGCATCCACATTTCATCAATAACAGAGTTTTATTATCCAATTAAATTAGTAACAATGGCTTACGTAATCACTGACACCTGCATCTCCTGTGGAGCTTGTGCAGCTGTTTGCCCCACCGAGTCAATCTCAGAAGGTGCTGAGCACTATGAAATCAACCCCGACACCTGCATCGATTGCGGTGCATGCGAGGCTGAGTGCCCCACCGGTTCAATCCACCCCGGAGAATAATCCGGTCGCCTGACGAGATCTGAACCATCTCATACGCACCCGTGATCCTGAGGATCTCGGGTGCGTTGTCGTAAACAGGGTCCGGATGCTATGGAGACATATCTTTCATGGAGATGTAGCTGTCATGGAGATGTGAGAGGTCGATTGGAAACAACCTCTAAAAAAATTTTTTTGTCAGAATTAGGGGTGCTTTTACGCCCATTTTGTCCGTTTGGGGCATATATGCTTCCATGATGATATCCAAATGCTCTCCTTGGAAATACAAATTGTTAAAAACGACATTAAAGTGAGGAAAAATATATGTTATTAAACATATTATTTCTCATTCTTTTATCCGAAAATAAGTCATACATTTGCATCGGTTAACCAACCAATAAAACACCCAAAACACATCCAATCATCTAAAATCAAAGCTATGGATATTAACAATATTCTTAGTGGTCTTGAAGCCAAACATCCCGGAGAAAAGGAATACCTCCAGGCTGTCAAGGAAGTGCTTATCTGCGTAGAGGACGTCTACAATCAGCACCCCGAATTTGAAAAAGCTAAAATCATCGAGCGCATGGTCGAGCCTGACCGTATTGTCACTTTCCGTGTAACATGGGTAGACGACAAGGGTGAGGTGCAGAACAATATCGGCTATCGCGTTCAGTTCAATAATGCCATCGGCCCGTACAAGGGCGGCATCCGTTTCCACGCTTCAGTTAACCTTTCGATCCTCAAGTTCCTCGGATTCGAGCAGACATTCAAGAATGCCCTCACCACTCTCCCCATGGGCGGAGCCAAGGGCGGCAGCGATTTCTCACCCCGCGGCAAGAGCGAGGCCGAGATCATGCGTTTCTGCCAGGCATTCATCCTGTGTCTCTGGAAGAACCTCGGTCCTGACCGTGATGTTCCCGCAGGCGATATAGGTGTAGGCGGCCGTGAGGTAGGTTACATGTACGGAATGTACAAGAAGCTCGTCAACGAGTGCACAGGTACATTCACCGGCAAGGGCATGGAGTTCGGCGGTTCACGCATCCGTCCCGAGGCTACCGGTTTCGGCGCACTCTATTTCGTGCAGAACATGCTTGCAAAGCGCAACGACTCCATCGAGGGCAAGCGCGTTGCCGTGTCAGGTTTCGGCAATGTTGCCTGGGGCGCAACCCTCAAGGCCACACAGCTCGGTGCAAAGGTTGTCACCATCTCCGGTCCTGACGGATACATCTATGATCCGGAAGGAATCTCAGGCGAGAAGATCGACTATATGCTGTATCTGCGTGCCACAGGCGAGGATATCGTTGCTCCCTATGCAGAGAAGTATCCCGAAGCAACATTCTTCCCCGGCCGTAAGCCCTGGGAGCAGAAGGTCGACATCGCTCTTCCCTGCGCTACCCAGAACGAGGTCAACGGTGACGACGCCAAGATGCTTGTCGACAACGGCGTAGAGATCGTTGCCGAGGTATCCAATATGGGATGTACTCCCGAGGCTATCGACACATTCATCTCCAACCGCGTGGTTTATGCTCCCGGCAAGGCTGTCAACGCCGGTGGTGTCGCTACTTCAGGTCTCGAAATGAGCCAGAACGCAGAGCACCTGCAGTGGAGCGCACAGGAGGTTGACGACCGTCTCCATGAGATCATGAGCAACATCCACACCCAGTGCGTGGAGCACGGCACAGAGCCTGACGGCTTCATCAACTACATGAAGGGCGCGAATATCGCCGGCTTCATGAAGGTTGCCAACGCTATGCTCGGCCAGGGCATCATCTAAGCCACGGGTCACACCTGAAAAAAGTAAACAGTTAAATACCTGCAGAGGGCGGAGTCGATGAGACTCTGCCCTCTGTTGCTGTTTTTTGGGGATGTGTGTCGTAATGTTCAAATATCTGGCACGACTCTCAGAAAATGGTGAGATTGATTATGCTGTGTGTAATGTGTTAGATATAGCGAGTTATGCGGCGATGCATGTTGGCGGAATGACGATGTGATGGATTCCGAAAGCCGAGGGTCAGTCCACACGGATGAGGGTGAGCCCGTCGCGCAGCGGGAGTATCACCGAGGAGAGGCGGGGGTGGGATGCCACGAAGGTGTTGAATGCGTCCAGCCCGAGTGTCTGCGGGTCGTGGTTGGCAGCGGTGTCGAACACCTTGCCGTCCCACAGGGTATTGTCCGCTATGATGAATGAGCCGGGGCGAAGGCGTGGGAGCAGAAGGTCGAGATAGGCTGTGTAGTCGCGCTTGTTGGCATCGATGTACACGAGGTCCCAGTCCTCGTCAAGAGTGGGTATCACCTGCATGGCGTCACCGATGTGGAGCTTCACTCGGTCGCCTCCGGGGGATGATGCGAACAGTGCTTCAAGCTCCTCCTCCATTTCGTCGTCAAGCTCCACTGTGTGCACTTCGCCCCCTTCGGGCAGTGTCTCGGCGAGGCAGAGTGCCGAATAGCCTGTGAATGTCCCCAGTTCGAGGACGCGCCGCGGCCTGATCATGGACACAAGCATGGACAGAAGCCGTCCCTGAAGATGCCCGGAGCACATGCGCGGGTAGAGATGGGTGAGATGGGTGTGCCGGTACAGGCGTTGCAGGTGTTCGGGCTCGGGGGATATGTGGCTGAGTATGTAGTCTTCGTTGATGGAGTCCATGGGGGTGCGGGTCCTATCGGTCGGGATTCATGATTATGGCCTGTGCGGCGAGGAAATAGGAGTTGAGCCCGAATCCGGCTATGGTGCCGAGGCACACTGGGGCGATAAGCGAGGTGTGGCGTATGGGCTCGCGCGAAGCCACATTGGATATGTGGACCTCTATCACGGGGATCTGTATGGCTTTTATTGCATCGGCTATGGCGAGCGATGTGTGGGTATAGGCCCCGGCATTTAGGATTATGCCGTCGCAGTCGGCCCGGTGGAGCGCGTCGATGATGTCCCCTTCATGATTGGACTGGAAATAGTCCACTTCATCGCCGTCGAGCATCTCGCGGAGCTCGCGGAGGTAGGATTCAAATGTGCGTGAGCCGTATATGTCGGGCTCGCGCGTGCCGAGGAGATTGAGGTTCGGACCGTTGATGATGAGTATCTTCATTTCTTGTGGGAGGGTTATGTGTCGCTGTGTGTCAAGTGAATGAGCAGTGAATGAGGGTGCGCGTCGGCGGCTGTCACGCGCCGGTGAGCATGCGTACGGCTATGGTGGTGAGGAGCATTATCCCTATCAGGAGCCAGGTTATGTAGTGGCGTGAGGGGTATGCTTTCCAGGCGAGCCAGGCTGACAGAAGCATGTAGAATGGATAGATCCATACGAGAGTGCGTGTCGCGCTTGCTTCCGGCGGACAGAGGTCGAGCAGAGCCGGGAAGGTGAACAGCGGCAGGGTGACGAGGATGATGAGTATGGTCATCCAGAGAGGTGTCTTTTGTTGCATATCTCCGTTTATTTGGATTCTTTATAGGCTTTGACTGTGCGGCGTATCCCTTCTTCGAGATCGATCTCGGGCGCGAAACCGAAGTCGCGTACGGCGGGCGATATGTCGCACGACCAGTTGCGCTGGGCCATTATGTTGTATTTGTCGGAGTTGAGGGTCACGGCCTTCATTTTAGCCGCACCCCATTTCTCGCTTATCCTGCATGCCACCGACAGGGCCCAGAGCGGGAGACGGACCGGAATGACCAGTGAGCGTCCCAGGGCCTTGGAGACTATGCGCCGGAACTCCTTCTGGGTGTATGCCCTTGGCTCCGAGATGATGTATTTGCGGTGGAGCGGGGCGCGCTCGAGGGCGTCGAATATGGCGCGTGCGAGGTCCTCGACATATATGAACGTGAGCATCTGCCTGCGCATGCCCACCCCGAAGTCGAAATGGGAGTCAATGGTCTTTATCATCATCAGGTAGTCCTGCTCGTGGGGGCCGTAGACGCCTGTGGGGCGCAGTATGATCCATGGGAACTCTTTGGGGAGGGACTGGAGGTATGTCTCCGCCTTTATCTTCGACAGCCCGTAACGGGTGTTGGGGCATGGTATGCTGTCGCCGCTGAGGGGGGTGTAGTTCTTCTCGTCGCCGGGTCCTATCGCGGAGAGTGACGACATGTACACCATCCTTTCGGGTGTCGCGCCGACCTCGGTGAGGGTGTCGACGAAGTCGCGCAGGTAGCAGTAGTTGATGCGGTTGAAGTCCATGAAGTTGACACACTTCGTGGCTCCGAGGTTGTACACGATATAGTCCCACCGGTGCCCTTTCAGCTGGTCGGCGAGACGCTCGGTGTTGTCGTAGTCGAGTGTTATGAACTTCAGGGCCGGGTCGGTGAGGTAGCGTCGGGATGTCGACTCGCGCACGCCGCACCAGGTCTCGTATCCCCGGCGTAATGATTCGGCGGCTATGAAGCCTCCAATGAAGCCTCCGGCTCCTACTATAAGTACTTTCTTGGGCATGTCTCTGTATTATTGTGATGGCATCGGGCCGGCCGCTCGGCCGGGGCACCTGTCATAGCAGTGTGCCTAACAGATCTATGTATTGTCGGGCTATTATATCGGGGGAGTAGCGTTCCTTGACAGTGTTGTGCAGTGCGTCGCGGGAGATGTCGGCCTTGAGGGCCCATAGCACACCTTCGGCCAGGTCCGCCGGGTCTTTGTAGGCTGCCAGATACCCGTTTTCCTTGTGTACGATCATGTCGTCCTGAAACTGCTGCCTGAACATGACCGGTGTGGCACCTCCGGCCATGCCCTCTATGAGTGAGCCGGGCATTTTGTCGAGGAGATTGGTTGAGAGGAACACTTTGGCGGAGCTGTAGAGGTAGCGAAGTATCTTGGGATCGTGGACGCGTCCGAGCCAGCGGTGTGACATGATCAGCGAGTCGAGCTTCTCGGGGCTTCGCATGTCGCCGAACAGGTAGACGGCCGTCTTGTTGGCTACGTCGGGGTGGTCGGTGAATATCCTGTTGAGAGCTTTTATCGCGTATTCGAGCCCGTTGGAAGGGTTGTCGAGGCGTGTCGCGCCCATTAGTATCAGGTTGGGTTTCATCGTGGTGAGCAGCGAGTCGAGATGCTTGCCTGGCGTGGTGTAGTATGAGTCCACGTTGAATGGATTGCATATTGTCATCACAGGCTTGTCGCGCAGGAGAGAAGAGTGGCGTGCTTTCAGTTCCAGTGACTTTGTCTCGGCCACGAATGTCATGGGGATCTCGTCGAAGAGTTTTTTCTTTCGGTTCCAGTATTTACGGGATATGTCGTCGGGGTGGCCGTTGTCGAGATATATGCAGTTGCCGCAATGGTCGGTGTAGTATTCGCAGTCAAACGAGTGGTGGCACACACCTGTGAATGCCCACATGTCGTGCATGGTCCATACGATCTTTTTGCCCATGCGGTGCAGGGCGCGTATGCCGTCGAGGTTCATGAGCCCCTGGTTGAACCAGTTGAGGCACACTATGTCGGCTTCCTTGACCCACGGATGGTGGTGAATGTTCTTTGCGAACACTCCGGTGGATATGGCATACATGCTGTCGGTCTTGAAGCCGTTGTGCAGCAGTATGTTGATCCGTTCGAGGCAGAATCTGACGCCGCGGCCGAGCCTTTCGCCCACGTCATCGACGTTGGGAGAGTCGGAGCGTTTGGTGAACACAATCATCCTGACATCGAGCCCGTGACGCCTTAGTGTCTGCATCAGCCTGAATGTCACGCCTGATGCCTCTCCCAGGGTGTCGCTGTGGTTCACGAGGAGTATCTTCTTTCCCTTCAGTGCGTCGGGGACGGCTGGGAGAGCGGGGCGGTTAACGGGATCGTTTTGCATTGGCTGGCTGTTGATTGGAGTGGCCGGCGTTCATGCTGCCACCCACGTTGACAATAGATATTGACGGCAGACGCAGCCTGGCCTCGAGGTATCTCTGAAGCTCTTTCTGCTTTGCGGCGGGAAGCGGGGTTGAGGAGTAGGACACGAGAGCCACGTTGACGGTGTCGAGCCTTGAGGTGTCGATGTTGCCGAATATGGCGCGTGTCACAGCGAGGTTTCTGATCTGCGGGAAGAGGACTTTGACCTCGGGGGCTATGCGCCCCGATATGGTGTCGTTTATGCGGTTTTCGGCTATGACGGCGCGCAGGGAGTCGATGGTCACCTGCTTGTCGGCTATTGAAGTCTGAGCCATTTCGTATATGTCGCGCACCGAAGAGCCCTGCATGCTTGAGATGTCGGGAGTGTCGCCCTGTATGATGTTGAGCTTGGTGCCGGTCAGGCCGTAGAACTGCAGACGCGATGAGAGCGCGAGGTTGAGGGAGTCGGCGGGTAGAATCTTCCCTATGAGCGTTATGGTGAGTGTGCGGTTGCCCTTTTCGATTGTAGCGTCGGTGCTGAGCACCCTTGTGGCCGGGAAGCGGCATTCGTCGGCCACGAATCGGGAAGCGTTGGCCGTGAATCGGCTCTGACGCAGCATGTTGTATGTGAGGTAGAGCGACGGCAGCATCATGAGCACCGCTATGGTGTAGATGATGCGTCTCACCTTGTGGGCGCGCAGCAGATTGTCGGTCTCCACGGGGTGGTAGTGCATGAGTTTCACCCCGATGAATGTGGCGAGCGCGATATAGATGGAGTTGATCAGGAACAGGTAAAAGGCTCCGAAGAAGTAGCCCAGCTGCCAGGTGGCTATGCCGTAGCCGGCGGTGCAGAGCGGGGGCATGAGTGCTGTGGCTATTGCGACGCCGGGTATGACGTTGCCTTTCGACTTGGATCCTATGGCTATGATGCCTGCTCCGCCGCCGAAGAGTGCTATGAACACGTCATAGATGGTGGGGGAGGTGCGCGCCAGCAGTTCGGAGTGTCCTTCGCTCACGGGTGAAATGAGGAAGTAGAGCGTAGAGGTGAGCACACTGAACCCTGTCGCCATTATGAGATTGCGCAGCGACCGCTTGATCAGCTCGAAGTCCTGTATGCCCACGCCCAGACCTATGCCTATTATCGGGCCCATGAGTGGCGATATGAGCATCGCGCCGATTATCACGGCAGTTGAGTTGGTGTTGAGCCCGAGTGACGCTATGAATATCGCGAGGATGAGGATGAGGATGTTGGTGCCTCGGAAGGTCACTCCTTCCCGTATGGTCTGTTCGGCCTGGTCCTGGGATATGAGATAATCGGTGAGTCTGAAATACTGGATGAAGTATTTGCGTATGTCGGTGGGCGTTGGCATCGTAGGTCTGTGTCAGCTAATTTATGCGAGTTGCTTATGTGGCCCGTCAGGGCTGTGTGTGGGGGATTACCGGGCGAGGCGGAGCAGATTCTTCACTTCGTCGACCACGTTGATGATGTAGTCGCCGATCTTTTCGAGGGAGCCTATGACATCCATGAAGTATATGCCGGCCTGGTATTCGTAATGGTGCTCGTTTATATTATCAACGTTGGCGGAGCGCAGTTGGTTGCGCAGATTGTTGATTTCACGCTCATGATTGTAGGAAGTTATTATATCCTTCTCATTGGCGTGCTCCATGTCCCTGAGCAGGAGTATCTGGTTGGTCATGGCGGCTTCGACGGCAATGAACATCGAGTCTATGTCGTGGTATATCTCGTCGGTGAACTGTGCGTTGCTCTCGCGCTTGCGTATGAGTATTTTGCCTATGCCGTAGCAGCAGTCGGCTATGCTCTCTATCTCGCTGACTATGCGGAACATGGCTGCTATGCGGTGCTTGCCTTCGTTGGAGAGGCGGCCTTCGGAGCATCGGTTGAGGTAGTCGGCTATCTCTATCTCCATGCGGTCGGATATCTCCTCGTATTTTTCAAGCCGCGAGAACTGGCGTGTGAACTCCTCGCTGTTCTCCTTGACGTGGATGATGTTCTGGGCCATCCCTATCATCCTCTGCACGCGCTGGGAGTAGACCACTATCTCCTTTTCGGCCTGTGATATGTTGAGCTCCGACGCGCTCACCATGCCGCCCTGTATGAATTTGAGCTGGAATTCCTCTTCATGGTTTGGCTTCGACGGTACGAGCCGCTCTACTATCTTGACATAGAGGCCTGTGAGCCATATCATCACGGAGAGGTTGATGAGGTTGAACACCGTGTGGAACACCGAGAGCCCTATGGACACGCTCTGCTGCATGGCGGCTATCTGCGCCGACACGGGGTGACCGACGGGGAGGGAGTTGTCGAATAGGTGGTTGTAGGTGTCGGGATCGGTGGCCTCGATGTGGTTGACGAAGGCCGAGAGGGCTCCCGGATCGCCCTGCCCGAGCTCCTCGGTGAGCCACTGTGCGAAGTGGCAGAAAGGGAAGAATATCGCGAGGGTCCATGCCGTGCCGAGGAAGTTGAAGAGCAGGTGGCCCATTGCGGTGCGTTTTGCGGCGATGTTTCCACCCATGGATGCCATGAGCGGGGTGATGGTGGTGCCTATGTTGGATCCGAGGACAAGCGCGCATGAGAGGTCAAAGTCGATCCATCCCTTGCTGCACATGATGAGGGTGATGGCGAATGTTGCCGCGCTCGACTGTATGACCATGGTTACGATGATGCCCACGAATGTGAATATGAGCACGGAGCCGAATCCCATGGAGGTGTAACGCTCAAGGAAAGCAAACATCTCGGGATTGCTCTGGAGGTCGGGCACATAGGTGCTTATGAGGTCGAGGCCCATGAAGAGGAACGAGAATCCTATGAAGAATTCGCCTATCGACTTGTTGCGGCTGCTCTTGCTGAAGAGGAGCGGTATGGAGAGGCCTATCACCGGGAGCACGAATGCCGAAATGTTGACCTTAAAGCCGAAAAGGGCGATAATCCAGGCGGTGAAGGTCGTGCCGACGTTCGCACCCATGATTACCGCCATAGACTGTCCGAGCGACATCAGGCCGGCGTTGACGAAGCTCACCACCATCACGGTGGATGCCGAGGAGCTCTGTATGAGAGCGGTGATGAGAATGCCGGTGAGCATGCCGGTGAACCGGTTGCGCGTCATGGCGGAAAGTATGTTTCTGAGGCGGTCGCCTGCAGCCTTCTGCAGACCTTCGCTCATCACTTTCATGCCGTACAGAAACAGGGCGACGGAGCCGAGCAGGCACAGCAGGTCTAAAAAACTATAGCTCATAAGGTTATGTGATGATTACGTGAGAGAAGCCGGCACGTGCCGGGGCGCATGCCTGTTCCATGCTGCAAAGATATAACATTTTTTATCATTTTCATGTGTCAGTGCCATAAGAAAATCCGTAATTTTGTGAAAAATATTTCGATAACTCCCTGCAGCGGCGGGGTGGGTTTTTTTGAAAGACGTTAATTCGTTCTTAGTTTCTCTACTTGATTCAGAACTTCGCAACTTTTGATACAACATGGGTAGGAAGCGACAGGGAATGCGTCCACAGTAAGCTATGTCTCCGCGTCACGACGAGTGGCGCGGTCAGCTATATGCTTTCTCGTGGGGTGCTGCAGATGTTGTCGGTCCTCTGTGTTGGGTAATGCGAAGACCTTGAATCAAGGGAGCGACAGCTGCGAGTCCATCCCACGTTTTTCATGCGCATTCCCGATACAGGGGTACGTAATCTATTAATTAAATCAGGGGCTTAGGGATGGGAGCCGTATATACCTTAATATAATAGTCATATTATGGAATCAATCGGCACTATGATCAAGGAGGAACTCGAGCGTCAGGAGCGCACTGTGTCATGGCTCGCACGCAAGCTTAACTGTGATCGCTCCAATGTGTACCGCCTGTTTCAGAAGCATTCCATCGACACAGTGCTGCTTCAGCGGCTGTCGGTGATACTCAATCGTGATTTCTTTTCGGAGCTTAGCCGCAATCTGCCTCTCGAAGGGGGGCGTGACGATGCGTGAGCATTGGTGTGAGATGCTGTGCGGCAGGGTTGTGTGTGTATTTTGCAATATAAGTGTGACAATCCCGCAACGCTATAATCGGGGATGTGAAATTTCTTTGGCATAACTTTGTAGAGCGATTCCCATAGTGTGTCCATACGGATGCCGGATGGGACGTCGGACGTTACATAAGCACATGAGCAATAGGACTATAAGTGCGGCAGTAACCATGATGCAGCAAGCAAAATATCTTTAACCAAAGTTATAACTTAACCAATTTACGTATGAACAAAAAATTCATCAACGGGTTTCTGCTCGCCTCTCTTGTAGTGGGCACAGCCGGCTCCCTCTCCTCTTGCAAGGACTACGATGATGACATCAACCAGCTTCGTACTGAGGTGGCTCAGAACAAGTCGGCTATCGATGACATCAACAGTAAGATTGCTAACGGTGCCATCCTTACCGGAGTGACCTCCATAGAGAACGGCATCAGGGTTTCCGTTGAAAAAGACGGCAAGCCCCAGACCTATGACATCCTCAACGGAGCCAAGGGTGAAGCGGGCGCTGCCGCTCCCGTGTGGTCCATCAAGAAAGGCACGGCAGGTGACTACACCTGGTTTGAAGGTGACAAAGACACAGGGCTGAGCGCACAGGGCCCCCAAGGTCTCCAGGGTGTTCAAGGTAACCCCGGCGCACAGGGTGCCCCGGGCGACTACTGGGCTCCCAACGAGGATGGCTCTGCTCTTGTAGAGCATGTATGGGATGCCGAACTCAACGACGGCAAAGGTGGCTACAAGGAGACCACTAATATCAAGGAGATCGCAATCAAGCTTCCCGACGGAACCAAGAAGCTTACCGCCGTGCTTGACAATGACTACCTTTACCTCAATGGCGTAGACGGTCAGGAAGGTGCAGTGGTGATATCACGCAACGGTTACCTCAAGGGTCTCGTGTTCAAACCGCAGGTTTATCTTGACGGAGTGGAGGCTGCTCTCCTTCAGTACACCAAGGGAACCTATCTGGCAGCTGTAAAGAACGAGGTTACAGGTAACGTGACCAGCGGAACCGCTACCCTGGCATATAAGATTCCTCTTAAGATAAACAATGTCGATGTGACGGTCTTCCCGGCTTACACCACAAGCACCGTCGCTGCTGACAAATATGATTACGCAAAAGCTGCAGTGGCTGAGTTCAACCTGAACCCCACCAATGCCAATATCGGTGATTGCGAGTTCGAGTTCCTCCCCATCGAGAACGTCGATCTCATATCTCGCTCAGAAGCAGCAGTTCCGGCTCTCAAGGTCGTGAAGTCAGAGAAGGGTGAGAACGGTCTTCTGAATGTATCTTACACTCTGGAGAACCCCGAGGCTCTTTCACACGGCACAACCGCTGCCCCCGAGCTTCCTATCACAGCACTCAAGGCTATCCGCAATATAGCCGAGCCTGAGGAGGGTGACAATAATATAGGTCTTGAGAATGCCGGATCGGTAGTATCCGATTACTTCAGCCTCGTGAACGCACAGGTGGCATTCACTAACCTCAGCTATGTTCCCAAGACCGGTACTACCGTTGACAGCCACCTCGCTACAACCGGTAAGATGGCTATCGAGGAAACTGACGGAACAAACGCATATAATGTTGTGAATGTAAGCTATGCCAAGACATTCAATCTTGCCGACACTATCCGTGTATGCTACACACAGACAGAATTCGGTGCCACCGCTTCCGCAACCCATAAGTTCCTGTCGCTCAAAGAGGCATTGGATGATTGGGGCCTTACCGCCAAGTATGCTATGCTCGGATATATGGTAGGCGACTCCAATACCAATGAGTCTGACTATGGTACTATCAGTGCTGAAGGTGTGTTCACACCCCGCTTTGTGGATAATGGCGTATGGAAGCCATGCGTTGATTCAGAAGGCAAGGTCGTTGACGGAGCACGTTCTGCCCTCGGCCGTCACCCTGTGGTCTGTGTTACACTCTGCAAAGGTGACAAGGTGGTTCTCGTAGGCTATGTCAAGATGAACATAGTAGAGGAGATCAACCCCGATCAGCCTTCAATCAAGGACTATACACTTGTAGATGGTACTGCTATGCCTTACCTCTGCACTTCTACAGCTTTTGTAGTCAGCACTTGGAAGGACATGAGCGGAATAGTTCTATCAGATCTTAACATTAAAGCTGAGGAGTTCCAGGCTCGTTACGGTGCACCGAAGGATGGAGTATTCGTTAAGGATGGCGAAACTTATAAGGCTGTAACTGATTGTGGCACACTTGTATATAATTCAGACAAGGGTGTAGACCTCACCAACGGTATCCTTACCTGGGCATATGGTGTTGACGCAGCCGGTGTTATCCTTGAGGATTACGAAGGCTCTGTAACTCTCTACAAGAAGTTTGTCAACAAGACCAACGAGAATGATGTCGTTTATATCGGCGTTACCGTGAATATCTCACCGGCTCCCTCATTCAAGTTCGGAACTCTTAATTTAGCATTCGTGCCGGAAAGTGCAACCGACGAAGTGGGTATGCGTGTTTATCAGGTGAACAATGGCCTTGGCAAGAACGTGACCAATTTCGACTATCTGCTTAAGGATTACTATCAGGAGAATACTATTGTAGCATCCTATGACGGTGCACATGCCGGTTATCCCGATGAGATTGCTGATCTTACAGTAAACCAGTCATATCGTTTTGCAGATAACCAGAAGACCGGTTTCAGCCTTGATGCAACTAAGACCAAACTTGCTTTTGGAGCTACATATTCAGATGCCAACATAGTGGCTTCTATCGATGCTACAACAGGTAAGATCGTTTATGGTCCGGTTGTCGCTCCTGCTACAGAGCCTACCGAGGCTGCGAAGACAGTGCTCAATGAAGGCAACGCAAACTACAATGTGTTTGCAAATGTCCAGATTGACGCTACTTACGGAACTTGCAAGCTTACACCTGCCGGTGTATCCGACAATGTAGTCAAGGTAGATTTCAGAAAGCCTGTTCTTGTTGGTGCAGTTGCTGGAGAGAAAGTTTACTATGACGGAGTCGATCCTACAAGGATTCCTCTCGGTGCATTCTTCACAATGAGTGATTCCTATGGCAATCCATTGTTCAGCTTTGATACTGAAACAGAGGCTTACGTAGATGCCAAAGAGATCTTTGCATACTTCAAGATCAAGAGTGTTGAAGTTGAACTTCCCGTCGTGAGCGGTATTCAATTCTCTACAGACGGTATGACTAAGGTTGCCGGTAAGGATAACACTTACACTTATGCTGCAGCCGAAGGCAAGACTCTTGAGAAGGTTAACTTCCTTAACAATTGCAAGATCGTATGCAATTACACCAGCGGTGTTCTTGAAAGAGATCAGCTTAACAAGGTGATAAAGGTTACAGTGAAATACTACTGGGGCTCACAGACCAAGGAATCCTCTTTCGATTTCATGGCCGGGACCAAGCCCAAGGCATAATCCTTCATTAGCTTAAAATTCAGGGAGAGCACCGGTATAAGCTGCCGGTGCTCTTCTTAAAATTATAAGATGAAAAAGTTATTGATAATCGTAGGAGCCTCGATGCTCATGTGGGCATGCGGCGGAAACAGCGGCAAGAAAGAGCAGCCCAAGACTTTTCAGGATATCGAGGCTGAATTTGCCTCGACACTGACAGCCTCCGACACCACTCAGGTGATGGATCTTTCCACCCAGGTGATGGACAGCCTCAAGAGCGGAAATGTCGAGTGGGCGGTGGATTGTCTGTGCGAGCTTTCCGGCGGCGACACCCCGACGGCTTTAGGCGAGGAGACCCGCGAAAGGATGCTCAAACGCTTCAAGCGGTTCCCGGTAGTGGACTATGAGCTTGACTATTACAGTTTCTCTACTCCACTGTTCAACGACCTGAAGTATCGCACATTCTTCCGCGAGCGTGACGACTCAGGCACGGCTCCTGCCATGTCGCTGATGTTCAATCCCGTGAAGGTCGACGGCAAGTGGTATCTCTGTGTCAAGGAGATGTCACAGCCTGCCAAGGACGCAGAGAATGCCATAGACCCCAGGCAGATTGTAGAATGAAAAAAATATGTATAATCCGGAATTATTGAATATTACCGCTTCTAATTAATTTTGTGAAAATAGGTAAATCCAATAGTCACAGCCCGTATGTCGTTGGGAAACGCTATACGGGCAAATTTTTTTATAAAATATTTTTTGTACTTTTGTGTGTTAATAATACATGGAAGAAATGAAGAGAATATTATTTATATTGGTGCTTGCCGTCCTGACCTCGGTTGGAGCCGCTGCCAAGGGGGCGGTGGAGTTCTCTACGCGCGAGCATGATTTCGGCACTATCCGTGCCAAGGGTGGCCAGGTCACGGCCAAGTATGAGTTCACCAATACCGGCGACGAGCCTGTGAGCATAGTCACGGTGACCAACGGCGGCTGCGGCTGCACGAAGCCTGATTTTCCTCTCGCGCCCATAGCTCCGGGCAAGAAAGGTGTGATAAAGGTGCATTTCAATCCCGCCACCTTCAAGGGGGAGTTCCACAGGAGCGTAAAGGTGCAGTTCAGCACGGGCAAGAAGCGCACGGTGCTGAAATTCAAGGGTGTGGTGATACCCAAATAGAGGCGCGGACATAGAGATTATTAAACAACCTCTCATTCTACAGGATATGAATCTGATCAGGATATTCGTTGCCGCGGCATTGTCGGCGGCTGTCGCGCTCCCTGTGGCGGCTGAAAATGTGTGGCTGAGCAAGAGACATGACTTCGGGGCCTTTGACGAGAATGTCGGCACGGTGTACTGCGAGTTCAAGCTCGTTAACAACGGTGCCGAGCCTATCTCCATCACCGGCGCACGGGCCAACTGCGGCTGCACGCGTCCGGAATATTCCACCAAGCCGGTCGCTCCGGGCGATACGGCTGTGATACGCGTTGGTTTTGACCCAAAGGGGAGGCCGGGGCGTTTTTCCAAGCGCATCAATGTGGACTGCAGCGGGGAGCCGCGCCGCACGGCACTCACCATCACCGGCACTGTGATAGGGTCGTCCAACACTCTCAAGAGCCGTTATCCTGTCGAGGCCGGTCCTGTGAGGCTCCGGTCGGCCACAATAGCCTACGGCAAGGTGCTCAAAGGGGAGACCATGGGGCAGTATGTGGATGCCTACAACACGTCGGCTGACACTCTGCGTCCCCGCGTGGAGGGTTCGCCCAAGTATATCCATGCCATGATCCAGCCCAAGGTGGTGCCCCCGGGGGAACAGTTCATAATCTCGACCGTGCTCCACAGCAACGAGAGCAAGGGGTGGGGCATCGTGACCGATTCACTGATGTTCTATCCCGATGCCGGGAGCCGTGCGGGGAAGAAGATAGAGACGGTGGTGATACTTGAGGAGAATTTCTCAAAGCTGACCCCCGAGCAGCGCATGAATGCTCCGCTTCTGGACACTTCGGAGACTGCCCTCGACCTGGGGAAGGTGAGCAAGAGTGACAGCCCCATAAAGCGGACGTTCGAGATCTCCAACCGCGGCAAGAGCCCGCTGGTGATACGCGCCATATCCTGTCCCGATGCGGCTGTGGATGTGCGCCTCGGTGAGAGGACCGTCAAGCCCGGCAAGAGCGCGAAGGTGGATGTGACTGTCACGCCGTCGAGGATAAAGAGCGACGAGCTGCTCAACGCCCGAATAAATATCATAGCCAACGATCCTCAGCACCCGTCCACTATGGTGAGAGTGGTGGCCGAGGTGAAGTGATGACATATAACCTTGAATCCTATAGACATATACCCATGGAACATATAGAGAACGATGCAAAGTATAACGGGCTAACCGTTAACCAGGGGGTGAGCCAGCCTCCCGTAGTGAACCCTTACCTGAAGAGGCGGCGTCCGCGCCCCATGCCCTCGGCCGCCGAAATGGTGGAGGGGATACTGAAGGGTGACGTGACCATGCTCTCGCGTGCGGTGACCCTTGTGGAGAGTCTGTCGCCCGAGCATGAGGCCCTGGCCCAGGAGGTGATAGAGAAGTGTCTGCCACATTCTGGCAATTCGCGCAGGATAGGTATCACCGGTGTGCCGGGCGCGGGCAAGAGCACGTCGATCGATGTGTTCGGTCTGCATGTGCTGAAGAAAGGCGGGAAGCTTGCTGTGCTTGCCATCGACCCTTCGAGCGAGCGCACCAAGGGGAGCATACTCGGCGACAAGACGAGGATGGAGAAGCTGTCGGTGCATCCTGACGCTTTCATACGTCCCAGCCCGTCGGCGGGATCGCTCGGCGGTGTGGCGCGCAAGACCCGCGAGACCATAGTGCTGTGCGAGGCTGCCGGGTATGACAATATCTTTGTCGAGACTGTCGGCGTTGGGCAGAGCGAGACTGCCGTGCATTCGATGGTGGATTTCTTCCTGCTCATCCAGCTTGCCGGCACTGGCGATGAGCTGCAGGGGATCAAGCGCGGCATCATGGAGATGGCCGACGGCATTGTGATCAACAAGGCCGACGGCGACAATATACAGCGTGCCCAGCTGGCGCAGACGCAGTTCAGGAGCGCGCTTCATCTGTTTCCGCTTCCGGCGAGCGGATGGTCGCCGGAGGTGCTGACCTATTCGGGATATTTCGAGATAGGGATCGATGAAGTGTGGGACATGATAGACCGATACTTCGATTTCGTGAAGGCAAACGGCTATTTCGAGCGCAAGCGCAGCGAACAGGCGAGATACTGGATGTATGAGACTATCGATTCTCAGCTGAGGTCGAATTTCTATAACAATCCCGAGATAGAGCGCATGCTCGCTGACAGGGAGGTGAAGGTGCTCAACAATCAGCTCAGCTCGTTCATCGCCGCCCGCGACGTGCTCGATCATTATTTCAAGGAGTTCTAACTCCCTGATTGAATAAATTGAGGGGCAAAAACGCTCTTACTCAAGAAATTACCCTTGCCACAGATGGCTGCAGCAAGGGTAATTTCTTTATATACGGACGTTATGAAACATCCTCAATTTTTATGGACGGTCATTATGACGCGCCCTCAGTTTCAGATTCTTTCGAGGACGGTGGCGACGAGATCTCTGACAGCGGTCTTGTAGTTGGGGTTGGCGTCGGAATTCATGCGGTTGGCTATGATCGAACATACCGTCATGGCGCGGTGGCCCATGAGCCGTCCGAGACCCTGAAGGGGTGCCGACTCCATCTCGTAGTTGGTGACTTTGCGTCCGTTGAAGCGGAAGTCCTCGATGCGGCGGTTCAGGTCTGGGTTGGCGAGGGGGAGCCTGAGCTCTCTCCCTTGCGGGCCGTAGAAGCCCACAGCCGATATGGTGTTGCCTCTGACCATGTCGTCGCGCCCTATGCGGTCCACCAGCTCTTCGTCGGCATTGACCACGTAAGGTTTGGCCCAGAGCGGGTTCCATCTTACCGATTCGCAGAAGGCGTGCTCGAATTCGAGGTCGGCCACTTCGTTGCGCCCGGCGTAGTAGTTGAGCACGCCGTCGAATCCTATTGACTTTTCGGCGATCACCGGAGTGCCGAGCTTCAGCTCGGGCTGCAGGGCTCCTGAGGTGCCTATGCGCACCATGGTGAGGCGGCGTCGGTGCTCGCGCACTTCGCGTGTTGCGAAGTCGATGTTGGCGAGAGCGTCGAGTTCGTTGATCACTATGTCGATGTTGTCAGGACCTATGCCGTGTGACAGACACATTATCGACTTGCCGCCGTAGGTGCCCCCTATGGTGTGGAATTCGCGTGACTGCACTTCGTAGTCGGTGGTGTCAAAGAATGACGCCACCATATTTATGCGTGCGGGGTCGCCTACGAGTATGATGCGGTCGGTGAGCTGTGAGGGGGTGAGATGCAGGTGGAATACCGATCCGTCAGGATTGATGATAAGTTCGGAGGGTGGAATAATTTTCGCCATGATGTCAGAGATGGTGTTGGTTGTATAGATGAAACGCCGCAGCGCGGAGGTTGGTTCGTGGTTCGTGGCGGTTTACCTTATGCGGTATCTTCCGCCGGGGACGGCTGATATGAGAGCGCGGAACTCCATGTCGATGAGCATCCCCATGAGACGTGGCGTGGGTATGTCGACCGAGGCTGTCAGTTCGCCTATTGTGGCGTCGCCCCGGGCGGTTATGATGTCGATTATGGCCTGCTCTTCATCGGATATGCCGCCGTCGGAGCCTTCGGGGAACAGTGCGGACTGGTCACCTTCGGATGGCCGGCGGGGCCAGCGCATGGCGTCGATAAGATCGTCGGGCGATGTTATGAGGCTTGCTATACATGATGATATGAGGCTGTTGCATCCGCGTGAGTAGCGGTCGGATGTGCGTCCGGGCAGAGCGAAAACGTCGCGCGAGTAGGCCGATGCAAGGCGTGCGGTGACGAGCGCACCTCCTCGGGTGTCGGATTCCACCACCACGAGGCAGTCGCTCAGCCCGGCTATGATGCGGTTGCGCGCGAGGAAGTTGCCCTTGTGTATATTGTCGGATGACCTGTAGTCGGTGATCAGCATCCCCCCTGACTTTGCCATCCGGGCGGCTATGTCCCTGTGGGCGGCGGGATAGATAGTGTTTAGTCCGTGGGCAAGCACCCCTACGGTCGGGAGTCCTGCCCGTAGGGCTGCCCTGTGGGCTGCCACGTCTATGCCATATGCAAGTCCGCTCACGATTATCACGGGATCGGCGCATTTTTCGGCGAGCCCTTCCACGAGGTCGTCGACAAACGCTGTGCCGTAGGATGTGGCGTGGCGCGTCCCTACGACCGATACTATCCTTGCGGCGTTGAGGTCGCATTGGCCCACGGAGTAGAGCATCAGCGGGGCGTCGTCGCATTCGAGAAGATGTGCCGGGTAGCCGGGATCGGTGAAGTAGGTGGCGCGGATGTTGTTGCGTCCGATGAACTGTGTCTCTCTGTCGGCTTCTGCGAGGGCTTTGTCGCGCAGGGAGCGGTCAAACAGGCGGTTGCGGAATCCGAGAACCGATGATATCTGGTCGGCCGTGAGCGTGAAGAACTGCTCTTCCGAGCCTATGCGCGCCAGTATTTCCCGGGCGAGCGCGGGAGTGAGCCCCCGCATCGAGGCGAAGGCTATACGGTGGAGGAGTGATGGATTGGCGGTCATGGATGCGTCCTTCCTTACAGGTATCGGGCGAATGCTTCGGCAAGGGTGTCGCCGCGTGACAGCCTGCCGTCTTCGAGGCATACTATGGTTACTGTCGCGCGCACTACCGGGGCTTCGTTGAGGGCGTTGAAGATGTCCTGACGGAATATGAAGCGCGCGCCTTCGCGGTGCATCCTCAGGCGTGATATCATGGTGTCGCCGAGGGTGAGCGAGGAGATGTACTCGATCTCTATTTTCCTTACCACGGGGTCAAGTCCCTGCTGCTGCATGGCGCGGAAGGATGTGCCGGCCTGCTCGCAGAAGTCATGGCGGGTGATCTCGAGGTAGTGCAGGTAGTTGGCGTTGTTGACTATGCCCTGTGAGTCGGTCTCATAGTCGCGCACTTTTATCGGCAGTTCAAACTGGTAGTCCATTTAAGGTGGGTGTTTAAGGTCTCGTGTTGTGGGGTGATCGCGCCTTTCAGGCGTTGTAGAGATATCGCTTTATGGAGCGTTTGGGGGTCTTCTCGAATTCGTTGGCTATGGGCTGTATCCTGTCCACTCTTTCGTAGGGGGCCACCTGCTGGTTCAGCTCGGTGCGGACCTTTTCCATTATTTCCGGAAGCTTTTCGTTGGGGATGTGGTCGCGGTCCATGGCTTCGTAATCGGGGTACACGAGGGCCACGAGGTGCTTCCCGCGCTCCACTATGAGGCTTTCGGCCACGTAGGGGAGGTTGTTGAGCTTGGCCTCGATCTCTTCGGGGTATATGTTCTGTCCGTTCGCGCTCAGGATCATGGTCTTGTATCTGCCGCGAATGAAGATTGTCCCGTCGTGGGATATCGTGCCCATGTCGCCTGTGTGGAGCCATCCTTCGGCGTCGATCACCGCTTCGGTTGCGTCGGGGTTTTTGTAGTAGCCTGACATCACGTTCTCTCCGCGCACGCATATCTCACCCGGGATGTTGGCCGGGTCCTTGCTGTCGGCTATCCTGGATTGCATGATGCCGGGGAGGGTCCTTCCGGATGATCCGGGGATGAATCTGCGCCACGGCGTGTAGCTGATGAGCGGGCCGCATTCGGTCATGCCGTAGCCCACGGTGAAGGGGAAGCCTATGCGGTGGAGAAACAGTTCCACCTCATGGTTGAGCGGCGCGCCTCCCACAATCACTTCTTCGAACTCTCCGCCGAACGCTTCCACGAGCTGGGTGCGTATCTTACGGTAGATGATCTTGTTGACTCCGGGGATCTTGAGCATGTTGCGCACGGATGCCTTTTCGAGTATTGGGCGCAGCTTGTTGCGGTAGATTTTTTCGAGGATGAGGGGTACGCATATTATGAGGTGGGGCTTCACCTGGGCAAATGCCTTGAGGAGCAGTTTGGGGGTGGGAAGCTTGCCGAGCAGGGTGATGTGGGAGCCTGTGGCGAGGGGGGTGAGCATGTCGAAGGCGCATCCGTAGGCGTGGGCGAGCGGCAGGAACGACAGGTTGCGCGAGCCTCGGTAATGCAGCCTCGACTCGATGCCGAATCTCACGTTGCCTCCGAGGTTGCGGAGCGTGAGCATCACGCCTTTTGAGAATCCCGTGGTGCCTGAGGTGTAGTTGATCTCCGCCAGGGAGCTTTCGTCAAGCTCGGGGTACTCCACATCCGCGCTTGTGAAGCCGTGGGGGTATGTCCTGCGCATGCGGTCGGGGAGCTTGGAGAGGAATTTGGTGACCACATTGTTATTGGCGGGATGCTCGGCGAGCACTTCGCGCTTGTCAAGGGAGAGCACGGCCCTTACGGCCGGGATTTTCTCGAATTCCATGTTGTCGAAAATCGACTCGTTGGTGAACAGCATCACGCTTCCGGAGTGGTTGATTATGTGCATCGCGTCCTGGACGTTGAAGTCCTGGAGCACCGGCACTATCACGGCTCCGTAGGTCAGGGTGGCCATATATGTCTCGACCCAGGATATGGAGTTGCGCCCCATAAGCGCGATCTTGTCTCCGCGCTTCACGCCGCATTCCTTGAACAGCAGGTGTGTGGCGGCGATGCGGCGCGCCAGGTCGGCATAGGTCATGGTCGCGCCTGTGCCGAAGTCGGTGAGTGCGGGCAGTTCCCAGTTCTGGCGGAAGCTTGACGCGTATATCGTGAGAAGATTTTCAGTGGTCATAGTAGGAGGTTTGGAGTAGAGGAGGATTACAGGAATTGACAAGGGCCGGGCTTAGCCCGGCCCTTGCAGATTAACCTTATTGAGAGTGCGGAGCTTGGCTCCTATGGTTGTAACGTTCGCGGGCGGATCAGAGTTCGCTGAGGACCTTCTTCACCGGTTCGTTTTCGGGATCGATATCAAGCACCTTCTGGAAGTATTCACGGGCTTTCTCCTTGTCGTCCTGTCCCATGTAGTAGGAACCCATGCGGGTGTAGGCAGTCTTGTAGGCGTCGGAATACTTTGTAAGGTTCTCGGGATCCTCGTCGTAGGCGGCGATCATGGCCTGATAGGTCTCGATGAGCTCGGGGGTGTTGTTGGCACCGTCGCGCACCATGAGAAGGGTGGCTTTGTTGCGGTAGAGCGGGCCCTTGTTGGCTGCCGATTCAAGTGCGAGGTCGATGTACTTGATGCCGTTGTTGGCAGCCTCGACTCTTTCCGGAGATCCTTCGGGAAGGGTGAGTCCGAGGTTCTTGTAGCGGTTGGAGAGGATGAAGTAGTCCTGGAGAGTGGCATCGCCGCTGTCGACAAACTTCTGCATGTACTCTACTGACTTGGCGTCGTTCTCAAGCTTGTTGTAAAGCTCGGAGATGTCGGCGAGGATCTGCTTGTTCTTTTCGGGGTTCATGTTGTAGGCGGTCTCGTAGGCCTTCACAGCCTCTTCCGGCTTGCCGAGGTGGGAGAGCACATCGGCGTATGTGGTGTAGTCGGTGGCGGTGAATGTTGCTCCGGTGTGAGCGAAGAGCTTGTTGGCAGCCTCTTCAGCACCGGCAAAGTCGCCGAGCGCGGCCTTGTTGAGCATCACCATACGCTGCATGTACTCATTGTCGGGGTCTTTTGCAAGCACCTGCTGTGCCACTTCGAGTGATTCGGGATATTTCTTGCCGAAGTAAAGTAGTCCTGAATAACGCTGCTCGTCACCCTGGAAGTGGTTGGGGTTCTTCATGTATTTCCCGTACTGCTCGGCGGCGCGGGTGAGCTGGTTGTTGTCGTAGTATTTCTCTGCGAGCTCGCTCTGGGCCAATGCTGAATTGGGGAGCTTTTCGTTGAGCTCTACGAGCTTGCCGATGGCGAAGTCGGAGTTGACCTTGTTGTACAGGTTGGAGTATTTCACGTATGCTTCGGGATTTACATCGCCTTTCTCCTCCTCATATATTATTGCCTGCTCATAGTAGCCGGCTGCCAGGCCTTTGTCCTCGTTCTTGGCAAGGTCGCCCTGAAGCACGTATATCTGCGGCTCCTTGTTCTTGGACATCTTCATGCCTTTCTCTATGTTCTTGTCGATCTCTTTGGCGTAGGCCACCGGGTCGATGCTTGCATAGGCGCGTGCTACGGCTGCTACGAGAGCTGCGTCCTTCTTGTTGGTGTTGAGAGCTTCCTTGAATTTATCCTCGGCTTCCTTTTTGTTGCCGTTCTTGAGAGCTATCTCTCCGAGGCCCACATAGTTGTATCCGTATGCGGGATCGGCAGCGATACCGTTGTTGAAATTTGTCTGGGCTCCCTGAATGTTGCCTTCGCGCAGATCGAGAGATCCGAGATAGAAATATGACACGGCCTTGTTGGTCGAAGCGTCGTTGAGGGTTTTCTGAAGGATGGTCCTTGCTTTTTCGAAACGGTCGGCGTTGTAGTAATCTACGCCGTCCTGATAGCCTCCTTGTGCGAGCGCGGTGAGCGCGATACCTCCCAGGCAGAGGGAGAACAATGTGCGTAACTTCATCACTGTTGGTTTACTATTTTATTGTTGTTTTTATAAATATTCTATAAGGATTACTCTGAAAAACGATAATTTGTGATGTTTATTGCGCGTATAAACATTAGTTATATGTAATTAAGGGTATTTGCATCATTTGCGCGGCGGGTCATTCCAGCTCCACCATGCGCGGGCGCACTGTGGCCGGAAGTATGCCTGTCATCTGTATGATCTTCTGTCCCTGGAATCCTGTCACGAAACTGAAGAAGCGGTGTGACACTGTGCCTCCGGGGGCTGTGCTTACCATGTAGACTGAGCGGTACAGCGGGTATGAGCCGTCAAATATGTAAGCCTGATAGGGCTTGTAGGCGGTCACCTCGTTGTTGCCGCGTATCTTAAGGACTTTGACGTCCTGATTGAATTCGAGTGTTGTGGTGTCGCTCTTCTCCACGGCTTTGGCAAGCTCTTCGACTGATTTCTGGCGGCCGGACAGGTCGCTTGATACCCAGCTGACACCTATTATGCCTATAGCGTTGCGGTTGGAGGCCACGGCCTTGAACACTTCGGGGTTTGACTTAACGGCCGACACATGTGCTCCCATGGGCTTGCCTGCCATTACGGAGTCGCGCATGTAGGCTACCGTGGATGATCCCTGATGGTCGAATATCACGTCGATCTCTCCGAGCTTGCATGGCTCCACCTGGTCCCATCGGGTGACTTCGCCCGAGAGGATCTCGGCTATGTCTTTCTTGGAGAGTAACTCCACAGGATTGGCCGGGTTGACTATCAGTGCGAGTGCGTCGACGGCGATCTTTTTCTGATGAACCAGCTTCTTGTTGGAACGCAGGTAGTTGACCTCTTTTTCAGTGAGCGGCCTTGTTATCACGGCACCTTTCACGGAGCCCATTGCCATGATGGAGTCGATGGCCTGGTTCTCGGGCAGGTAATAGGCGAGCACATCTTCCTTGGGGTAGATGTACTCGTACACATTGATCTCCTGCTCCATGATGTATTCAAATGATTCGTCGCAGGCGATTTTGGCCATTGTGGGCTGCTTCTGCTCTTTCTTGCCCGAGCATCCTGACATGGCTATCGCCATGATGACGGATGCGGCAAGCAGTTGTAGGTGGCGCGTGGATATGCTCATGGCTGGATGTGCTGACGCTATGGGTTAGTGTTTTTTGAATGATGTGGGATCGGAGGTCTCGTCATCGTCGTCAGGATCGTTGCCGTAGCCCGGATCAACGCCGGCAAACTGGCGGTATCCTCTCCAGAGTCCATATATTATGAACAACGCGCCTCCCACCCAGCGCACCCAGGTCCATGTGGGGAATAGGATGTTGAAGTATCCGCAAAGAAATAGTATGCCTACTGCAAGATATATGACTATCATGATGATGCCAAATATGTTCCGCATGGTCTTGGGGGTTCCTGAATTACGTTGTGCGCTCATTGTGACAATAGTTTAAAACGGTTTTGCCGGCTGCGTTCGATCGCTTCCGGATATTAAACTAACAACGACAGGTGGCGGAAAGTTTTCAATGTGCGGACACTGCTTTTGTCACCATCGTTTCGTTGCGGTAAAATTAATGAAAAAATCTTAACACGGAAAGAATTTGCAGCTAATTAATACCCTTTAACACTGCCATGGGGTGGTGTCTCTTTACGGGTTTAAACTTTTCAGTTAACTTTGTGGTATGACTACAGTACCATTGGCGGAACGTATGCGTCCGCGTTCGCTTCAGGATTATATAGGGCAGACCCATCTTGTGGGCCCACAGGGTGTTATGCGCAGGATGATAGAGTCAGGCAAGATAGCATCCTTCATTCTGTGGGGGCCTCCAGGGGTGGGAAAGACCACTCTTGCAAGGATTATAGCCAATACGGTGAATGTGCCGTTCTATACTCTTTCGGCGGTCAATTCCGGGGTCAAGGATGTGCGCGATGTGCTCGACAGGTGCCGGCGTGACACGGAGAGCATGTTCACCCAGGGACGCCCCATACTTTTTATAGATGAGATACACCGCTTCAGCAAGAATCAGCAGGATTCGTTGCTCGGCGCAGTGGAAAGCGGCATAGTGACACTTATCGGCGCGACTACCGAGAACCCTTCCTTTGAGGTGATCAGACCTTTGCTGTCGAGGGCTCAGGTGTACACCCTCAAGCCTCTTGAGGAGCCTGAACTGCAGGCTCTCCTTGACAGCGCGCTCGACAGGGATCCTGTGCTTAAGGCGCATGGCGTGGATGTGAGGGAGACTACGGCCCTGTTCCGTTTTGCGGGAGGGGACGCGCGTAAGCTGCTCAATATCCTCGATCTTCTCGAACAGTCTGCTCCACAGGGTGAGAGGATGGTGATAGACGACCGTACGGTTACTGACCGTCTGCAGGAGAATCCTGCCGTGTATGACAAGGGGGGCGAGATGCATTACGATATAATATCGGCTTTCATCAAGAGCATACGGGGCAGCGACCCTGATGCGGCGGTCTATTGGCTCGCCCGCATGATAGCCGGGGGTGAGGAGCCGGAGTTTATAGCGCGGCGCATGCTCATACTGGCTTCGGAGGATGTAGGGCTTGCCAATCCCAACGCTCTGCTGCTTGCCAACGCCACGTTTGACGCTGTGCACAAGCTTGGGATGCCTGAAGGTAGGATCCCGCTGTCGCAATGTGCCATATATCTCGCCACCTCCCCGAAAAGCAATTCGGCTTACAAGGCTGTCGACCGGGCGTTGAAGTGTGTCGACGAGACCGGAAATCTGCCTGTGCCGCTGCATCTGCGCAATGCCCCGACATCTCTGATGAAGGATATGGGGTATGGCCGCGATTATAAGTATGCCCATGACTATCCGGGCAATTTCGTCATACAGCAGTTCATGCCTGACGAACTCGGGCATGAGGGCTTTTGGGAGCCGGGAGGCAATCCCGCCGAGATGCGTGCGGCGGCTTTGCAGAACGAGCGTTGGTGCGGCACGCGCGCCGGCGATGGCGGAAATGATGGTAAAAATGTATGAAAAAGAGTCCTCTTTTTGTATAAAACCGGAGTTATTCGAGGATTAAAGAAAAATTTCAGTATTTAATTTATTTTTTGAAAATAATTTGTATAAATTTGCAGTCGTAAGTTTTTCGGATAAGACCGGAGCTTGCAAAGGACAATTATTATCAATACCAATATGAAGAAACATAACTTCTATGCCGGGCCGTCGATCTTGAGTGAGTACACAATCAAGCATACGGCCGATGCAGTGAACAATTTTGCTGAGACAGGGCTTTCGCTCCTTGAAGTGTCTCACCGTTCCAAGGAATTCGTTGCAGTGATGGACGAGGCTCAGGCTCTGGTAAAGGAGCTCCTTGAAGTGCCCGAAGGGTATCAGGTGCTTTATCTTGGCGGCGGTGCCAGCCTGCAGTTCTGCATGGCTCCGATGAACCTTCTCCGCACCAAGGCCGGTTATCTCGACACTGGCACATGGGCATCCAATGCCATAAAGGAGGCCCGTCTGTTCGGTGAAGTCGAGGTGCTTGCATCCTCCAAGGAAGCTAACTACACTTTCTATCCCCGCAGATATGAAGTTCCCTCTGATCTTGATTATTTCCATATCACTACCAATAATACTATCTATGGTACCGAGCTTCGTGAGGATCCGGAGGTTTCCGTGCCCCTCGTAGCCGACATGTCAAGTGACATTTTCTCCCGCCCCGTTGATGTGGCAAAATATGACCTCATCTATGCCGGCGCGCAGAAGAACCTCGGCCCTGCCGGTGCTACTCTCGTTATTGTAAAGGAGGACGCCCTCGGCAAGGTGGACCGTGTGATCCCGACCATGCTCGATTACCGTACGCACATCAAGAAGGGCTCCATGTTCAATACTCCTCCGGTGCTCCCCGTGTATGCTTCGCTCATGACTCTCCGCTATTATAAGGAGATGGGTGGCGTGAAGGCCATGGAGAAGCTCGACCTTGAAAAGGCTGGCGTGCTTTACGACGCTATCGACCGCAGCCGTATGTTTGTGGGCACTGCAGCTGAGGATTCTCGCTCTATCATGAATGTCACTTTCGTCATGACTCCTGAATATAAGGAGCTTGAGAAGGACTTCGTTGACTTCTGCACAGCCCGTGGTATTGTGGGCATCAAGGGCCATCGTTCAGTGGGCGGTTTCCGCGCATCTCTCTACAATGCTCTCCCGCTTGAGAGCGTTAAGGTGCTCGTCGAGGCTATGAATGATTTCGAGAAGCAGCATTAATCTTTAAGTCGCATAGACATGAAAGTTCTTATAGCTACCGAAAAACCGTTTGCCGCTGTTGCGGTGGATGGTATGCGTAAGGTCATAGAGGATGCCGGCGCAGAACTGATCCTGCTGGAGAAATATACTGCAAAGGCTGACCTGCTTGCCGCTGTCGCTGACGTCGACGCTCTCATCATACGTTCTGACAAAGTGGACGCAGAGGTGCTTGACGCTGCAAAGAATCTTAAGATCGTGGTGCGTGCCGGTGCCGGTTATGACAATATCGACCTTGCTGCGGCCACCGCTCATGGTGTGAGCGCGCAGAACACACCCGGCCAGAATTCCAATGCTGTCGCCGAGCTCGTGTTCGGGCTTGCCGTCATGATGTGCCGAAACATGTACAACGGCACTTCCGGTACAGAGCTTAAGGGCAAGACTCTCGGCATCCAGGCTTTCGGCCAGGTGGGACGCAATGTCGCCCGTATCGGTCGTGGCTTCGAAATGAACATATCCGCGCTTGATCCCTACTGCCCCGATGCAGTGATGGAGGAGGCCGGCGTTACACCTGTTCATTCTGTCGAGCAGCTCTACAAGGAGAACCGTGTGGTGTCGATACATATCCCCGCTACTCCCGAGACTCGTGGCTCAATAGGTTATGACCTCATTGCATCGATGCCTAAGGGTGGTCTGCTTGTCAATACCGCCCGTAAGGAGGTCATTGATGAAGAGGGGCTGATCCGTGCGCTTGAGGCGCGTCCTGATCTCAAATATGTGGCTGATGTCGCTCCCGAGCGTGCCGCCGATATCAAGGAGCGGTTTGGCGACCGTGTGTTCTTCACGCCGAAGAAGATGGGTGCTCAGACTGCCGAGGCCAATATCAACGCCGGTCTTGCTGCTGCCCGTCAGGTGATAGCTTTCCTTACCACAGGTGAGGATCGCTTCCGCGTGAACAAGTAAACAGGCTTTGGGGACGCTAAAGTCTCATAAGCTATAAAGAAAACAGGAGCTTTTGCTGCCATGCTGTATTGATGCATGTGGCAATAGCTCCTGCTTTTTCTGTATGTGATTTTTCCGTCTCTGTTTTTTGTGATCATCTTGAGTTTTTATTGGGTGAGTGTGTCATAAGAGTGGCTTTATTATAGCTGTCACCCTTTTTGCACGAGATAGCACGATCTGTGGTGATTCAGAGCCTAATTCGGACTTTTTATTTGAAGATCAATCTTTTAAGATTGTAAAATCCTTATTTGCTCTCGTTCTTTGCTGTGTTTAAGTGTTAAAATATAGTTAAACAGGGTATAAAAATTTGGC
>CAJURI010000010.1:26234-49806 GCA_910588795.1 uncultured Duncaniella sp. | reverse complement strand
TTAACACTTTATCCTCTCGATTGTAACAAATGCACCGGGAATTCGGCTTGACCCGAAATTTCAGGTATTATGAGGTGGCATGATGTAGTGGCATAAAAATAATCGAGGAGCTAAGTGTGTCAGTTACTTAACTCCTCGATTTGAGTTGTCTTACCTGGATTCGAACCAAGACAGGCAGAACCAAAAACTGCAGTGCTACCATTACACCATAAGACAATCCTTTTGCCCAGAACCCATCGCTGTGGATGATGCCTAAAGCGGTGCAAAGATAGCGTTTTTTTTGCGGATTTCCAAGGCTTGGCGCAGATAATTTTCCCGCTGAGACCATAAAATCCTAAAAACCTGGCAGTTCAGTATGTGCTATGTCTGTGGCGCGCGATATCGGGCCGTTGTCAGTCAAGCTTATGGATTATGAGTCCGGAGCGGAGCTTAGGCTCGAACCATGTAGTCTTCGGAGGCATAATGTTGCCGGAGTCGGCTATGTCCATGAGCTGCTTCATTGACACAGGGTATAGAGCGAGAGCCATGGCCATCTCTCCGGAATCAACACGGCGGCTGAGCTCGCCGAGTCCGCGTATTCCGCCTACGAAGTCGATGCGTTTGTCGGAGCGCAGGTCGGTGATGCCGAGTATGTCGCGGAGTATCAGGTCGCTCGATATGGTGACGTCGAGTATGCCTATAGGATCATTGTCGTTGTAGGTGCCGGGTTTGGCAGTGAGGGAATACCAGTGGCCACCAAGATAGAGCGAGAAGTTATGGAGGGCTGTCGGGCGGTATTCTTCGGTGCCCTTGTCTTCGACAGTGAAGTTTTCGGCTATGCGTGCGAGGAATTCTTCAGGGGTAAGCCCGTTGAGATCGCGGACCACACGGTTGTAGTCAATGATGTTGAGGTGGGATGCGGGGAATGCCACAGCCAGGAAATAGTTGTATTCCTCGTCTCCCTTGTGGGCCGGGTTGTTCTGGGCTTTCTCATGTCCTACCAGTGCGGCGGCTGCAGAGCGGTGGTGTCCGTCGGCGATGTAGAGATATGGTATGCGATCGAATTCGCGGGTCACTGTCTCGATCATTTCGGGGTTGTCGATGACCCAGAAGTGGTGACCGAAGCCGTCGGGGGCTGTGAAGTCGTATTCCGGTTCGTTTTTGGTCACATCGTCGATCACTTTCTGAAGCACTTCATTGTCGGGGAAGGCGAAGAACACCGGTTCGATATTGGCATTGTTTATGCGGACATGCTTCATGCGGTCCTCCTCCTTGTCGCGGCGGGTGAGCTCATGCTTCTTGATGCGCCCTTCCATGTAGTCGGCTACGTTTGCAGCGATGACAATGCCGTATTGGGTGCGGCCGTTCATCGTTTGCGCATATATGTAGTAATGCTCTTTATCGTCCTGTACGAGCCATCCGTTTTGCTGGAATGCGTTGAAATTCTCTACAGCTTTGTCATACACTTTCGGGTCATGCTCGTCTGTGCCGGGTGCGAAATCTATCTCCGGTTTGATGATGTGGTAGAGCGAGCGCGGATTCCCTTCGGCCTCTTTGCGGGCTTCTTCGGAGTTGAGCACGTCGTAGGGGCGTGAAGCTACTTGTGTGACAAGGTCACGTGGCGGGCGTACGCCGCGGAACGGTTTGACTTTTGCCATAATTTGTGTTTTTGCTGGGCAGAGTTGGCTCGGCCCATGGTTGATGATTTATGGATATTTGGTTAAGGTTAGCCTATGTTATGGTATGTGTGGCCGGTGCTTTATGCAGCAGCTTTCATGGTCTGCTCCGGTGTGGTCTGTGGAGGGGATGCTCCCTAAGCCTTTACTGGCTTAGGGGCATCTATGCTTTGTTTTCCGGTGGGGATGTCTATTTTTTTCTTTCTATGGTCTGCTTTCGGTCTGGGCCTATGGAGACTATGGTTATCGGGGTCTCAAGCTCTTTTTCAAGGAATTCGATGTAGTCTTTGAACTGGGTGGGGAATTCCTCTTCGCTCTGCATGCCCGTCATGTCGGTTTTCCATCCCGGCAGAGTGGTGTAGACAGGTTCGATGTCCTCTTCGATGGAGTAGGGGAACTGATCCGTCACCTTGCCTCCGATCTGGTAGGCTGTGCATGCCTTTATTTCGTCAAAGCCGTCGAGCACATCGCTCTTCATCATTATGAGCTGTGTGACACCGTTGATCATTATGGCATACTTTAGGGCCACGAGGTCGATCCATCCGCATCGGCGTTCACGACCGGTGACGGCTCCGTATTCGTGTCCGAGGTCGCGTATGCGTTTGCCTGTCGCATCGAAAAGTTCGGTGGGGAAGGGACCGCTGCCTACGCGTGTGCAGTAAGCCTTGAATATGCCGAACACTTCGCCTATCTTGTTTGGAGCAACTCCGAGGCCGGAGCATGCGCCCGAGCAGATGGTGTTGGATGATGTGACGAAGGGGTATGATCCGAAGTCCACGTCGAGCAGTGTGCCCTGTGCTCCTTCACACAGCACGCTTTTACCCTCTTTAAGGAGCGAGTTGATGAGAAATTCGGAGTCAACTATGTCAAATCCTTTCAGGTACTCTATAGCGTCCATCCATGAGTCCTCGAGTGAGGCGAGGAGCTCTGTGTCAGGAGTTGAGTCAAGAGCCTTGAGCCGGGACAGATGCATCTCGCGCAGGGCATTGTATTTCTCATCGAAGTTGTGGAACACATCGCCGAGGCGCAGACCGTTGCGCGATATCTTGTCAGTGTAGGTCGGGCCGATGCCTTTGCCGGTCGTGCCTATCTTCTTGCCACCTTTGGCCTTTTCGTTAGCGGCGTCAAGCAGACGGTGGGTGGGAGCGATGAGGTGTACTTTCTTGGATATGCGCAGTATCGACCGCAGATCCACACCGCTCTTTTCGAGCTCTTCAGCTTCCTGCTTGAACAATACCGGGTCAAGCACTACGCCGTTGCCGATGATGTTGATCTGTCCATGCTGGAATATTCCGGATGGTATGGAGCGGAGCACATATTTTTTCCCTTCAAATTCGAGTGTGTGGCCTGCGTTTGGTCCCCCCTGGAATCTTGCTACGGCATCGTAGCGCGGGGTAAGCACGTCCACTACCTTGCCTTTTCCTTCGTCGCCCCACTGGAGCCCGAGTAGCACGTCTACTTTCATTGTGTCAGTTACTTATTTTGTATTTTCTTTATTCCTTTTCTCTTTCCATTGTTCTGGCACCGGGAGCATAACCCGCTGATGCAGACTTCAAACCTTTTTGCGGTAAACGAGGTGTAACGCTTGAAGCTCAAGGCTCTGAACAGTTGCGAGTCCTTCACCTCTCGCACTTTGCCGCACTGCTCGCACACAAGCCTCACTATGGGTGGATTGTCGAGAGCCACCTCCCATGTGTCGGCTGACAGATGGAGCTTTTTCACTATGCCGGCCCGTGCGAAAAGGTCTATGGAGTTGTAGACTGTAGCCTTGCTCACACGAAAATCGCCCCCCTCTATGGCTGTGGTAAGCTCGTCGATGGTGAAACGCGATGGCATGTCGAGTACCTTGTCGAGCACGGCAAACCTCTCAGGGGTGCAACGTCGGTGATGTTCCGTAATATATCGGCTCAGGGCTTCACGTGCGAGTCCCTTGCGCTTGTCCTCGTTCATCACTCACAAAATTACAACCATACGCCGAGATTTCCAAAAAAACATCTGAAATTTTCTGTTTGTGACGAATGGAGTGATTTGTAGGGTATTGTTGGATGCATGTTTTACATCCTGATTATGCCTGAGGATGTGAGTATGCGGAATATCAGGTCTTTGAGGAGGTCGTATTCATTCTGGCGTGAGGTTATGCCTTTGCTACGGCAATCGCATTCGCGCAGAGCCGAAATGATTTCTATGGTCTGACGCACATTGTAGGCCCGTGCTGCTGACTCATAGCTGCGTAATGCCCATGGCGATTTAAGCCCCAGTGCGTCCATATAGCCGCTTTGTGACTTGTCACGAGTGTAGTGATATATCAGCAGATTGGAGAAGTGGTTGAACAGCGTGGATATGGTCATGACCGTGGGATTGTTCTTTGGGTTGTTGCGGAAGTATTCGACGATGGTCATGGCTTTTGCCGCGTTGCGCGAGTTTATGGCATCGACAAGCTCGAAGTTGTTGTAGTCCTTGGATATTCCTATGTTGCGCTCGATTGCTTCCGGTGTGATCATGGCCCCTGTCCCGAGTATGAATGAGAGTTTGTCGATCTCGTTGTATAGCCGTGACAGGTCTGTGCCGATGTAGTCGCGCAGCATGGAGAGTGCCTTGGCATCGACTGTCAGCCCTTTCTCTTTTATAAGATCGGATATTGCGGGTAGCAGGTTGCGCTCGCTTATCTTTTTTGACTCGAATATCACTCCGTTCTTCTTCACGGCTGCAAGCAGCTCTTTCCCTTTGGCTTTTTCGCCTCGGCATGCTATGACAAGTATGGTGGACGGGGTGGGGTGCTCGGCATAGTGGTGCAGCTTGTTGAGCGAGTCGGCACGTACCGACTGCGCTTCCTTTACTATCACCACCTGATGCTCTGCCATCATGGGCAATCTCCGGCATATGTCCATGACCGTCTCCATGCCGGTTTCGGGTCCGTAGAGGGTGTACATGTTGAAGTCGCGGTCCTCTTCAGGAAGCAATCCCTCGAAAGCCTTAACAAGCTCGTCGATATAGTATCCCTCTTCTCCGTGGAGCAGATATATGGGTGCGAGCTGCCGGTTGGCTATCTGACGCATGAGCTGCGGGAATGTAATGTCGGCTGCTGTAGTGGATGAGGTCTTGGAGGATGGAGCCATGATGTCGGTAGGAAGATATGTAATATGAGCGTAAATTTAGCAATAAATAACCGCATGTGCAAAAGTTTTTGGCCGCCATGTGCTGTCATATCCGCTCTTATTAGTTAATTTTGCGTGTGATAACCATTATGTCTGACTCATGCCTTCATCCACACAGAATCTGCCTTCACAGTTGAATCTTCCGGCCGCCGATCTCTCGTTGCGCAGCGGAGCGAATGGCGTGGAGGTGTATGACGTTTTGAGACAGAAATGGCTCCTTGTGACTCCTGAAGAGTGGGTGCGCCAGCATTTTGTGCATTTCCTTATGTCACATATGGGTGTGCCGCGCGGCATGATCGCAAATGAGATGGGCATACGGCTCAATGATATGTCGAGAAGGTGTGACACGGTGGTGTTTGACCGCTCGCTCAAGCCATTTATGATAATAGAGTACAAGGCCCCGGGAGTAAGGATAGACCGTAAGGTGATAGACCAGATAATGCGTTACAACATAGTGCTGAAGGTCCCTTACCTTGTGGTGAGCAACGGCCTTCATCATTATTGCATAAAGGTGGATGCTGAGGAGGGCAAATGCGAGCTCCTCACACGCTTGCCGCGATATGAGGAGCTCGTTTTGTAAAGGCTATGTTCAGGTAAAAGATTGTTTATTCTGTTATTGTTCTGCCATAAGTTCCCTTTCTATCTGCGAGAGATCCTCCTGAAGTTTCTTCTCCAGAGGCAGACGTTCGTCGATAAGCTTGCATGCATAAAGCACTGTCGCATGTGAGCGTTGCAGGCGTGCTCCGATGGTCTTGAACGGCATCTTTGTGTGCTTTTTGGCAAGATACATCACCATTTGGCGCGCATCGGACACTTCGCGTTTGCGCGACTTGTCAAATATCTGGGCGGGATCTATGTTGTAATAGTCGCTGACAACCTTGGTTATCGACTCAAAGTTGGTCTTGCGCTGGTTGAGCTTCACAGAGTTGGCTATCACGCGGCGCGCGAGATTTATGTCTATCTCGCAGTTGAGTCCTGTTGCATAAGCCAGAAGCGACACCATGACACCCTCTATCTCTCGGATGCTCTGTGTGACATTGGTCACAATGAATTCCACCACATCTTCGGGAAGCTCTATGCCGTCGCGTCGCGATTTCTGCAGGAGCACTTCACGGCGCAGGGCGTAGTCGGGCTTGTCGAGGCGTGCGGTCATGCCGCTCTTGAATCTCGACAGCAGACGCTCCTCCATCCCTTCCATGTCGGCAGGGGCGCAGTCGCTCGACATTATGAGCTGCTTATTGTTTTGCTTCAGGTGGTTGAATATGTGGAAGAATGTGCGCTGTGTCTTTTCTTTGCCAATGAGCTCCTGTATGTCATCGATTATGAGTGTGTCGATGCTTTGGTAGAACTTTATGAATTCATTGATCTTGCCTCGGAGTGTGGCTGAAGAGAACTGGTCCTGAAACAGGCGTGCTGTGATGTAGAGTACGCGTGTGCGAGGGTCTCTTTCCTTGATGCGTATGCCTATGGCCTGTATGAGGTGTGTCTTGCCGACACCGCACGGACCGAAGATGAAGAGGGGGTTGAACGTCTTAAGTTTCGGATCGTTGGCTATGGCCTCGCCTATGGATTGGGCCACTTTATTGCTTTCGCTGATGCAGTAATTCTCAAATGTGTACTCAGGATTGAGCTGAGAGTTTATCTCTTCTACATATTTGTCCTGAAAGGGATTGGCCGACGCTCCCGGTCCGGGCTTCACAGCTGCACTGGGCTGTGCGCTGTCCATGCTTACTTTCGAGGCCGGATCGTTGGCGACAATCGGAAATGTGTAGATAAGACGGATCCCCTTGCCGAACACTCTGTCGAGTGCGCTTTTGAGCACTCTCGCATAGCGGTCTTCAAGCTGCTCCACGAAAAACTCTGAGGGGCACGAAATGGTGAGCACGTTGTCGGTCAAACTTTCAAACGACAGCGGGCTAAACCAGTAATGATAGTGTTCCTCGGGAATAGTATCGCGGATTATCTCCAGACACTTGTCCCATAATGGCGAGTTTTGGTGTTGCATGGGTTAATGGATGTTCTGTGAAGAGAGATCAGGTCTGAGTAGAATTGCGGAGCCATTCAATTGGACTTGCCGCATTTCTTGTGCAAATTTCTCAAAAAAAATTTTTAAAATCAAATCGCTTTTTTCTTGTTTTTTTGATGCCGTTTGCAGTGTGTTGAATTTCAAGATATTATAAAATATTGGCCTGTCATTTAAGTTTTGATTACGATTTATTATTGCAATATTTTGTGTTTCAGGATGATACATGTGTTATTCCTTGGTTTTACGATGGTGTTTCAATCAGGTTACAATGCCGCAAATGCTTGTTGGGGTGTTGTTTCGCTTTGAAAACACACATGTGATATGTTAAATATATTATTTAGAACGAATATAAATAATGTGCGTCTGATTGCAAATCGGAACTTATTGCATGATAATGAAAGTAAACACTCTCCCTGATCCGATCCCGAGGGTTCTTGCCGAGAAGAATCTGTCGGTGTGGCAGTGTGTGCATAGGCTATTGTCGAATTTCTGTATGTTGGATTCCGGAACTCCTTGTGAGATAATGGTTTTGGCTATGTGCCCGTGGAGTGAGACATGTGGTTTTTCCCATGTGATGCGGTCCACGCAGCCGTCGTCAAACATCTCTGCGACCTCTGTCCCCACTTCAAAACAAGCCTGACAGATGGAGGGTCCCATAGCAGCCTTTATGTTTTCAGGTCTGGCCCCTTGGCGGATCATGGTATGTAGTGTGTTTTCAATTATTCCGTTCAATGCTCCTCTCCATCCGGCATGGGCTATCCCGATGATTCCGGCCTGTGAGTCGGAAAATATTGCCGGCACACAATCAGCCGTGTTCACGCCTATGACCAATCCTCTGATATCGGTCACTATGGCATCTGTATGCTCAAGGGATACTTCATGCAGATTTTTGGCCGTGATGGATGCGACGTTTATGGAATGTGTCTGACGTGGCATGATTATTCTATCCGGTTCGATCCCAGTGAAGGCTGAAAGCGCGGCCCTACATTCAGTTATGTGCACGGAACTGTCGCCTGTGTAGCCGCACACGTTGAATCCATCGTATGGGGACTGAGGTGATGATATTTTGCCTCTTGTTGTGTAGAAGGCTGTTGCCGTATTGTCGCGCATCAGTTCATATATAGGTGCATCGATTGTTGGGTGCATGGGTATATTTGAAATATATTTTGTAATTTTGCGGCGTTTTTTAGAAAAACGACATGAAGGTTTTTAATCTCAAGGGGCATGCGGCGATGCTGGGTGCCAATACGATGTGGGGGCTTATGGCTCCTGTGGCTAAGATGGTGATGGCGGCGGGAATAGTGTCGCCGCTTCTCATGACCAGTTTCCGCATACTTGGAGCGGCCCTGCTGTTCTGGACAGCCTCGCTTTTTGTGCCTGACGAAAAAGTGCCTCCACGCGATCTGTTGCTTATGGCAGGAGCTGCTATGCTCGGTATCCTTTTCAATCAGGGCTGCTATGTGTTCGGTGTCGGGTTCACTTCGCCCGGAGAAGCTTCCATCATCACTACGACCATGCCGCTTTGGGTGATGGTCTTTGCTGCGTTCATACTTGGCGAGCCGATCACGCTTAAAAAGATCGGAGGCATCGTGCTTGGGGCAACTGGCGCGCTGATACTGGTGCTCGGCGCGTCAAAGACCGGTGCGCGCGGTGACAATCCGACTCTTGGCGACATACTTGTGCTCACCGCCCAGATCAGTTATGCGCTTTATCTGACTTTTTACAGGAATTTCATAAAGAAATACTCCGTTGTCACGCTCATGAAATGGATGTTCACATTCGCGTCGGTTGCCATCCTTCCGGTGTCGATCGGGACTATGGCTTCTACCTCGTGGGGGGATTTCACCCCGCGCGAGATATTTGGCGTGGGATATGTTGTTTTCTTTGCGACATTCCTTTCTTATATATGTGTCATGGTCGGGCAGAAGAATCTGCGCCCTACGCTTGTTGGCATGTATAATTATGTGCAGCCTATTGTGGCTTCTTGTGTGGGTATATGGCTCGGGCTTGATGTGGTGACATTCCCCAAGGTCGTGGCTGTGGCACTTATATTTACCGGAGTGTTCCTTGTCACTATAAGCAAGGCTGCGCCTCAGGGTGAGCCGGCTCATTCGGGCAGACCCGGCTGACGCACTTTGACACTGTCGGCGTCCATGCGCTCGTAGTAGCTTTGCATAAGTCCTTTAAGCTTCTTCTGCATTTCGGATACTTTTCCGGGCATGGTGTCCTTCAGGTCGGTGGTCATCATTATGTCGTTGACGTAGTCATATAATCCGTTTACATTGCATTCGGCATCGGTCTGCAGGAAGTAGTCTCCCATGTACATCTGTGGAACAAGATTGTAATTGAATGACCATCGCTCTTCCGGCGGGACTCTGAGCACGTCGTTGCCGAACGCTATGTAGTCACGGTCGTATCCGAGCCATCCGAGCACGGTGGGGAGTATGTCGAGTTGCTGCATCATCCCTTTCTGCATGCCGCGTGGCATTTCGCCGGAGGGATCGAATATGACTATGGGTACGTGATTGTCTCCTGCGTCGGTTTTGTACTCTTGGTGAGTGGTCTTGCTGCTTGAATGATCGGCGGTGAGGACAAATATCGTGTTGGCGTACCATGGCTGACGGCTGGCGGTGTCAAAGAACCTGCCGAGCGAGTAGTCAGTGTATCTTATGCATTTGTGCAGCTGGTGTATGCCTTCGTCAAGGAACCGGTCCTTGTATTTTTCAGGTATGGCGAACGGGTGGTGGGATGACGCGGTGAAGACTCCTGTTACGAACGGCTGGGGCATTTCGCTCATCTTAAGGGCATAGTACTGCAAAAACTCTTCATCCCATATGGCCCATGTGCCGTCAAAGTCGTCCTTGCCGTTGAAACGGCTGTCCTTGCAGTATTCGTCCATGCCGAAGTATTCTTCGAAGCCGGCCCCGCGAGCGAATGCCTGGAATCCCATTGAATCGTTGGTGCCGCCGTGGAAGAACGCACTGTGGTAGCCCCAGTTGGAGAGTTCTGTGGCGAAGCTTGTGATGTGGTTGAGAGAGTAGGGGGAGAGGAAGAATCCGTGTCCCATTTTTGGTATCGAAGATAGTATCGCGGGCATGGCGTCGATGGATACGCCGGTGTTGGCGAATGTGTGCTCGAATGTGAGTGTTTCTGGTATAAACGAGTCCATCCATGGAGTGTAGCCGTGATATGTGCTGTCGTCGAGTGCGCGGTTGTTGTTTAGCGACCCTATGAATTCAGTGGCGAAGCTTTCCACAATGAGTATCACCACATTCTTTTTCTTGGGGATTATGCTGTCAGGTGCCGCATGGTGTAGCGGCGTATATACGGCATCGAGTTCTTGAGAGGTGGCGAAATATTCAGGTACTATAGGCGGACGTTTTCCGATGGTCCTGATAAGGGAGAACGGGGTGTTGAGCACTATGTTGGCTTCTGACGGACGTTTCGCGAACTGATGAGCGTTGCTCACTGCTATAGGGCGGGTGGAGGTGAAGAATGTCGCGCCACGCATGCCCCAGATGGCTACTACGGTCACTGCGCCTATGGCTACTATGTCGGCTGCCCATTTTTTCCAGTCGGGTCTGGCGAAATGCAGTGTCGACGGCCGGTACAGTCTGTACATGCCCCATATCATCACTATTGTGAGCAGTACTAGGTACCAGTGGTTGATGGCTTCTATTCCGAAGATTCTGCCAAGGTTGTCTTCGTTGCCGAATTCGTTGAATGTCCGTGTGGTGATCCTGTGGTGCCCGAAGGGGTAATACACGCTGTCGCCAAGGTTAAGCAGTATGCACACTGCATTTGGGATTATGTACAGCATTTTTGTCAGTGTCCTGTACCAGTTCCTGCCAGGAGATGAGAACGGGAGCATTGCAAGCACGACATACAGTATGTTGGTGTAACATATTGCCGAGGTGTCAAACCATATGCCGCCCTTGAATATCTTGATTGCGGATTCGGCTGTCATGGATATGGAGTAAAGATCCCAGTTCTCAAGCAGGAACGCAAGGCGGCACACGCTGTAGGCTACGTATGCCATCAGGATATTTATTGCGATGCTTAAGGCTGTGTGCATCGGATTATTCATGCCTCTTTGTGTAATGTGTGGTTTCATGTGTGCAAAATTACTAATTTGGAGCTGTAAGCTGAAATATAGTGATGAAAAAAAGTGGCCCCGTCTGAAAGGGACCACTCAAAACTCTCTCGATCTTAGTGTTGTCTGAAAAATGTATTCTGTTGTCTCTTATATTGTGTGTTCTGTTATATGTGTGTCCTGTGTTGTATATCGCGCGTGATGTGCGAGGTCCATCAGATGGATGTGCCTATGATCCTCTTTGCACCAATGAAGTGGCGGGAGTAATATCCGTTGTCGGGGAAATTCTGGTAAACGACTCCGCGTTTTGATGAGGATGCGTGTATGAAGCGGCACGATCCGTCGTCATTGACATCAACCACCATGGCTACATGCCCCACGCGCCCTTTGCCGCTTGATCGGCTTGAAAAGAACAGAAGGTCGCCTGGCTTTATGTCGCTCTTGTCAACATGTTCGCCCTGTAGATACTGGCTTCTGGAGTCGCGGCTGAGGTTGAAACCGAAGTTGCGGAACACATATCCTACGAATCCCGAGCAGTCAAACTGTGTGGGGCCTGTGGCTCCGAGGCGATAGCGGGTGCCGAGAAACTTGGCGGCGTAGTCCTTCATCTGTCCGGCAAGCTCTCCATACTGGTCATCGTTGGCCGCACCGGCCTCTTCCATCGCGGCAAACGGGGAGTTTTCGCGTGCGTTTTTGAACGCACTTTTCACGAGCTCTTCAGAAGTGTCGACCACGCTTCTGAAATGCTTTGCGGGAACGGGATAATTGCTGACAGTCGGAGCCGCATCGGATGATACCGCGCTTGAGAGTGCCAGTATAAGTGTGAATATATTTATGATGTATCTGTTCATCTGTATTTCGGTATTGTCAGTGATTGGCTGTGTTGACAATTATTAAATTGTAGCTGTGTCTTTTGCAGATGCCTTTGATCGGTCTGCTGTGCAAAGTTAAGGATAATTCTGTTATCTGGCAAACTGCAAAGTATTGACAGTCCTGTTATTGCATATTTAAAAGCAATCTTTGCGCTTGATAACTCCTTTTAGCACTTAATGTGCAATTTGTTAATTTTAAGGCTGTTTTTAAGGGTTATAATTACAATATTTTACATTATTTTGCATTTGGTGTTTTGGATTGCATATGATTTCATTCCGGATTTGTAGATGCAAACGGAATTCTGCCGGATCGAATGTTAAATTGAATTTGGCCTATCGTTGGATAAATTATGGAATATCAAATCGTTGACCCGTATGCATCGTTTATTGACTTTTACAATATTTGTCATATTTTAACTAAATGAGACCGTGTATTTTCTTTGAACGCATAATTGATATGATACAGCCGATAATAAAGGCGATCATGTCATTGGTGTAGCTGTAGTAGACATTGAAAGGGTCGTTTATAAATATTAGCGGTATATTTTTGAATAATTGATTTATTTTAGTTACTTTTGCAATCATATTTCCATAAAACAACATCAATCTCTAAGATAATGAAAAAAAGTGCGTTGCAGATTGCCCGCGCGGCTTATCATCCTCAGCTCCCGATTGTTCTCACCGGTGGTGTGAAAATGAAGGAGGGTGAGCCAACTCAGTCAGCCGGTGATCAGGAAGAAATCAAAAAGCTGTTCCCTAACACCTACGGCCTGCCCGAAATCATTTTTGAAAAGACTTCGGCTTCCGCTTCATTCAAGCCGATAAATGTGGGTGTGATACTTTCTGGCGGTCAGGCTCCCGGCGGTCACAACGTAATCAGCGGTCTTTTTGACGGTATCAAGCACCTGAATAAGGACAGCCGTCTGTATGGCTTCCTCATGGGACCCGGCGGTCTTGTGGATCACAAGTATAAAGAGCTTACATCCGATATAATTGACGAATACCGCAATACAGGCGGATTTGATATCATAGGCTCTGGCCGCACAAAGCTTGAGACAAAGGAGCAGTTCGACAAAGGCCTTGAGATCCTCCGCAAGCTTGACATCTCCGCTCTTGTCATAATAGGTGGAGATGATTCCAATACAAATGCCGCTATCCTTGCAGAGTACTACAAGGCTATCGGAGCCGGAGTGCAGGTGATCGGTGTGCCCAAGACTATTGACGGTGACCTTAAGAATAATGTTATAGAGACATCATTCGGTTTCGATACCGCTACCAAAGTGTATTCCGAGGTTATCGGCAATATACAGCGTGACTGCAATTCTTCCAAGAAATACTGGCACTTCATAAAACTCATGGGCCGTTCGGCTTCACATATAGCACTTGAGTGCGCCCTGCAGTGCCAGCCTAACGTCTGCATCATCTCAGAAGAGGTCGAGGCTAAGAACATGACCCTTGATGAGGTGGTCAACTATATCGCCGATGCAGTGGTGGCACGTTCCAAGGAAGGTCTCAACTATGGAGTCGTGCTCATACCGGAAGGTCTCATCGAATTCATACCGGCAGTGAAAAAACTTATAGCCGAGCTTAATGACCTGCTTGCCGCCAAGGCTTCCGAATTTGCCGAAGTCCCGGCTGCATCACAGCGTGACTGGGTCATAAGCAATCTCTCACCGGCTTGTGCTGCCACTTACCAGTCGCTCCCTTCAAGGGTGGCACGTCAGCTTACCCTCGACCGTGACCCGCACGGCAATGTACAGGTGTCGCTGATCGAGACCGAGAAACTTCTCTCGGAGATGGTGGGCAAACGTCTTGAGGCACTTGCCGCCGACGGCAAATATGATGGTAAATACTCGACAATGCATCATTTCTTCGGTTATGAAGGGCGTTGTGCCGATCCGTCCAACTTTGATGCCAACTACTGCTACGGGCTCGGATATACAGCCGCATGCCTCATAGCATCGGGCGTTACCGGTTACATGTCGAGCCTCCGCAACCTTACTTTCGCTCCTGTCAACTGGGTGGCCGGCGGTATACCCATCACTATGATGATGAATATGGAACGTCGCAACGGGCATCTCAAGCCTGTGATCCGCAAAGCCCTCGTTGAGCTTGACGGCGCGCCATTCCTCAAGTTTGCAAAGCAGCGTGATGACTGGAAGGTAGGCACATGCTACACATATCCCGGTCCTATCCAGTACTTTGGTCCGGCTGAGGTGTGTGACCAGCCTTCGCTGACACTCATTTACGAGCAGAAACGTCGTAAATATTAATTCCCTAACTCCAGCTTGCAAGCGTCCCAATGTCCGGCACCTGAACCCGACATTGGGACGCTTTATTTTTTCCTTCGATTGTAGTGTGATAAGGAGTGCTCCTGATGTAAGTTATCTGTTGCGGAGCGTGATTTCTTTGATTATGCCGTGGCGGAATGCGTAGAGAAGTTCTGTCAGCTCGTCGATCTGGCTTTTCAGCACTTTGCCTTTGTCGGTGTCGCGCACGCACTTGCGTCTGGCGGTCTGTTCGATCATCTTTTTTGAACGCACGATGTCGGTTCCGTTGCTTACGGCCTCCTCCACCGAGCTGAACGGCTCGTGTTCCACAAGTTCAAAGTTGCTGCTGTGGTATATGAGCGTGTAGCCGGCTATTCCGGTTGTCTTGTGGTAGGCTTTGGCGAATCCGCCGTCTATGACCATCAGTTTGCCTCCGGCGCGTATGGGACTTTCACCGCTGCCGGTCCTGACAGGAACATGTCCGTTGATTATATGTCTGTCGGTCCCTTCAACCCCGAATTCGTCAAGGATCATATCGCATATCTCGGGTTTGGACCTTAGTTTGTAATACCATCCTTTCTCCTCCTTGTGGGCTGCCGGATCCTTGATGAAATATCGTTCGAAGGTGGTCATCTTGTCCTTGTCGTAGAGTGGGGAGTCAGGTCCGCACCATAGGTACCAGTAATAGTCGCGTGCGTAATTCCGGTCGGCCTCTGACGTGTCGTCGTTGAAGGCCGAGCGCAGCATCAGTCCTATTTCGGTCATGAGTCCTCTGCCTTTGCATTTCTTCCCTTTCACATCGACCTCTTTTAGCGAGCCGTCCTTGTTGAGCGGCATTGAGGCGTGATATAGCAGGTTGCTGTTGTATATGCCATACATGCATCCGTGGGAGAGTATGGAGTCTATGTGGCGTTTGAGCGTGGTGCTGACTGTGAAGGAGTGGTGCAGCTTGTGCACAAGGTGCAGCTCTTCGGGTGTGAGTCTGTAGGGGTTTGCCGGATCAATGGTGGGGAAGAGTCTGTCGTTCATTTCATATGTGGTGCCGTCGATCTCTACGGTGCCCTTATCGTAGTCTATTTTGTGCAGCAGCCTTCGGTTGCTTATCCTCCATTCCGGATGCCGTTCTATCATCTCCCCTTCCAGCTTGAACTGTATCACGGCTATGGCTTTATGCATTTTGGCCATGATCTTCAGTGTCTTTATGGTATGGGTGTTCCCTTCTTCGGCTGATTTGGTCTCGAAGGCCTTGCACGGGTCGTCGGCATAGGTCTCCATTGCGAATGTGGCGAGCGGCATAAGGTTTATGCCATATCCGTCTTCAAGGGTGGCGAGGTTGCCGTATCTCAGTGACACCCTCAGGACATTGGCTATGCATGCGTCATTTCCGGCCGCGGCTCCCATCCACACAATGTCGTGGTTGCCCCACTGTATGTCCCAGTTGCCGTAGTCGCACAGGGTGTCCATGATGATGTGTGCGCCGGGGCCGCGGTCATATATGTCGCCGAGTATGTGCAGCTGGTCGATGCTCAGCTTCTGTATCACATTGCATATCGATATGATGAACGGTTCGGCCTGTCCTGTGGATATTATGGTCTCGATGATGCGGTTGAAGTAGGCTTGCTTGTCGTAGTCGCCTCCTGATTCGTGGAGCAGCTCCTCGATTATGTATGAATATTCTTTCGGGAGAGCTTTCCTCACCTTGGATCGGGTGTATTTCGATGATACGCTGCGGCATACGGTCACAAGTTTGTGGAGTGTTATCGTGTAGAAGTCTTCGAGGTCGTCTTGGGCGGCCTTTATGGCCTGAAGCTTTTCCTCCGGATAATAGATGAGCGCGCATAGCTGGCGTATCTCGCTGTCGAGCATTGTGGTGCCGTAGAGATCGGTTACCTTGCGCTTTATGTTGCCAGATGCGTTTTTGAGTATGTGCAGGAATGCTTCGTGCTCTCCATGTAGATCGGCCACAAAGTGCTCGGTGCCTTTTGGCAGATTGAGTATCGCTTCCAGATTTATAATCTCTGTGCTTGCTGCGCTTATGTTTGGGAATGTATGTGACAGCAGCTCAAGGATACGTCGGTCGCTCTCAACTTTCTGGGGTGTTACATTCTGTGTGTGCAGTGTCATGGCTATTCTGCTTAAAGTGTTTTCGGTTCGCAAATGTACAAAGAAAACTCGTTCCCGTTTAACTTTTAAGAAAAAATGTTTAAAATTGTTCGTGCGATGATGATATTTAGCCCGAAATTGAGTAACTTTGTCTCCAGTTACCTGTCTACCTTATAAAATACTTAAAAAACTATACTCAAAATGGTAAATTTCTCACTTGAGGGCAAAGTCGCTCTCGTGACAGGCGCAGCCTATGGCATAGGCCTTGCTATCGCCCAGGCATTTGCAGAAGCAGGTGCAAAAATCGTGTTCAACTGTTCTCGTCAGGAGACTGTCGACCGCGGCATGAAGGCTTATAAGGAACTCGGCATTGACGCCAAAGGGTATCTCTGCGATGTTACTGACGAGGAAGCTGTAAAGGCGATGGTAGCGGATATCGAAGCTACGGTAGGTACTATCGACATTCTTGTCAATAACGCAGGCATAATAAAGCGCATCCCTATGACTGAAATGAATGTCGAGGATTTCCGTCGTGTTGTCGATGTCGATCTCGTGGCTCCTTACATATGTGCCAAGGCTGTTATCCCCGGTATGATAAAGAAAGGTCATGGCAAGATCATCAACATATGCTCGATGATGAGTGAGCTCGGACGTGAGACAGTCAGCGCATATGCTGCCGCCAAGGGTGGACTGAAGATGCTTACGCGCAATATATGCTCTGAGTTCGGAGAATATAACATACAGTGCAACGGCATAGGCCCGGGCTATATTGCCACCGAACAGACTGCTCCTCTGCGCGAGATCCAGCCTGACGGAAGCCGTCATCCGTTTGACCAGTTCATCATATCCAAGACTCCGGCTGCCCGTTGGGGCACTCCCGAGGATCTTATGGGCCCCGCTGTATTCCTTGCATCCGATGCGTCCGACTTTGTGAACGGGCATGTCCTCTATGTAGATGGCGGTATCCTCGCCTATATCGGAAAACAGCCTAAGTAATGGAACAGGTATTCGGTTATATCATCGGCCTGGGCGCGGCTGTGATGATGCCTATCATCTTTACCGTGCTCGGAGTGTGCATAGGCATCAAGTTTGGCGATGCCTTCAGATCAGGTCTTAAGGTCGGTGTCGGTTTCATAGGGCTTTCCATTGTCACTGCACTCCTCACGTCGGCTCTCGGTCCGGCACTTGATACTGTGGTCAATATATTCGGCCTTCAGCTCAAGGTGTTTGACATGGGTTGGCCTGCAGCTGCTTCGGTGGCTTACAACACAGCTGTCGGTGCGTTCATCATCCCCGTGTGTCTCGGTGTGAACATACTTATGCTTGTGACCAAGACAACACGCACCGTCAACATTGACCTTTGGAACTACTGGCACTTCGCTTTCATAGGCGCGGTGATATACTTCGCGAGCGAATCTCTTGCCTGGGGTTTCTTCGGTGCGATTGTATGCTACATACTCACGCTGATAATCGCTGACATGACTGCCAAGAAATTTCAGGGATTCTATAAGGATATGGACGGAATATCCATTCCTCAGCCTTTCTGTGCCGGATTTGTTCCGTTCGCATGGGCCATCAACAAGGGACTTGACGCGATCCCCGGAATGGATAAGGTGGAGATCGATGCCGAAGGACTGAAGAAAAAATTCGGTCTGCTCGGAGAGCCGCTTTTCCTCGGTGTGGTTGTAGGAATTGTCATAGGTTGCCTCACCTGCGAGACATGGGATGAGATAGTGGAGAAAATTCCTTATATACTCGGTCTCGGCATAAAGATGGGCGCGGTCATGGAGCTTATACCGCGCGTGACAGTCCTCTTCATAGAGGGTCTGCGTCCTATCAGCGAGGCTACACGCAATCTCATAGCCCGCAAGTTCAAGGGTGCAGACGGCCTTAACATCGGTATGACCCCTGCGCTTGTCATCGGCCATCCCACCACTCTTGTGGTGTCCATTCTCCTTATTCCTGTGACCCTTGTGCTCGCCGTCGCTCTTCCGGGCAACCAGTTCCTGCCGCTTGCATCGCTTGCAGGTATGTTCTATGTGTTCCCGCTCGTACTCCCGTTCACCAAGGGGAGCGTGGTCAAGACATTCATCGTGGGTCTGGTTGTAATAACCATAGGCCTTTATATGGTCACCAATCTTGCTCCGGCCTTCACGCTTGCAGCCAAGGATGTGTTTGCAGCTACAGGTGATGCCGCTGTCGCCATCCCCGCTAATTTTGACGGCGGAAGCCTCGACTTCGCGTCAAGCCCGCTTGCATGGGTGATATATCAGTGTTCAATAAATCTCAAATGGATCGGAGCCGGGGTGCTCGTGCTGCTCACTTGCGCGCTTATGGTGTGGAACCGCATACTCATAATCCGCAACCAGAACAACATGATTGCCAATAATTCCGATAAAATCGAAACAACAGAATAAACTAATCATGAAGAAGCTATTTCTTACATTTTCACTTGCATTTGCCTCTATAGCAGCTATGGCTCAGACCGATTATACCATACTCCGTGCCTGTCATCCCGATGATGTCAAGCACTATGACACCAATCAGTTGCGCTCTCACTTCATGATGCCCAAAGTGATGGAGCAGGACAAGATCAATCTTACCTATACTCTGTATGACCGTCTTGTTTACGGAGGTGTTGTCCCCGTGACAAAGGTGGTCGAACTTGAGACCATCGATCCTCTGAAGGCTGATTACTTCCTGGAGCGTCGCGAGCTTGGCGTTATTAACATAGGTGGCGACGGCATAGTCAATGTTGACGGAAAGGACTATGAACTGCACTTCAAGGATGCTCTTTATGTGGGACGTGGCAACAAGAAGGTGACTTTCCGCAGCAAGGATGCTGCAAATCCTGCCAAATTCTATCTGAATTCCACACCTGCACATAAGGCTTACAAGACACAGCTTATCACTATTGACGGGCGCAAGGGCTCTCTCAAGGCCAACAGTTTCGCTGCCGGCAAGATGGAGGAGAGCAACGACCGTGTCATAAACCAGCTTATCGTAAACAATGTGCTTGAGGAGGGTCCCTGTCAGCTTCAGATGGGTCTTACAGAGCTTAAACCCGGAAGCGTGTGGAACACCATGCCGGCACATACTCACGATCGTCGTGTGGAGGCATACTTCTATTTCAATGTCCCTGAAGGAAATGCCGTGTGCCATTTCATGGGCGAGCCTCAGGAGAACCGCATAGTGTGGCTTCACAATGAGCAGGCCATAATATCACCCGAGTGGTCTATACACGCTGCCGCAGGTACATCCAATTACATGTTCATCTGGGGTATGGGCGGCGAGAACCTCGACTATGGCGACATGGACAAGGTGACTTACCTTGATATGAAGTAAGAATAGGGGCATCCATGAATGATTTTAAGGAAGTATCCGAAAATTACACTCTCCCCGAGGCCGTACGCGAGGCTCAGAGGTGTCTGCACTGCAAGGTGCCTTCATGTAAGAAGGGGTGCCCGATAAGCAACGACATACCTGAATGGATCGCCGAGCTTGCGAAAGGCAATTTCGGAAACGCGATGTCCATAATCAATGCCCGAAGCAATCTCCCTGCCGTTTGTGGTCGTGTGTGCGGCCATGAACGCCAGTGTGAGGGCAGCTGTGTGCTCAACAAGACCGGCAAACACATCAATATCGGCAAACTCGAACGTTTTGTCGCTGATTTTGACAGCGAGGCTGACCTGACACATGAGGCTATCCCTGAAAAGAAGCGTGGTTCGGTGGCTGTGATAGGATCCGGCCCTGCCGGACTTACTATAGCCGGAGATCTTGCCCGCAAGGGCTTCAAGGTTGAGATTTTCGAGATGGAGTCAGAGCCCGGAGGTGTGCTGATGTTCGGTATCCCCGAATACCGTCTGCCCAAAGAGGTGGTGAGGCGAGAGATCAAGAAAATCGAGAATCTTGGAGTTACATTCCATCTGCTTACAACAATAGGACGCGACTTTACGATAGATGATCTGTTTGCCAGAGGGTTCGATGCCATATTCATGGGCACGGGCACAGGCAAGCCTAAGAAGCTGCCCATTGAGGGCATAGGTCATCCGGGAGTGCGGCAGGCCATATGGTTCCTGCGACGTGTCAGCCTGTATCAGTCCGGATTCATTGACCGTAAGGAGGTCATAGTGGGCAATGGTGACAGGGTAGCTGTGATAGGATGCGGCAATACCGCAATCGACGCTGCGAGAACGGCTCTCCGCATGGGCTCAAGCGAGGTCACAGTCATATATCACCGTACCATAAATGATATGAGCGCGCTGCGTGCCGAGTATGATGATGCTGTGGCTGAAGGTGTCCGCTTCATGTGGAAATCCTCTGTCGTGGAGATCGAAGGCGGTGAGGGTGACAGGCTTCGCGGCATAACCGTCGATACCGAAGGCGAACGTTCGCGCATGGAGGTGGATCGTGTGATAATGGCGGTAGGTAGTGCCCCGGCATCACGCATAGTCTCCACAACCGAGGGCATAGATGTTGACTCTAAAGGCTATGTCCTTACACGTGAGGACCCTTACGGAATGACCACGCGCCGTGGCGTATTTGCCGGCGGTGATGTGACCAACCGTCCCGCCACAGTAGTCCATGCCATGCAGGATGCTAAGAAAGTGGCTGACGCCATCGTGCGCTATGTCGATGCAAAACGCCTCATGGAGAGCCTTGATGCCGACGATGCGGCGCGGGCCGACGGACCGCAGGGCTGATGTTTGTCAAATGTTTCAATTATCAATTCATAACCTATATATTTTAGATTTAAAACCATGAGTAAAGTTGTTACTTTAGGCGAGATCATGCTTCGCCTTTCCCCCAGAGGAAACTATCGCTTTGTCCAGGTAGATAACTTCGATGTTATCTGGGGCGGCGGTGAGGCCAATGTGGCCGTTAGCTGCGCTAACTACGGACATGATGCATATTTTGTGTCAAAACTTCCCAAGCATGAGATCGGTCAGGCCGCTCTTAACGCACTCCGTCGTTACGGCGTGCACACTGACTTCATCGCCCGTGGCGGTGACCGTGTAGGTATCTACTACTGCGAGACTGGCGCGTCAATGCGTCCCTCGAAGGTTATATATGACCGTGCACATTCAGCTATTTCGGAGGCTGATCCCGAGGACTTTGATTTCGATGCTATCATGGAAGGTGCTGATTGGTTCCACTGGAGCGGCATCACTCCTGCAATATCCGACAAGGCTGCCGAGATCACACGTCTGGCATGCGAGGCTGCAAAGCGTCACGGTGTCACCGTTTCTGTCGATCTCAATTTCCGCAAGAAACTTTGGACCAAGGAGAAGGCTCAGTCAATCATGCGTCCGCTCATGAAGTATGTCGACGTGTGCATAGGCAACGAAGAGGATGCAGAACTCTGTCTCGGATTCAAGCCCGATGCCGATGTTGAGGGTGGCGAGACAAATGCTGAAGGCTACAAGGGCATATTCAAGGCCATGGCCAAGGAGTTCGGGTTCAAGTATGTGATCTCTACTCTGCGTGAGTCATTCTCAGCAACTCACAATGGATGGAAAGCCATGATCTACAATGGCGAGGAATTCTATGAGTCAAAGCGTTATGACATCAACCCCATCATTGACCGTGTGGGTGGAGGCGACTCTTTCTCTGGCGGTGTGATCCACGGTCTGCTCACCATGCCTACTCAGGGTGAGGCTCTCGAATTTGCCGTTGCAGCATCAGCTCTTAAGCACACCATTCCCGGTGACTTCAATCTCGTGTCGACCGATGAGGTAAATTCGCTTGCCGGCGGCAATGCCAATGGCCGTGTGCAGCGTTAATGTTCGCCAAGGATAACTGAATAAGCAAGCCGTTTATTTCACGTCACATATGAAATAAACGGCTTGCTTATTTATCAACAACAGTAAAATTTTGTCGCCGGTCCTTTATAAGGGACTTGTAGGGGTGTATTAATTGGCCTGAATAGATACTGCGGGACGCTGCCTGTCAGAGCGATTGCCGCGCATGCCTTTCTTTCTGTCCATCTTCTTTCCACCACGCATGTCCTTGCGGTCTTTCGGGCCTGGAGCACCGGCACGGCTGTTCAGGAAAGAGTTTTCAAGGAATTGCACATACTGCTCCGGCGTAAGTATTCCTTTGATCTTAGCGAGATACTCTTTGCGGTTGTTCTGAGCCTGCTCGCGCATGGCCTGACGGTCAGCCTTCTTTTCAGCCTTCTTCTTGCTCATCTCCTTTTTGAGGTCGGCCTTGCGGCTTTCGCGCAGAGCCTTGAGCTCGTTCTGCTGTTTTTCGGTGAGGTTGAGTCCTTCAAACGGATTATACTGCTTGATGCCTGCAGGGCAAGCCGGGCATTTCTGCTCTTTTGCAGCGGGTGTGGTTTCGGTCGAAGGGGTCTGTGCTATGGCTGTTGAACCGATCATGCCTGCAAGAACCAATGCGATGCTGAAGATTTTCTTTTTCATGTTTCGTTTTTTTGTTTGTTCAATCATGGGATCCGTCGCCAGCTCCCGTTTCAATATTGTTCGTTTGTTTTATTATTTTGCCGTTAGGCGGTCAGTTATTATAAAGACGTTGCCAAAATTGAATAGTTTAAACGCATATTCATTGATTTAACATTCTTTATATATTGCGCGGTCTATTTTAATATGATTATTTAATCATCCGGCTTTGTGATTTTACATTAGAATGATTACCTTTGTGCCTGACATTCACGCATTGTTAAGCCAACTAAAAGATATATATAATCGTTTCCATAATATAACTAAGAAACTTATTTCATATAACCAATACATTCTATGACCAGCCGAGAGGCCGGTAACTCTAATCACTTCACATACAATTCTAAAGCTATCATGGACAGCAACGAAAAAAAAGGCAAAAGACCCCGCATCGGTTCACGCCCTTATCCTGTGGATCCTCATGACAACGGTCGGGAGAATATTTCCGGCGAATTTACATCCGGTACAGAGCCCAAGCAGGAAGGGCAGCATGAACAACAGAATTCCTATAGCAATAATTCTTACGGAGATCGTCCGCAAAGACCTTACCAGCCAAGGTCTTACAATAATCGTCAGGGTGGTTATCAGAACAACCGCTATGGCAATCAGGGCGGTTATCAGAACAACCGTTACGGCAATCAGGGAGGCTACAACCGTCAAGGTGGCTATCAGCCACGCCCGCATGCTCCACAGACCGAAGGCTCTACTGCCGAAGGGGCAGAGAACGAAATCAGCCGTGACGAGAACTCTGTGACTATGGGCGGAGGCTATCAGCCTCGCAACGGTTACAACCGTCCTCAGGGCGGTTATCAGGGCAATCGTCAGGGCGGCTACCAGCCACGCCAGCAGGGCGGTTACCAGGGCAATCGTCAGGGCGGCTATCAGCCACGCCAGCAGGGCGGTTACCAGGGCAACCGTCAGGGCGGCTATCAGCCAC
>CAJURI010000010.1:0-26134 GCA_910588795.1 uncultured Duncaniella sp. | reverse complement strand
CAGCCACGCCAGCAGGGCGGTTACCAGGGCAACCGTCAGGGCGGCTATCAGCCACGCCAGCAGGGCGGCTACCAGAATAACCGTCAGGGCGGCTATCAGAATAAAGGGCCAAGACAGAACCAGTATGGCATGCCTCAGGGCGGCCGCAGTTTCACTCCGCGTCCTAAGCGCATAGAGTATGAGACTCCGCTGCCGGATCCCAATGAACAGGTTCGTCTCAACAAATATATGGCAAATGCCGGTCTGTGCTCACGCCGTGAGGCTGATGAGTTTATCCTCCAGGGGCTCATCAAGGTCAACGGTGAGGTTGTGACCGAACTCGGCACCAAGATCAGCCACAGTGACGTGGTGGAGTATGATGAGAAGGTTGTCACTCTCGAGAAGAAATGCTATATCCTCCTCAACAAGCCCAAGGACTGTGTCACCACAAGTGACGATCCCAACGGACGTCTCACAGTTATGGACCTTGTTAAAGGCGCGTGTGATGAGCGCATATATCCTGTAGGCCGTCTCGACCGCAACACCACAGGCGTGCTCCTGCTCACCAACGACGGTGATCTCGCATCAAAGCTCACACATCCCAAGTTTATCAAGAAGAAGATCTACCATGTGTGGACCGATCACGATATATCCGAGGATGATATGCAGCGTATAGCCGACGGCATAGAGCTTGAGGACGGTCCGATACATGCCGATGCCATATCGTATGCTACAGAGACTGACCGCAATCAGGCCGGAATAGAGATCCATTCGGGCCGTAACCGAATCGTGCGCCGCATATTCGAGAGCCTTGGATATCATGTCACAAAGCTTGACCGCGTATATTTCGCCGGACTCACCAAGAAGAATCTTCCGCGTGGCCGCTGGCGTTACCTTACCCAGGAAGAGGTCAACTATCTCAAGATGGGTTCATTTGAATAAAATCACCAATCATTATGAAAAAAACTACCGTAAAGGACCTTCTTTCGACCCCTGAACTTATGGGCACGGAGGTTGAGGCAAGAGGCTGGGTTCGCACCCGTCGAGGCAACAAGCACGTACAGTTTGTACAACTCAATGACGGCTCTTCGGTCAATAATATTCAGGTGGTCCTCGACATGACACGTTTCACCGACGAACAGTTGAAGCCTGTCACCACAGGCTCAAGTGTGCGTGTGACCGGTAAACTTGTTGAATCGATGGGCAAAGGGCAGACCTCGGAGATTCAGGCTGACAGTCTGGAGCTTTATGGCACCGCCGATCCTGCGTCATATCCTTTGCAGAAAAAGGGGCATACACTTGAGTTTCTGCGCGAGATAGCCCACCTGCGTCCGCGTACCAACTTCTTCGGTTCTGTGCTTCGCATACGCAGCTCACTCGCTTTTGCCATACACAAGTTTTTCAACGAACGGGGCTTCTATTATTTTCATACCCCGCTGATCACAGCCAGTGACTGCGAGGGTGCCGGAGCTATGTTTCAGGTCACAACACTCGATCTTAACAACCTGCCTAAGAATGAGGACGGAAGCGTGGACTACAGCAAGGACTTCTATGCCAAGCCCACAGCCCTGACAGTGTCCGGACAGCTCGAAGGTGAGCTCGGAGCCACTGCGCTCGGCCAGATATACACGTTCGGACCTACATTCCGTGCCGAGAACTCCAATACGCCTCGTCACCTCTCTGAGTTCTGGATGATTGAGCCGGAGATGGCATTCTATGACATATCCGACAACATGGATCTTGCCGAGGAGTTTGTGAAGTACTGCATCAACTACGCTCTTGAGCATAACATCGATGATATCCGGTTCCTTTCGGAGAGATTTGACAAGGGGCTTGAGGAGCGTCTGCGGTTTGTTGTCGACAATGATTTTGTACGCCTCACCTACACTGAAGGTGTGAAGATACTTGAAGAGTCGGGCCACAAGTTTGAGTTCCCTGTCTATTGGGGAGCTGACTTGCAGAGCGAGCATGAACGCTATCTCGTGGAGGAGCATTTCAAGAAACCTGTTATCCTGACGGACTACCCCAAGGAGATCAAGGCCTTCTATATGAAGCAGAACGAAGATGGCAAGACCGTGCGCGCCATGGATGTGCTCTTCCCGAATATCGGTGAGATCATAGGCGGTTCTGAGCGTGAGGAAAGCTATGACAAGCTGCTGGCACGCATAGAGGAACTGAACATACCCATGAAGGACATGTGGTGGTATCTCGACACACGGCGTTTCGGCACTGTGCCCCATTCAGGTTTCGGCCTTGGATTCGAGCGTCTCGTGCTGTTTGTTACCGGCATGACCAACATCCGTGACGTGATACCCTTCCCGCGTACTCCGGGAAAGGCTGAGTTTTAAAGAAAGTCCGCAACGGCGGCCGGAATTATGGCCGTGATGCGACATCATCAGGGGAGAAACGAACGAAACCGTCCGTTTCTCTCTTTTTTTACCCCCTTTTTGAGGATATTCTATTAAGAAATTGTATCTTTGCGAATCTAATTCCATCATATCACATCTCTTAAATATGAATAAGATTATATCCAAGGAGCATTTCTCCGAACACGTGGTGAAACTCGTGGTAGAGGCTCCTATGATAGCACATTCACGTCGCCCGGGGCATTTCGTGATTGTGCGTGCAGGTGAAGGCGGCGAGCGTATCCCCCTCACTATAGCCGACGCTGATACCGAGCGCGGCACCATCACTCTTATTGTACAGGAAGTCGGTGTCTCCACAAGGAAGATCTGCGCCCTTGAGCCGGGAGAATTCCTTACAGATGTTGTAGGTCCTCTCGGACAGGCCACCCGCATTGAGAAGGTCGGTACTGTGGTGTGTTGCGGAGGTGGTGTAGGTGTGGCCCCGCTTTTACCTATAATCAAGGCCATGAAGGAGGCTGGCAACCGTGTCATATCCATCCTTGCCGCACGCAATGCCGATCTTATAATTCTTGAGGATGAGGTGGCAAAATACAGCGATGAGGTGATCGTTATGACCGATGACGGTTCTGCCGGACGCAAGGGGCTTGTCACTGCAGGTGTCGAGTCAGTGATAGAGCGTGAGACGGTCGATCTGGTTGTGGCTATAGGTCCCGCCGTGATGATGAAGTTTGTCGCTCTGACCACTAAGAAATATGAGGTGCCGACAATGTGCTCGCTCAACACTATCATGGTCGACGGCACCGGTATGTGCGGTGCATGTCGAGTCACTGTTGATGGTAAGACCAAGTTCGTATGCATCGACGGACCTGAATTTGACGCCCACAAGGTGGATTTTGACGAGATGATGATGCGATTGAAAAGTTATTCAATTTAGACACAAAAGAAATGAGCCAAGATAATAATCGCGATGCGGCATGGCGTGTCGCCCTTCGTAATGCCAAGACTGCCAAGGAACGCACTGCAACCCCTCGTGTGGTCATGCCTCAGCTTAATCCGGATTATCGTGTGACATGTAATGAGGAAGTCAATCAGGGACTTTCGGCCGAGCAGGCTCTCCTTGAGGCTTCTCGTTGCCTTGACTGTCCTGATCCACAATGCATGCAGGGGTGTCCTGTTGCAGTGAATATCCCGGGATTTGTAAAGAATGTGGAGCGCGGAGAGTTTCTTGAGGCTGCCGCTGTGCTTAAGAATACGAGTGCGCTGCCCGCTGTGTGCGGTAGAGTGTGCCCGCAGGAGAAGCAGTGCGAATCGCGGTGCATATACAATAAGATGAAGAAGCAGCCGGTTGCCATAGGATATCTGGAGCGATTTGCAGCCGATTATGAACGCAAGGAGCGTGCCGAGCATCCTGTGGAGGTGCAACGTCCTGTGAGCAACGGTATCAAGGTTGCTGTTGTCGGTTCAGGTCCGGCCGGGCTGTCGTTTGCCGGTGATATGGTCAAGCGTGGCTATGATGTCACAGTCTATGAGGCTCTCCATGAGATCGGAGGTGTGCTTAAGTACGGCATACCCGAGTTCCGTCTCCCCAACAGTGTTGTGGAGGCCGAGATCGATGGACTGAGGTCGCTTGGAGTCAATTTCGTGAAGGACTGCGTGGTAGGTAAGACTCTTTCCTATGACGATCTTCATAGCCTCGGCTACAAGGGTGTCTTTGTCGCCTCAGGTGCTGGACTGCCGCGCTTTATGGGTATCCCAGGTGAGAATTATATCGGCGTAATGTCGAGCAACGAGTATCTTACCCGCATCAACCTTATGGGTGCCGGACGTCAGGGTGAGGATACACCGGTGCTCAAGGGCAATCGTGTGGCTGTTATCGGTGGCGGCAATACCGCAATGGATTCAGTTCGTACGGCGCGTCGTCAGGGTGCTGAGGTCGCAATGATAGTGTATCGCCGCAGCGAGGCTGAGATGCCTGCACGTATAGAGGAAGTGGCCCATGCCAAGGAGGAGGGAGTGCAGTTCATGACACTCTGCAATCCTGTGGAATACCTTCCGGATGAGCATGGCAGGGTAAGGGCCATGAAGATACAGCGCATGGAGCTTGGCGAGCCTGACGAATCCGGCCGCCGTTCTCCGCAGCCCATACCGGGAGCCATTGAGGAGATTCCGGTCGATCTTGTCATAGTGAGTGTCGGCGTGTCACCAAACCCGTTGATACCTAATGCCATCAGCGATCTTGAGGTGTCGCGCAGGGGCACTATTGTCGTCAATGACGCCACGATGCAGTCGTCCATCAGTGATCTCTATGCCGGCGGCGATATCGTTCGTGGCGGTGCCACAGTGATCCTCGCCATGGGTGATGGCCGTCATGCCGCACAGTCGATGCATGATGCCCTGTCAAGATAATAACATGAAGAGAGCTTTTCAAAGAATATTGATCGCGACATTCCTGCCGTTTTCTGTCGCTGTCGCTCCGGCGATGGCACAGGATCCGGCGGAGGATGCTGTCGAGGCTGCTGTCGAGGCTGCAAAGGGCGCTCCACGCAACCAGGGTCTCAACCGTGCTGCCGGCGATGCCCTTAAGGACGCAGGCAGATATGCCGAAGCTATCAGTTATTATATGAAAGGTGGCAATCTCGGAAATCTCGGTGCTGCCGAAGCTGCATATTATATGTATGATTTCGAGAATGCGCGTAACTACCTTGACAAATATGTGGAGAAACGTACACCTGCCGAGGCCGAGAAAGATGTAAATTACACTTATGGTCTTAAATCCGATCCTATCGACTGGGCGGACTATCTGTCGGCCAGGATTGATCTCGGCCGGTCTATGCTCGACAGGGTGGAGAAGATTCAGGTGATAGACAGTGTGAATGTACCTGCCGAGGAATTCTTTGATTTCATAAAGATAGCCCGTAGTGCCGGATCGCTTCAGGGTGTGCCGGTAGTGGAGCGTGTCATAAACGGTGAGGTCCTTGATCTGTTGCAACTTTCTGACATTATGGCTCCTGCTTACATCACCGAGCCGGGTGACGATATGATATGGGTCGGTGTTGATGCCGACGGTGGCTCTACGATGTATGAGTCGTCAAGGCTCTCTGACGGCACATGGGATATACCACGCCGTATGTTTGACTACGCCTCGGTGTTTGGTACGGATGAAGGCACAAGCGTTGCCTACCCGTTCCTTATGGCTGACGGTGTATCGCTGTATTTTGCTGCTGACGGCGAGGAATCGCTTGGCGGTCTTGACATATTCCTGTCGCGACGCGACGAGGATGGTTTCCTTCAGCCGTCAAATATAGGTATGCCCTATAATTCGCCTTACAACGATTATATGTATGCCGTTGACGAGCAGAACGGTGTAGGGTGGTGGGCCACGGACCGCAACCGTATCCCCGGCATGGTCACTGTGTATACATTCATACCGCAGGATCTGCGCATAAATCACGAGGTGGGATCCGAAGGTCTTGCCGACTTTGCACGTGTGAAGTCGATCGCTTCCACGTGGGTGGAAGGTGTCGATTATACGGCTCTCAAACGACGTATCGAGAATGCTGCCGAGGCCAGACGGTCAGGTGTGGCGCATGATTTCGACTTTGCCCTTCCTGACGGACGTGTGCTTCACCGTCTGAGTGATTTCCGTTCTGCCATGGCCCGTTCTGCCATGCAGGAGTATCTGAAGGAGAAAAAATCGCTTGATAATGCCAGGGAGTATCTTGAGGAGCTTCGCCGGAAGTATGCCAAAGGTGATAAGTCGCTTGCCGGCGAGATCCTGCAGCGAGAGGAATATGTCGAGTCGAAGGCTGCTGACTTGCGCATCCTGTCCAATCAGGTTGTGAATGCTGAAATTTAGGATCTTCTGACTTTTTTAATTTAACGTTATAAACTCAAAAGAATGGTCGTAACAATAGTCCTTCTCTCAGTGGCTCTTCTGATAGCCTTGAGTATTTTTTTCTACTACGTGCCTTTTTTCCTTTGGATATCGGCACGTGTGAGCGGGGTGCATATATCGCTTATGCAGCTTTTTCTCATGCGCATACGTAAGGTGCCTGCATCTGTGATAGTACGTGCGCTCATCGAGGCCCACAAGGCCGGACTGAACGATGTAAACCGTGACGACCTTGAGGCACACTATCTCGCCGGAGGTAATGTGGAGAAGGTGGTTCACGCGCTTGTGTCGGCTTCCAAGGCCAATATCGATCTCGGCTTTAAGATGGCTACCGCCATTGATCTTGCCGGACGTGACGTGTTTCAGGCCGTGCAGATGTCAGTCAATCCCAAGGTTATAGAGACCCCACATGTCACGGCTGTCGCTAAGGACGGCATCCAGCTTATAGCGATCGCCCGTGTGACTGTAAGAGCCAACATCAGGCAGCTTGTGGGTGGTGCCGGAGAGGATACGGTGCTTGCACGTGTCGGAGAAGGCATAGTGTCATCCATAGGTTCGTCCGAGAGCCATAAGCAGGTACTTGAGAATCCTGACAACATCTCCAAACTCGTGTTGCGCAAAGGGCTTGATTCAGGCACCGCATTTGAGATTCTGTCAATCGATATCGCCGATATAGACATAGGAAAGAATATCGGTGCGGCTCTTCAGATCGATCAGGCTCAGGCTGACAAGAACATTGCTCAGGCCAAGGCCGAGGAGCGGCGTGCTATGGCGATAGCACTCGAACAGGAAATGCGTGCCAAGGCTCAGGAGGCCCGTGCCAAGGTGATCGAAGCCGAGGCCGAGTTGCCGCGTGCGATGGCTCAGGCTTTCATCAACGGTAATCTAGGGATCATGGATTACTATAAGATGAAGAATATAGAGTCGGACACCAATATGCGTCAGAACATAGCAAATCCTCCGGCTCCCGCAAAATAATGCATAGAAATCAGGGCGGGTGCTCACAACCCGCCCTGATTTTTACTGACTATGGGACACATTACAATATTTTTTTCGTAAACACTACTCTCCGGGACAGGAGAAATTCCTAAGGTACAATTATGATTGATCTGCATAAAATCATTGCATCCACACGAGACTACAATTTCCATTCCCATACTCAATTCTGTGACGGACGAGAGACTATGGAAGCTATGGCGAGGCAGGCTGTGGCCTGTGACATGAAGCATTACGGCTTTTCACCGCATTCTCCCATACCTCTTCCATCGTCATGCAACATGTCGGCCCTGTGTGTCGATGAATATGTGGCAGAGTTCAACAGGCTAAAGAGCCTTTATGACGGAGTGATAAATCTTTATCTTTCGATGGAGATCGATTTCCTCGGAGACAAGTGGGGTGCGTCCAATCCGTATTTTGACAGCATCCCGCTTGATTACAGGTTGAGTTCCATACACTTTATCAGTTCTCCTGACGGGAAGGAAGTGGATGTCGACGGTCGTCCGGAGCAATTCAACGGTAAGATGAAGACCTATTTTGACAACGATATCCGTTATGTGGTCGACACATTCTATGAGCGCACACAGCAGATGATAGCCAAAGGCGGCTTCCATATCCTCGGCCATTTCGACAAGATCGGATTCAATGCCTCCTCGTTTGCTCCAGGCATCGAGGAAGAGCCGTGGTACCGGCGACACATCGATGACGTCATTGACGCCGTGAAGGGGACCGATATAATCGTGGAAATAAATACCAAGGCGTATCCGGCTCCGGTGGGAGCCTCCGCTGATGTTATCGCTGCATATGTGCCCAGATTGTTCCCGTCTCCAGGGGTGATCAGAAGGCTGGTGTCTGCCGGAATACCGCTGGCGGTAAACAGTGACGCACATTACTCGTCACGTATCACAGCCGGACGTGACGAGGCGTTTGCCATAATCGACGGAAAATAAGTTTGTGTCATAATACCAGGATATAAGATTTGCCCTTGTCACAGATAGCTGTAGCAAGGGCAATTTCTTCAAGAGCGGTGTTTCATTTCCCGCTTTTCACGGTCAGTGGCTTACCCGGAAGAAGTCAAAATCTGCGTGACCTCCGAGATTGGATGTCGGATAATAGAAGAGTCCGAAACGATAGCCCATGAAGTCGGGCCATTCATACACCATTTTAAGTGTGTCGCCGAGCCGGGTCCATGTTTTTCCGTCCATGCTGTAGGAGAATGTGGCCATGTCTTTCCTGTCGTAACCGAAATCGCATTCGGCTTTAAGGTACACCTTGTTCCCTTTCAGGGGTGATTCTGCTATGACTTTCCCTTCGGAATCGTCCTTAACAGTGGCTCGTTTCATCTCTATGTACTTTATGCCGTCGCGCATGGTTATTCCTATATATCCGTATCGGTTGGCAAAAAGTGTCAGTCCTGCATGGTCACCATCCTTCATCCCTGATGCGTCGATATATGTGACAGCGGAGCATTGCGGGCCGAATGTGCGCTGTGTGAGTGTGTTGCGGGCCTCCCGTATATTTTTGGCCCTGACGCCGCCCTTTAGTCTCAGCCATCCCTTTCGGTCAGTGAGTGACCACAGATTATTGTTGGGATTATGGTTCCATTGCCATTGCAGCTTCAGGTTTGATCCGTTGTAGCCATATTCGTTAATGGATATAATGGAGTCTATGGCTGTCATATTGTCGGAGTTGTCGGATATGATCTTATTCAGCTTCTTTAGAGTCAGGCCCGATGTGACTGGAGTGTTCATGTCCTCTTCCCGGATTATGAGCCTTCTGGCTTCATTGTCGAAATTGTCGGATGTCACTATGTCGGTTGTCATGATTGTGTTTCGGGCTGCGGGCTTGGGAAGTATCTCGTCTACAGTTTCTCCGTTGTTGCCCAATACGGGCCATCCGTCGTCGGTCCATTTCACAGGTATAAGTACCGGTATGCGTCCGACAGCTCCATTGTCCTGAAACAGCAGGGCATACCATTTCCCGTCGGGAGTGTCTACGATGGCACCCTGCGCTATGCCGCTTGACGGCATGATTTCATTCCCTTTCCCGTCAATGATCTGACCCTTGTAGAACACTCGTCTCACTTGCCATGAGTCGGGGTCGTTTATGTCTTTTCCTCTCCACACTATCTGTGTGCGCCCATCGCGCAGAGAGATCATGAAAAGATATATCTCATCACCTATCATAAGGCTTTGGGCACCCTCTACCCACACTTCCGGACGTCCTTCGTGATCGCAGTCCTCTTTCCATATCATTTCAGGTCCGAGGGTTACGTCAAAAGTTTTCTCGTCTACAAATATCTCACGGTAGCATTCGCGCTGCTGTCCATATAGAACCCATCTGCGGTCGCCACGTTCCGGACCTTCAAGCAGGAGTCCGGGATCATAGCATTTTTCAATGTCATTGCGGTGCCATGGGCCGTTTACGATATCGGATGTGGAGAATATGTATGACTTACCCGTTGATTGGCAGGCCGTTATTACGAAGAAACGTTTAAGAGTCCTGTCATATCGTATGTTTGATGCCCAGGAGCCTGCCGCATAATCGTTTTTGCCGTTTTTCAGTGCGAAAGGATCGGTGGTCTCAAGTTGTGGATAGCAATAGTTGATTATTTCCCAGTTCACCAGATCATAGCTCCGCATTACAGGTATGCCGGGCGACATGTGCATAGTCGTGCTTACCATATAGTATGTGCTGTCGACACGGATAACACAGAGGTCGGGCACATCAGCCCATATCACAGGATTGCGGAATGTTCCGTTGCCGAGATCGCTTGCCGGATAGTTGTTTCCATCAGTAATTGTAGAAGCCGTGCCGTTGGCCGGGCAAATGCATGCTGTAAGGAGCATGCCGAGTATGGCGGAGAATAATTTCTCTGGTTTCATGATAGAGCGGTTAATGGTTTATATGTCCGCAAAATTAATAATTAATTGCTGGTTATGAGTTTGTGATGGTTTCATTAATATGTGTATTTGTTTATCCCGTGGCTTATTTTTATTCATATATGTAACAGGCATGCATAAAACATGGTTATAGTCTACCAATTAGATGCTTATTTGTCACATGTTGGTTGGTATATGAATGAAGATGGCTATTTTTGTAAAAAATAACAATGCATGAATAATATGTTGACTACACGTGTTTTTATGGTGTTGTCTGTTCTTGCTGTTTCGATTTCGGCAAAAGCAGACGATAATGTGATGCGCTTATGGTATTCCTCGCCTGCCAATGAATGGGTCGAGGCTCTGCCGTTGGGTAATTCCCGTATGGGAGCCATGGTATATGGCGGCATTTCTGAAGAACGCATTCAACTCAATGAGGAGACATTCTGGAGCGGACGTCCTTATGACAATAATAATCCCGCCGGAATTTCACATCTTGAAGAGATCAGAAAACTCATTTTTCAGAACAGAACAAAGGAAGCCGAGGATCTTATAGCCAGATATTATATGTCACCGCAGCATGGGATGCGTTATCTTACGTTGGGGGAGGCGACGTTGACATTCTCCAGCAAAGATTCTGTGTCAGGATATTTTCGCGAACTTGATTTGAATCGGGCTGTGGCAAAAGTGAGCTATAAATCAGACGGTGTCACATATACACGCCAGGCTATCGCTTCATTGCCCGATGGGATAGTGATGGTAAATATCGCAGCCGATCGTCCCGGTGCTCTGAATTTCAGACTGGGTTATAACGCTCCTGAAGGATCATCAGTAAAGACTAAACGTGGATGCATGCTTGTGACCATACCGGGAGTCGAGCAGGAAGGTGTGCCGGGAGGATTACGTGCTGTGTGTGGCATAAGGGTTGTGACTGACGGAGCTCTTTCTGGCACTCGATCTTCGGTTGATGTTTCGGATGCCACAGAGGCTACGCTATATATTGCTTCGGCAACCAATTATGTGAACTATCATGATATAAGCGGAAAGCCGGAACGAGAGGTGGAGCACATCCTTTCTGTAGCAAGTAAAAAGGGTTTTCCGAAAGCATTGGAAGAGCATATCAGTGCTTATAAAGAGCAGTTTGACCGTGTCAGTCTGAGGCTTCCGTCAACATCTGAATCAGCGGATGAGACCCACAGGAGAGTGCAGAATTTCAAATTCGATTATGATCCGTCGCTTGTGGCACTGTTGTTTCAGTATGGGAGATATCTACTTATTTCCGCGTCCCAGCCCGGAGGCCAGCCTGCCAACTTACAAGGTGTATGGAATGCAAGCCAGCATGCTCCATGGGACAGCAAATACACTATCAATATCAATACGGAGATGAATTACTGGCCTGCGGAAGTAACCAACCTGTCGGAATGCCATCAACCGTTGTTCGATATGATCGAGGATCTGTCAAAGACCGGAGCGATAACTGCCAAGGTGCTTTATGGTGCTGACGGATGGGTGGCCCATCACAATACGGATCTGTGGCGGGTGACCGGGCCGATCGATTTTGCTGCATTCGGCATGTGGCCTAATGGAGGGGCGTGGCTCGCCACCCACCTGTGGGAGCATTATCTTTTCACCGGAGATAAAAAATTCCTTACAAAGTATTATCCTGTAATAAAGGGGACTGCTGATTTCTATCTGAGCCATCTTGTGGAGCATCCATCTTCAGGATATCTTGTCACAGCTCCTTCTATGTCGCCCGAGCACGGATATACCGAGTCGTACATCACTGCAGGATGCACAATGGACAACCAGATTGCTTATGACGCGCTTAACAATACAAAAATGGCTGCAGAAGCTCTTGGGATAGATAAGGAGTACCGGGAAAAATTACAGGATGCTATCGACCGTCTGTCTCCTATGCGCGTGGGACGTCACGGACAGTTGCAGGAGTGGCTCGCTGATGCCGATAATCCTCGTGATCAGCATCGGCATGTCTCTCACCTATATGGACTGTATCCGAGTAGTCAGATAACCCCCTCTGTCGCACCGGCGGCATTCAAGGCTGCGGAGACTACGCTTATGCAGCGTGGCGACATGGCTACGGGCTGGAGCATAGGCTGGAAAATCAATCTTTGGGCCCGTTTGCTTGACGGGAATCATGCTGACCGTATCATACGTAACATGATAACGCTCCTTCCCGGCGATAAGAATAAATTTCTTGATTCAGGAGAGGAGGGCAGGCTTTACCCGAATCTGTTTGATGCTCATCCGCCATTTCAGATTGATGGCAACTATGGCTTTACTGCAGGAGTGGCGGAGATGCTGCTGCAAAGTCATGACGGGGCGTTGCATCTGCTGCCAGCTCTTCCTGACTCGTGGTCGGAAGGGTGTGTTAACGGGCTGAAGGCTCGCGGTAATTTTGAAGTGGATATGTCATGGCGCGGAGGACAACTCTCGGAAGCGTCAATAAAATCAAATATAGGTGGCAGGTTGCGCATCCGTTCGTATGTCCCGCTCATGGGTGACGGATTGTGTGAGGCTGAGGGAGAATGCGGCAATCCATTGTTGCGGAATGTAAAAGTCAAAACTGTAGAGGTATCTCCCGAGACCATGGTAAGATATCCTACAGTATTGCGCACATACGAATATGATATAGATGCATTACCCGGAAAAGTCTATAAAGTGAAACGCTTACATGGCGTGATGTAAGTGAGATCGGTCCATTGCCTATAAAAGCAGGTGGGGAAATTCCTCGCCTGCTTTCATTTTTTGATCTCCAGTTCTTCGTCGAATTTTACTTCAAAGCGTGTTGGCTTTTTATTGACGGTATCGTTAGGTATCGTTATGCCCGTTGTGCCGTTTTTGGCCTTGATGGAATCGTTTTTCTCTTGCCTCTGCTTCTTGAGCTTGTTTTTTATAGGACGGAGGAATGAGAATATATTGTCGAAATCACGCTTGAACACCACTCCTACACCCTGCGTGGTGAGTGCGCTTTTCAGGTAATAATTCTGGTCATTGTAGCGGTTGTAGGCTTTGAGCTGTATGGTGCCGTGCCGGTTGAGCAGATAGCGTATGTCAAAATCGCCGATGAAACTGTTGTTGTTGAGCGATTTGTCGCGGTATCCGAGATTGCCGTTGAAGAGCAGACGGTTGTCAAGCAGCTGGCTTGACAATGCCACATCGACCTCGACGTCGGAGAAGTCGCCGCGGTCGCTTCGTATGGCAGGTGCTATGCTCCAGTTGTCGCTGAGCTGTCCGAGCATGGATCCCAGGCGTGAGGAGAGGGTGGAGGATGCGACTGACACAAGTTCGTTGCCATGGGTCGTTGCCATGTATTCCGGCGTGTAGAACCGGTTGAGGGCAAGCAGATATATGATCTGCCGTGACATCATTTCATCAGTCGAAATGATTGAGCGGACCTTGCGGTATGTGTCGGCGGTGAGTGTCGGGAATTCGAGGTCAAACTTTATGTCAGGTTGCCGCATATCTCCTGTCACGATCATTATTGCGTTTACTTTCACATTGGTGCGTGTCAGTTCACGGTCCTCGAGAAATGATTCGTCAAGGTCGCTGAGATTGGCATTGAGGGAGTATGCCGCACGTATGTTCAGCTGAGCGGCATACGGATCACCGAGAAATGTTATTTTGCTCCCTTCAAGGATAGTGAAATCCTTTATGATTATGTCCTGAAGCGTGAAATTGTACGAGCCGCGGTTAAGAGTGTATTCCCCGTACATCTCCAATTCCCCGTCGGATGCGTAGTTCATGCGGAGATGTCCCGAACCGTGCGCAGTGATCTTGTCGCCCCCTATGGGGTCCATTATGAGGTTGAGCGTGGCGTCAGGGGTTATGTCAACATTGAACTCCATGGCATACACTGTGGGCGCGCCTTGTTCCTCTTTCTTTATGCGTTCACGCAATTGTCTTACTATAAGAGGTGTCGGGTCAAGTGCCGCTATGGAATCTTTCTTCCCCTTGTCGCGGTCGCGCAGGGTTATGAAGTCATATTCCACCGACTGTTCCGCATCGCTGAGCACGAATGTGAATGTTGACTTTGCGGCTGTACGCATGTTCACTCCTATATCGATTTTGCCCGGCACGCCTTTCACGGCTGCTGATCCTGATCCGTAGATCCTTCCGTACCACGGATCCTCGGTGTCATGCTCGCCTACGTCATACACTAGCATGTCTCTGACATCCGTGATGTTGAATTTGAACGTCGGGTCATGGAAATATCTGTGTGTGACTTCTCCGGTGAGCTTGCCGCAGTTGCCGTATCTGTCCCTGATCTCAACATCCTTGAACGATATGATGCCGGGTGTGATATGTACTGAATCCGAGACAGTGTACACCGTGTTTGTGAAGTCAAGTTTCATGCTCAGGTCCTTGACGTATATGTCGCCGATGAGATCCAGGTCCTTGAATGTCCCGAACAGGCGTGCGTCGCCGGATATGAGCCCGTCGACTTTGGATGTGAATGCCGACATGAACGGTAGCATGAATGCCGACGGAGCTTCGTCGGCAGAGAAATTGAAGTCGAGTTCTTCGCTAAGAGGCATTATGGTGCCCGTGATTATGGAGTGTTTGCCGTTGTTCTGCGTTATGTCCGCTCCTATTGTAATAGTTTTGGTGTTGTTGTCCCACCAGCTGTGTATGTCTCCAAGTCCGAAGTTGCAGTTGTTATAGCTCAGCCCGTCGACGAGCAGACGCGGGGTGTAAAGTATAGGGTCCTTCGAGAGAAGTGATTCTCCGAATATCCTGCCTGTGGCTATGCCTCCGAATTTCACGGCATCGCTCAGCGCGAGTGTCTCGAACACGTAGTCGAGGTCTATATGGTCGAGCACGACTTCCAGACGGCTCAGCGAGTCAACTCCGGCGACTCCGTTGATGGCAAGTGTCTGCCCGCTGCGCGATGCCCCGAGATTGTTGATTCTGATTTCTTCAGGACGGACTGCTATCTCTGCCGGCGTGACATTCCATACCGAGTCGTTGAACACCACTTTGCCGGGTGCGACCTTTATGTCCGTCGTAAGGACGTTGTCTTCGTCTCTGGAGAATGTCGATGCGAATGATATGTCTCCGCTGAATTCAGCTTTGCGGTCTATGTGCCAGTTGATGTCGGTGTCAAGCACGTTGTTGGCTCCTGCCGATTTGATTCTCAGGTCCATCTGCCCGTTTTTGGTGGGCACAAGGGTATTGAACCCCACATTGCACGTGCTGTCGCCGGCATCTAATGTCGCTGTAAGGGTGGTCTCTTCTATCAGTTTGTCCTTCTGCTTGAGATAAGGCGCGCTGAGGAGCAGCCTGGCTTCATTGTCAAGAGTGCTTGTCGATGCCTCAAGCTGGATGGGGTGTATTACCTCTACCGGAAGCTTAAAGAAGCGTGATATGGCAGTGTCGGGGTTAATGGTTATGTTCAGGTCGGCCTGTGAGGTTATATTCCCTTCGGCGTGATCTTCAGGCAGGAGGGCAGGGAACACCTTGGCTGTAAGCTGTTTCATGTCCTTTACGAGTCCCGGATACGAGAATTCTCCTTTCAGTGTCATCTCTACCGGTCCCCCTTTCACTGACACGGTGCGGGATGAGTCTGCGATCTCCGACCGTATGCTCACAAGATCCAGGTCTATGTGACGGTTGTCATTATGGTTTATGAAACCTATGTCGCTGATATTGACCCATCCTTCCATTTGGTCGAGATTCCCTCCTAAGACGGATGCATCCACTTCGGCAGAGATATCATAGTCCTTGTATGCGCCTTTGGAAATGAATGGTGAAAGGGATATGTTGCGTATGTCGGCATAAAGTTCGGTCAGCGGTTTCTCCTGGCTGTTGTCATATCCTCCGCGTATCGAGAAGTCCGCTTCGGGTGTATTGCTGTCAACTGTCAGATCGATATGCCTGCCTGAAAAGTTGGCTGAGCCTGTTATGTCGCTGTATGCCGTGCCGTCCCATATTGCCGAGGCAATGTTTATTTCGGCAGTGCCGTTGATATTTCTGTTGCGCCCTATGGAAAGGTCGACAGTCGATTCCAGAGTCAGTCCGGTGAGCGGTGCCAGCTTGGCGTGCAGCCCTGACGGATTGAGGTCAGATGCCACCAGCACCCCGTCGATAAGCAGCGGTGATTCGGGAGAGCGGCGCATCACTCCTGCATCGATGTCCACGCTTCCGCTTGAGGTGATTATCGAACCTTTGAAATCAAGGCTCCTCACTGTGGCCGATATCTGTCCGAGCAGATTGATGTCGCCAAGGCTTGAGAGCGGTTTCAGCCTGTCGGTCAGTTTTGCTCCGCTGTTTCCGAAGCGTCTCATCGTTGCGAGTACCGACGGCATGTTGAAATTCATGCTCACATGGTCGAGGTCAAACGTCAGAGAGTCGCGTCCGTGGTTATAACCGCACACTGCGCCGGAAAGGTGGACTCGGGAGTCGTTATTGCGCAATGACACGTCGAGCCTGTTTATGTCGATCCTGTTGGCGTCGCCCTCGGTGTCGATCTCCAGATCGGCGGTCAGGTCGAGCCCTTTGAGTTCCGGCAGGAGAGGGGTGATGTCGGTAGTCGAGATATATGCGTCCGGAAGCAGTGCTATCCTGGTGTGGATGTCCCTGTAGTCGAATCCTTTGTCAAGAGGTGAGCATGCGGTCTCTATATTGTCGAATGCTATGGAGGAGTTGGGCAGCTGGATTGACAGGTCGGCAATTATAGCCTTTTGCTTGTCCATGTACAGTTTTCCCGAAAGCGAGCGGAGTGTCAGGCCTGACTTCTCTATGGCCCCCATGCGTTTTATTTCCGCGTCGATGACCCCGTTGGATATGCGCGGGGCCCTTAGGTCGGCTCTGATCCCGCTTACCGAGATGTGGGATGCGTCAAATGTGCTGTCCCCCTTGGCCGGAGCCGAGACGACGTCGTAAGTCAGGGATGATCTGCGTATCACAACCATGTTGACAGCCAGATCGAACGGTGATTCTTTCGACGGTTCTTTCTTTTTGAATCGTGCGATTATGGGATCTATGTTAAGGGGAGAGCCTATGGAGTCGCGCCACAGTCGCGCTTCAAGATCGATGATTTCGGCATATGTGATCACCGGCCGTTTGTTCCACAATGATTCGCTCAGGCTCATGCCTGCTCCGAGATGGCCTATTCGGAGTGCCTGCCGCCCTGTGGTGTCATTGACGGTGACATCCTTGAGTACTATGCGTGTGAAAGGCAGGAACTCAACTTTCCCTATGCTTACTCTGGTGCCTAATAGTGAGGTAAGTTCTTTCTCTGCGCGATGGCCCAATGCGTTCTGTACGCCGGGTATGGAGAGCAATATATATAGCAAAGCCGGCACTGCCAGAGGCAGCACCAGCAATATGACTGATATGGAACGGAGAATCTTATAAAATGTCCTCACAACAGTATGTGTGACAGATTGATGGACTATCCGCTACAGACATTTAGCTACTGCGGAGTCGAGATCGTCGATATCAAGTACGCGCTGCACCAGTTCGCCATTGCGGTTGAATACGAATGTTGTGGGGAGTGCTCCTACGTTATACTGCTGTAACACTTTCCCGCCTTCGGCTACATTGTTGAGCACAGTGATCCACGGCAGGTTCTTGGCTGTCTGTTTCCAGGCGTATTCGTTCTCGTCGACAGAGACCTGATATATCTCGAGGCCCTGCTGACGGTATTTCTCGTACACTTTGTTCAGCTCTACGTTGAATGCCGGTGACCATTCTGTGGCATAGGCTGTGAAATTCAGTATCACGGGGCGGCCGCTCTCGGTGAGCTCAAGCAGTGAATGCTTCTTTCCGGTCTGGTCGAAAAGTTCTATTTCGAAAGCCTTTACGAATTTGGCCTCGATCTTTGGTCCGTCAGTCTTGATCTGTCCGGGCTTGCGGTTTCTCAGATAAAGATTTGCGAGATATTTTGTGCGCGGATCGTCAGGCCGGAACTGATTGAAAGAATTGGCCACGGCTCCGATGATCCTGTGGTCAAATGCAACAGTAGGGTTGAACAGCGGTTTGCCGCCGATGCTTTTGCTTATTATGTAGTAGCTCACCACGTCGGAGGGGTTGGCAAGGATCATCTTTCCGAGATCACGCTTCATATTCTCGTCATTTACCACAGCGTTTACCCCGTTGCGTGCGGCTGATGCTGTGATTATGCTGTCCACTTTGGCGAGGTTGACAGCCTGCGGTGATCCTGACAGCCTGTGGTTGGTGGATATGTCGGGAGCGGTGGCGTTGATGGTGACTGTCTCGATGCTGTCGATGGGGAAATATACCGAACTTTCGCCGATGCGTAGGCGGAATATGTCGGGATACCCGTGGACATCGCCGGCATATTTGATCTCACCCCCTTTGGAGGGATGTATTGTGTCTATGACATACCAGTAGCCCTGGTTGTTGCCTTCGAGTACTATTGCATCGTTTTCGCCGAGACCCTCGATAGAGCCGTTGAGATGCCACTGCGATCCATTGTCGGAGCATGATACGGCAACTGCAGCTGCCATGCCGAGAAGTGCGGTGCGGTATATAGATTTCATGTGTCGGAATGTTTCTTGGTTATTTTAGTTGCAAAGTTAATGATTTCCATCCAATATTTCATCTACTGCATATTAAAAAAGTTCAGTCCCGGCATCACGCAAGGACTGAACTTTATTAATGATGAACTTGGATTCAGCTCATTTATCAAACATTGTCATTTTGAATTCTGTTGGACTGATCCGTTGCCGCAGTTTTCCATTGCGTTGGCGGGGAATACCATGGTCCATAGATGTGAATTCGGGCTCAGGGTATATGTCACGCCGTCGACGGTCTTTGTCATGGTGCGTGCATAGGTGCCTTCGGCATTGAACCTGCGTGCATCCATGAACGGGATGAGGGTCATGGCAAGCTCATTGTCCTTGAGGGTGCGTATAATTTCCATGGCTTCGGCTTTGGACGACGCGCTCTTGTCGGTGTACTTGTCGGGGCGGATACGTGTCTTGCGTATATCGTTCACGATATCCATGGCGTCATCAGTCTGTCCGTCGCGCGCGAGACATTCAGCCTTTATGAGATACATCTCCACAGTGGTGACGCCTCCCATGTTCTGGGCTCCGCGTAATGTGGCGTAATAGAATGTGTCGATGCCTTGTGTGCGTTTCTTCCATCGGGCCATGAATTTGGCGTCACCATCCTCAAACTGTCCACCTCTTGAGAGCACCATGTTCGGACCGGCGAATGTGTTGGTTCCCGGTACGCATTGTCCCATGGTTGAAGGACCGTCACCGTGACGGAAGAAATAATTTTCGCAATAATCATACCCCATAGGGCTTTGCATCAAGGCATATGATGTAGGCTTTTCTATGTTGACAGCGTTTGCATTGTAAAAGGCATTCCAGTCGTATAGTGCAGAGTTGGCTGTCAGTGCGGCCTCGGCTTCGGTCAGAGCATCATCGAAGCGTCCCATCATGAGATATGCTCTTGCGAGCATGGCGTGGGCCGCCCCTTTCGACGGGTGTAGTATAGTCATTGCCGTGTCGGGAAGCCCATTTTGCAATGCGTCCTTGATCTCCGTGATAATGAAGTCATATATGGCTCCGACAGTCATCTGCTCGTGATGAGCGTTGGGATCCGATGACAGTATCACCGGGACTCCGAGTGTGGCGGAAGCCGTCGATGCCGAATAAGTGTCGGCATAGTAGTTGACAAGCATCAGGTAGTTGTACGCACGTATTGTTCTGGCATATGCTATGAGCTCACGGCGTTCGTTCTCGTCGCATCCCGATACCTGTGGAACTCCGTCAAGTATGAGATTGCAGCAGGCTATGCCGCTGTAGGTGAAGTCCAGGAACTGTTCGCTTCCGCTGTTTAGAGCGATGCGGTCGGCCGATTCGTCCCACATATAGTTGGCTGTGGTCAGGTTCTTGGTGTTGAGCATCATCTTGTTCCTCTGGGCATCGTTCATGAGATAGAGTGCCTGGAGCACAGGCATGTATGCTATGGGATTGAGCATGGTCTCACCTCTCAGGAGTGCTTCATAGTCAGTGAGTGTCTCAGGGATCTTGTCACCTTTTGGTTTTATGTCGAGATAGTCGTTGCACGAGGTCATGAGCATACCTGCTATCAATGCAAGGGCTATAAGCGTTTTATGGATTGTCATTGCTGTGATTTGTTAGAAATTTACATTTATGCCGAATGTGTAGTTGGGTCGGTTGTAACCTCCAAGCAGATATTTGGCTTCTTTGCTTTTGGCGATCGTCAGCACGTTCTCCATACCTATCATCACCCTTACGTTCGACATATATGCCTTTCTGCATATCGGTCTTGGTATGCTGTATGACAGGGATATGTTGCGAAGTCGCCAGTTGGATGCATCGAGCACATTTATGTCGGCGTATTCATAGAAGTCTCCGTCGTACTGATTGTAGTCAGGATGTTCCCACGGAAGGTAGCGTGGCACATTTGTGGTGTTCTCGTCACCTGGTTTCTGCCATCTGTTGGCCATCCCTGCTGTCCCCCAGTAGACACCTCCGCTCATGTATGGAATGAGACCATTTCTCATTTTGTGTCCGCATGCGTATAGCATCATTGCCGAGAACTCAAAATCGCGGAAGCGTAGGTTTGTCCCTATAGATCCGCTGCAGATGGGCACCAATGATCCGGCACTGTAGACTTCCTCGGGATCGTTCATGTTTTTGCGTTTCACGAGTTCCCCTGACTTGTCGTAGATGCATGGTATGCCGTTCTCGTCAAGTCCGGCCCAGTGGTATGCATATATTGACTGCAGTGGCACTCCTACGCGCGGATAACCGGTGGGGTTGGCTATGAGGTTCTGAAGTGTAGGTGCGGTTATGTTAACATGTTTCACTTCATTCTTGTTGTATCCGAGCACTCCATTGACTGACCAGCTCCAGTCGCGGTCAGCGTATATGGTGCCGCGCAGACTTATTTCAAAGCCCCGGTTGTCCATGCGCCCGTTGTTTATCACACAGTTGGTGATTCCTGTGCCGAATCCTTCCCAGGCTACACCGTTGGTCTGGCACAGCAGATCGGTGCCCTTCTTGAAATAGTATTCGAACGATCCGTTCAGACGGTTGTTGAACGCTGCGAAGTCGATGCCTATGTTGGTGGTAGTTGTCTTTTCCCATCTCAGGTCAGGATTGGGCCGTGACAGGATGCTGCCTTGTGTGCCTCCCACATTATTGTTCGACTGATATTTGACGGTGAGGTATGGGGCTGCTGTCTTGGCTATATTACCGCCGATGCCATAGCTTGCACGCAGTTTGAGCATATTGATCTTGTCAACATTGAAGAATTTCTCTTTGTCGATACGCCACGCCGCTCCCACGCTCCATATAGGCTTGTCCTGATATTTGGAGCTTGTGGCAAACAGGTTGGTGCGGTCCCATCGGAGAGATCCGGTGATGGAGTATCGGTCATCGAATGTGTATGCTATGTTTCCGTAGATCGACACATACCGGTTGGTGAGCTCGTAGACTTTTGCGATATCTGTGTCCGACCATGTGCCGCGTCTCCAGTAGCCACCTACGTTTTTGAGTGCGGCTGCATCTACCATTGTATGTGTCAGCAGGTCTGGGTCGTAGTTATATAGGGTATTGTCGGAATAATTGATCTTGTTCTGTCTCATCTCGAATCCGAAGAGTGCTGTGATGTCGTGAACGCCGGAATGGGTCTTGTGAATGTCTAACTGGCTTCGGAAATTGTAGGCACGTGTTGAGTTGGTGGCCTGTTTGAATATGTTTCCCTGAGGCAGATTCCATACGATGGTCTTGTTGGCATCAAATTTAGGCACAGCATAGCACAGGAACATGTCGCGGGACTCGAACATCTCTTTTTCGCGGAATCTGTTGGTCTTGTATTCTCCTGCCTCGTATTGGAACTGTGTGGTGAGGTTGATCCAGTCGGCAAGTTTTATGTTGAGTCTCGCATATGTGCGGGCCGAGAGGTCTTTCTTCTTTGTCAGTCCCATGCCGAGCTCGTCGTAAGGATTGATGCTAAGGTCGTAGTTGTTGTAGTAATCTTTGAGTGTCAGCATCTGTGACTCGGAGTAACGCATTTCATCGCTTATGATGTTTGGGGCGTCGGGTGTTCCGGGGTTCCAGTAGGGTGTGACGGTGAACGGACCATAGATGCTGGAGGCATAGTCCATGTTGAAGTTCTGAGTCTGGGAATCTCCATAATTGATGTATGCACCGAGATCGAGGCGCAGCCATTTGGTGATGTCGGTTGAGTTCTGCAGGGATATTCCGAATGTCTCGTTGCGTGTGTATTTGTCCGATTCCTGATTTCGACGGTATGAGAAGGATCCGTTGAAATTGTTTGTCGCGGATCCGGCAGCAACGCGCAGATTGTATTGCTGGTAGAACGGATCTTTTTTTTGCATATTTGTCTACAGCGTCCTGATAAGCGTTGCCGGCTTCGGCATACCCTTTGAGTGTGCTGTCTACTTCGCTTTGTGACATTTGGCCGGCTATTCCTTTGAGTATCGCTGTCATGCCGGGTGTGGTGTACTCCTTGTCCTTAAGATATTTTTCAGCATAGGCTGCGGCTCCGTCGCCCGACAGTCCGGGAATAAGAGACGCGTATTCCTTCTCCAGTTCCACCATGGTCTTTGAATCAAGCAGATGGCCTGTGTATGTGCGGTAAGGCTGCCAGGTGAGATTGGCTGAAAATGACACATTGACTTTGTCTCTGGCGGCTTTTTTTGTTGTGATTACTATCACTCCGTTGGCTGCGCGGGCTCCGTAGATCGAAGCTGCGGCGGCATCTTTGAGCACGGTTATGCTCTCGATGTCCTCGATGTTGAGATCGGGCACACTCTCCTCCCATTTGCCGTAGCCGTTGTTTCTTGTGTTTTCGACAGGGAATCCGTCTATCACGTATAGCGGAGTGGTAACTGCGCTCAGGGTACTCGCGCCTCGGATTATTCCATCGCTGTATCCGGCAACATGGCCCTCAAGTATGTTGTCGATCGATGCTATGCGTTGTGTCTTGAGCGTTTCGGTGTCGATTTTGGCGAATGCGCCTGTGGCACGTTCTTTGGATATAGTCTGATAACCGGTCACGACAACTTCGCTCATCATTTCCACTGCGGGTTTGAGCACTATTCTAAGTTTTTTCTTAGTGTCTGATTCTGTCAGGGCCTGTTCATAAGGGTGCATGCCTACATAACTCACTGTCAGCACAGACCGCACGGTGTTGGCCTTAAGTGAGAAATTGCCGTCAGCGTCAGCCACGGTTCCGTTGTCAGTGCCTTCTACGGTGACTATCGCTCCTGCCAGTGGTTCACCTTCCTCGTCGGTCACATTGCCGGATATGTTGAGGGTTTTGCCGCTTTTCTCTTTTGGATTGTATATCTCCACGTAGCGGCCTCTTACATTATAGCGCAGCGGTGTGGATTTCAACAGCTCACTTACGGCTGTGTTGATTGTTGCCTTGTCGAGTTTGGCTGTAACACGGTAAGGGGCAACATCGTCGCTCAGGTACTGCAGACGGTAATAGCCGGAACGGCGTTCCACCTCACTGAGCGCTTTGGCGAGTTTCTCTTTTTCGCAACTGTAAGTTATCGGTTGCCTGTCATTTGTTTGTGCCGATGTAAGGCACGGACTTGACGCAAACAGGCATAGGAGCAATCCCGCAAGCTTAAGCTTCAGGGGGATGCATGAGCCTTTGATTGATTTGAGTGACATATGTGATTTAATGATAATGATTGTGTATGCTTTATATTGTATGGGCATGAAAATGAAGCGAGCATCGGTGTGAATGTCGGTCGGCGGTGAAATGCTTTGGTTTTCAGTGGGTTTTGAGGTGTCGGAGGTGGTCGGGCGCGAAAAACGAAACGTGCAAAAAGTTGAATTTGCTTTAATCCGGGTTGAATTTTGGGGGCCGTCCGTTTAATCGGTGTTTAACGGAGCTTTAATCGGGCTTTAATTGGCTTTAATATTGAGTGGCTGCATGGCTGGTTTTCGCCGGCTGTGTGGCCGCTTTCGTTGTGCGCCGGTAGAATGAGCCGGGACCGGGCAGAGAGCGCGAAATTCAAGCGTTTACGGCGTTTGTGGGACATTGTGCCGGTTGGTCGGCAGAGTAGGGGAGCGACGAGAGCAGCGCGCCCATGCGCACGAGTGATCCGGCGGACGGCACAGGCGTTAAATCGGCTGTTAAATGGCTCCGGCAGCGCCCTGCTTCGGGAGGGTCAAACCGAGGGTGGGGGAGTGGTGGAAATCGTGCCCGTTTCGTCTAAAAAATGGGGTTGGAGATACAGTTGGGGATACAGTTGGGGGTACTCCGGCACATAGGTACGCACCCCCATACGGACAAAATGACCGCCGAAAACGGCGATTTTGAAGCGATAAACACCCCTTTAATACCAAAATAGACCTCGTTAAAAACGCTGTTGAAATATATTTAAGTTACTGATAATGTGCGTTAAATGCGTTTAATGGCTCAAAAAACACGCTGAAAAACAGGAATCTCCCCTATTTAGACCCCTTATAGGGGGTGTAGGGAGGTCGAGCCAGATAGACGCGCAAGTTCGCCATGAATGCAATCAATGTATTTTTGTTGCTCATCAGAATACAGACGGTCAACAATGATGTCAGCAAGTTCGTGGGCTTGCGTTACACGTCGCTGCCTTGCGTTTGAGGTTTTAAGAGTTTTAATTTCAGTTTCCAGTTTATTGCAGGAGCGTAGAAAAAATGCTGTGGCCGCCTCATCTCTGAACTTTGTTGAGGTGGCAATTTGCGGCTGATTGAGAATTTGTCGAATGGTTGGGGAAATGGGTCTATTATATTTATCGGAATATGCCCGTAACGCCATATCTGCACTTTTGCTTTTGCCCGCATTAGCCGGGAGCGTCGAGGCAAGTTGACTGAGTAAATCAAGGCGCTGGGTAAAGATGTCAAGATTTACAGTAGTGTCAATGATATGAAAAGACTCCAGCATTTGAAACATCATGCCGGCGGCTCTTTTGTTTGCGGGGTTTGGCGTAAACTTCCACACGAGAGCAACAGCAACTAATATAACAATAACCGTAAGCATATCAATTTAGCGGGCAAGAACTTATTTTATATTTTTTACAAAAGTACATCAGGGAGCAACTTCGACCGGAGCCTGGGCATGGTGGTGCGTAATCTCGTTTTTTCCGGCCTGTGCGTTTTTAAGTTTTTCCCTGAGTTCTCCCAGTTCTTCGGCTTGTTGGCGGATTATCTGATCCTTTTCCTTAATCATGTCGAGGAGGTATGTTGGTGCCGATGGTGGTTGCTTTTCTGGGTGCTCCGGGTCAGGGAGCAACATCTCCCCTACTCCACGCAATAACCAAAGTGGGGAAATGTCGGGGTATATTGTTAGGATATTTTCTAATTTGTCTGTACCTATGGCACCGCCTTTTTTCAGGGATTTGCCAAAAGAGGCATTAGCCATTCCGATGCTTCGCTCAAAGGCAGCCACCGTTATGCCCTTATAATCCATGTACTGTTTAAGTCGCTCTAATATCATTCTGTTTCAGACTGTTTTAATAATCCATTAGAAAAAATCCTACCAAAAATTTTTGTATTAGGAAATTTCCTATTATCTTTGCAGCGTGTTACCGAGGTTACAGCCGCCAAAGATACAAAAAAATGCCGAGGTGGACAAAGGGAACACGGAATTAAAACAGTTTGAACCCAATGTAAAAGGATATGAGAACAACAGAGAGTTACATCAAAGTGAGCAACGAGGCGCGGGCAAAGCTGGCGCGCCTGTTCAAGGTCGAGGAAAAAACGGTATATCTGGCGCTGACTTACCGCCGGGACTCCGATGGAAAAGGCGCGTGCGTTTGACCCCTTCGGGCACGCGGGACTGACCCCTTTGGGCGAAATAAGAATGACCCTTGCGGGCGCCATAAAAATGACCCCTGTCGAAGCATCGGCAGGGGAATTTTTTGTAGCTTTGAGACTCCTTGTCCTGGCACGGCGGGGATCAATCTTAAAAACTACAGAATATGGGGGCAGCGGCGTAGTTCCGTGGCAGGGCTAACCAAAATATTCGACAGACTC
>CAJURI010000009.1 GCA_910588795.1 uncultured Duncaniella sp. | reverse complement strand
CTGCCGTTCAAGAAGTTGGACTCACTATTTTATGGTTTAGCGGACAGTAATAATATAAATCACTAAATTTGCAACGTGTTTGATTATGACCACATCTACAAAACCTTTCGTTCCGGCAGACTCGAAGCATTCTACGAACATCTGTATCCCGGACTGCTTGTTTATGCGTCAAGACAACTCGGAGAGGAACTGTCATATCTTGCAGAGGACTGTGTGCAGGATGCCGTAATGGACTCGTACAACGAACGTCACAGGTTCGTGAACTCCATGGCGTGGTATTCATATATCCTCAAAAGCATATTCCACAGCTCGATAAGCCTGCTGAGAAAACACAATTCCCGCAACAATTATCTCGGATCGGGGACCATTGAGCAGTGCACTCCCGACCTTGATGTAGCAATACTCGAACAGGAGACCCTCGACATGCTCTATGACGCCATAGAGTCGCTTCCACAGAAGGACCGCGCAATACTGCGGATGAGTTTTGTAGAGGGGCTCAGGAATGCCGACATCGCCAAGAGGCTTGACATTGCCGAAATAACGGTGAAGAAACACAAAGCCCGCATAATGGCAATGCTCCGCGACAAGCTGCAATTACCCCCCCCCTATGCTACTGTCCTTATTATCAAGCTATTACATACACATCCATCAGATATAGCAAATATCTTGGGGCAATAAAGCACAAACATATCCTAAGGATGAGTTGTTTTAAAATCATAAATACAGCTCATCACTATGTCGTCAGCCGCCACGAACGTTTCAACAGCCGCGCCTGAAAAGCCGCGAAGGCCCCGGATAATCGAGGTCATGAATCTCATCGTGCTTGTGTTATCGGTATTGCTTATAGTCTTTATATCGGTGGACACGTTCGAGAAAGTTGATTTTCTGGAGAATCATTCCTACATGGTATTCCAGTTATGGGTGTGCGTCTTCTTTATCGCCGATTTCTTTCTTGAGCTTACCTATAGCGACAGGAAATGGTCGTTCGTGAGGCGGAGACTCGCGTTCCTGCTGCTTTCAATTCCCTATCTCAACATAATCAATCTCACGGGGATGCAGCTGTCGGGCGATGTGCTTTACTTCGTGCGTTTCATACCGCTGGCCCGTGGCGCGCTGGCAATGTCGATCGTGATCGGGTATCTGTCGAGCAACGCCGTCACAAGCCTGTTCATGTCATATATAGTGATTCTGCTCATGATCACTTATTTCTGCTCCCTGATATTCTATGCCATGGAGCAACCTGTCAACTATCAGGTCACTTCCTATTGGTCGGCACTGTGGTGGGCACTCATGAACATGTCGACGGTGGGCTGCGACATCTCACCGGTGACAGCCGCCGGAAAGATCGTGGCGGTCATACTTCCCATAGCCGGCATGATAGTCTTCCCGCTTTTCACAGTCTACCTGACCAATTTCCTGACAGGCTATGTGAAAGGAATGGCTGATAAGTAAGAATTTTTTTGTACCTTTGCACCTTGAAAATCAAGACATACACGAGATAATTCAAGGTTATATGATAGCTGTCAACAATTTAGGGATACAATTCGGCAAGAGAGTTCTGTTTCAGGATGTGAACCTCAAGTTCACCCCGGGCAACTGTTATGGCATAATCGGGGCCAACGGAGCCGGGAAATCGACTCTCATGCGCATACTCAGCGACCAGCTCAGCCCGACTCACGGCACAGTGACCCAGGGACCCGGCGAACGAATGAGCGTTCTGGAGCAGGACCACTTCAAATTTGACGACTGCACAGTGATCGAAACCGTGTTGCGCGGACACACAGTGCTGTGGGACATCATGCAGGAGAAGGACGCGCTCTACGCCAAGGAGGATTTCACAGATGCCGACGGCATCCGCGCCTCGGAGCTTGAGGAACGCTTCGCCGAACTTGAAGGATGGAACGCCGAGAGCGAGGCGGCCGCCCTGCTCAGCGGCCTCGGCATCAAGGAGGACAAGCACTATAGCCTGATGCGCGACATGAGCGGAAATGAAAAGGTGCGTGTGCTTCTTGCCAAAGCCCTGTTCGGCAATCCCGACAACCTGCTTCTCGACGAGCCCACCAACGACCTTGACCTCGACACAGTGGCATGGCTGGAAGATTACCTGTCAAAATTCGAGAACACTGTGCTTGTGGTGAGCCACGACCGCCACTTCCTTGACTCGGTGTGCACGCACACTCTCGACATAGACTACAACAAGCTGACACTTTTTGCCGGAAACTACAGCTTCTGGTACGAGTCGTCACAGCTCGCCCTGCGCCAGCAACAGCAGGCCAACAAAAAAGCGGAGGAAAAGCGCAAAGAGCTGCTTGAATTCATACAGCGATTCAGCGCGAATGTGGCCAAATCAAAACAGACCACTTCACGCAAAAAGATGCTCGAAAAACTCAACGTGGAGGAGATACAGCCCTCGTCACGCCGCTATCCGGGCATAATATTCACCCCCAACCGCGAACCCGGCAACAAGATACTCGAAGTGAAAGGGCTGTCGGCAAGCATCGACGGCGAGATCCTGTTCAAGGATGTGAACTTCCAGGTGGAGAAAGGTGACAAGATCGCATTCCTGAGCCACGATCCGCGCGCCATGACCGCCCTCTTTGAAATAATAACCGGCAACCGCAAGGCCGATGCCGGCACATATGAATGGGGACAGACCATCACCACAGCCTATCTGCCGCTTGACAACACAGGATTCTTCAACACTGACATGAATCTCGTGGACTGGCTGTCACAATACTCCGACGACAGTTCGGAGATATATCTCAAAGGATTCCTCGGAAAGATGCTCTTCTCAGGAGAAGAGGTGCTGAAAAAGGCATCAGTGCTCTCGGGAGGCGAGAAGATGCGATGCATGATAGCACGCATGATGATGACTGACGCCAACACCCTCGTGCTTGACTCCCCCACCAATCATCTTGACCTCGAATCCATCCAGGCATTCAACAACACCCTTCAGGCATTCAAGGGCAATCTGCTCCTTTCGAGCCATGACCACGAGTTTATACAGACAGTGTGCAACCGCATTATCGAGCTGACCCCCAACGGCACTATCGACAAGCTCATGGACTATGACGACTACATAACCGACGAACGAGTCCTTGCGGCAAGAGAGAAGATGTATTCTTAACTCCTGTCAACGAACTGAGGCTCACGTCAACACGGACAGCCTACAGTTCTATGGACCACTTGTCGGTGGCTATGTAAGCCGGGAAACGCCTCCTGCCTTCCAGGAGAGCGTCCTTGTCAAGCACAGCATACAGATATCCGCCTCGGCGAACCTCATGCATGGGGTTGCCGAGGTTGTCATATATAGCGGAATCACAGTCAAGATATTCGCCATAGGCATCGACGCCCGAGCGGTCAGCCCCGACGACATATATCTGATTCTCCACAGCTCTGGCCGCGAGGAGTATCCTGAACTGCCCGGCACGCGAATGGGGCCAGTTGGCAGGGACAATAAGCACATCGTACATATCCTCAGGACGGTTGCGCGTCCACACAGGGAAACGCACATCGAAACACAGGACTATGCGGAACACCCAGCCCCTGAAATCTATGCGGGGGGCCATCGCACGGCCCGGTGTATATACCTTGTCCTCCGTGGAGAGCGGAAACAGATGCCGCTTGTCGTAGAACGTGGCCTTGCCGTCGGGCTCCACAAAGAAGCCACGGTTGAAATAACTGTCCGATCCATCGGTGGCGAGGAAGCTCCCTGCTATGGCATATCCGCCCTTCCGGGCCCAGCGGCGCAGAGTATCCACAGTGCGCCCGCTGTTATCCTCGGCCAGCACTTTCACCGAGCCGAGGTCAGGGACAAATGCCGTGGTGAACAGCTCGGGAAGCACAACGACATCGGTATCGTCCTCCACCTGCTCCAACGCATGCCCGGCGGCGGCAAGATTCTCTTCCGGTGATGCGTAAACTATGTCAAACGGTATGGCACAAATCTTCATTCTGCTGAGAATTTTCCGGGTCTGATCCCCTTGAACCGGCGGTAATAATCTTTGACAGCACGCATATCGGCCTGAATGTCACCGGTGGGTATGAAAGTCTTTTCGAGATGCACAAGTCTGCGGGAAGCGTCTATGGCACCAAGCACTATCGGTATTCCGGCCTCATATGCGATATGCAGGAAGCCGGTGTGCCATTCCGTGACAAGAGAGCGCGTCCCCTCGGGGGTTATGGCAAGACACAGACGCGAAGACTCGTTGAACTTGTGAATTATGACGTCAGTCAGCGAATGTCCACCGCGTTTGCGCGACACAGGAATGCCGCCAAGGGCACGGAAAAGATATTTCATAGGAAAGAAGAACCATGATTCCTTCATGAGGAACCCGGCCTTGCGCCCCAATGACCAGTAGGCAAACTCGCCGAGCACAAAATCCCAGTTGGATGTGTGCGGGGCAACACAGACAATACTCTTCGGATAATCAGGCACAGTGCACAGAACCCTCCATCCGAAGAGCTTAAGCACGCTCTTACAGAATCCCATTATCAATGCTTTTCCTCTTCAGCAAACCCGAGTTCGAGTATATGCTTCATCTGCGCCTTACGCTCCTGAGGAGTGGAGGCATTGGGCACAGCAGCGTTCATCTCCTTGAGTATCTCAGCTATACGGCTGTTGAAATGCTCCCTTAAATTCGCATATGAAGCCTTGAAATAGGCACGTCTCGCAGCAACATATTCCTTTTTTGACCCATAGCCGGAAGTCTCGCCGGGGAAATCCACGCACACAAGCCTGAGGGCCGACTGCTGGAGATCGGCAAGCTGATAAATTATGCCATTGAGAGTCTCACGGTTGATGCCTGGGATGGCTAACTTTGCTAAAACGCACTCACCTGCGAGTGCTCCACAGATACGATGAATCTCCTTCTTGAGGAGTCGCTTGTTGGCTGCCATAATAAGTAACTATAGAATGGATGATTTATAGGTTATTGTTAAAAAACAACCGCTTTCAGGCCATTGTTTTAACAAACGTTTAATGTTAAACAACCGCTGATGCGGTTTCGTTCATGAGTATATTTTTAAGAGCTTCGTATGAGACCGATATGCGCGGATGCGGGACTCTGTGGGAAGAATCCTGCGAGTCGCGCCCTTTCAGGCTCACACCTGTGGCGTCATACACTGCACGAGGGAACTTTGCCGGATGGGCTGTGGCAAGAAATATACCTTTCTCGCCCGGGGCAAGATCATCGCGCAGAGCCGCGAGAGCCGATGCGCCATGCGGGTCAAGGAGATAGGAATCAGCCGAGTAAGTGCGCGCCATAGACCCCATGATATCCTCATCGGTATAGGAATATCCCTTCACAAAACGAGAGAGGGGCCCGTAATCTCCGGCAAACAGGTCAAGGATCCGCGACATATTGGATGGATTTCCCACATCCATGGCACATGCCACTGTCCTTACCGCCCGGCGCGGGATGAACTTGCCCGTGCGCAGATAAGATGCGGTCACGTCATTGACATTATTCGCAACGACAAAACGTGACACAGGGAGCCCCATCCTCCATGCAAGCAGTCCGGCTGTGAGATTTCCGAGATTGCCCGAGGGGACCGATATGACCACACTGTCAGGAATGTCGCCCACACTGCTTACCAGAGATGCATAGGCATGGAAAAAATAGAACATCTGAGGGAGCAGGCGGCATATGTTGATGGAATTGGCCGATGTTATGTCGAAATTCCTGCGCAGGTCGGCATCGGCAAAAGCTTCCTTTACGAGACGCTGACAGTCGTCGAACGTGCCGAGCACTTCAATCGCATGCACCTGACTTCCGGGAAGATTGAGCTGGTCAAGCTGCATGCGCGACAGGCGTCCTGACGGATACAGGATGAACAGTTCGACACCGGGCACATCCTTGAACCCGGCAGCCACAGCTCCGCCGGAATCACCGGAAGTGGCTACAAGCACTTTCACATTTCGGGAATCCGTACTGTCAGAGAGACGGCTGATCACTCTGGCAAGAAACCTCGCACCGACATCCTTGAATGCAAGCGTAGGTCCGTGAAACAGTTCAAGGGAATATATGTCGCTTTCAACTTTTACAAGAGGTATGTCAAACGAGAATGTGTCATTCACGATCTCCCTGATATCAGCCGAATCGATATCGTCGCCAAGCATCAGATCGGCAACGACAAAAGCGATGTCACGGATGCTCATACCGGAGATATTATTGAAAAACGCCTTAGGTATCACAGGGATACGTTCGGGCATATACAGACCACCATCGGGCGCGAGACCGTTCATCACGGCTTCCCTCAGCGACACCGAGGGTGCTATTCGATTAATGCTGTAAAACTTCATAGATCCCTAAAATAACACTTTTGCCAACGAGTCGTCCTCCTCGGTGATACAGTCCACAAACCCGCGTTCATAATCGGCAGAGGCCTGTGCACCGAGTCGGTCATTGATGTTGGTGATGCGTGCGCGCACGTCAAGCAGACCGTCCTGAAGAGAAGCTTCATCATCTCTGAGAGCCATGATACGCCTGGCATGCTCCCGTCCGAGCGAATAAGCCTTGCGGTCCTTTACATAGGGACTGACGTTGCCTCTGTCGCCACATGCGGTCACCGACATCGCAAAGATAGTGAAAATAGTTGAAAGAAATATATACTTAAGAAGGTGTTTCATAACAGTTTTTTGAGATATAACCGTTGACAGAATCCCTCACGTGCTCCATCAGCCACCGTGGGGTCGACGTGGCTCCGCATATTCCTATCGAGCCGGCACCTACGGTCCACGAGGGGTCAAAGTCGTCGGAGGAGGACACGAGATAGGTACGTGGATTCACGGCCCGGCATTCATTGTAGAGCACCTTGCCGTTGCTGCTCTTGGCTCCGGCCACAAACAGCACCACATCATGTCCGGCGGCAAACTCACGCAAGTGGTTCACACGATTGGCCACCTGACGGCATATGGTGTCGAAATATCTGAAGTCGGTATGCGGAGCCTTACGCGCCTCTATCTCACGTATCATATCGGCAAAACCGTCCAGAGGCATAGTGGTCTGCGAATAGAGCACTATGTCACGGCCGAAATCTATGCGGTCGAGCTGAGATGTGTTCTCCACGACTATAGCTTCCCCATGGGTCTGCCCCACAAGCCCGTTCACCTCGGCATGTCCAGCCTTGCCGTATATCACTATCTGAGGGCGCGATGCATCATTGTCATACGTGTCCTTTATGCGACGCTGCAGCTGAAGCACCACCGGACATGTGGCATCGACGATATCTATACCGAGCTTTGCCGCCACCTCATAGGTGGACGGTGGCTCGCCATGTGCCCTCAGAAGCACCCTCGATCCGCGCAGACGCGGCAGATCGTCATGAGTGATTGTTGACAGACCTTTTTTCTCAAGCCGCTCCACCTCATCGCTGTTGTGCACTATGTCGCCGAGACAGTAGAGAGGAGCGTCGGTGCGCTCCAGCTCCTCCTCGGCCTTGCGTATGGCTGTGACCACACCGTGGCAGAATCCGGACCGGGCATCTATCTCTACAACCATCAGGACAAGGATGATATGCGTTTATTGTACAGGTCGAGCAGCCAGCGGTTCTGGTCATCTATCGTCATAGACGAGTTGTCGAGACGCACGGCATCGTCAGCACAGCGCAAAGGGCCTTCCGACCTTGTCTCGTCGATGCGGTCACGTGTGCGCACATTGTCAAGGACCTCCTCATAGGTCACACCGGCACCCTTTTCAGTCAGCTCCTTGTAGCGGCGTTCGGCCCTGCGTTCGGCGGAAGCGTCACAGAACACCTTCATTTCCGCATCGGGAAAAACCACAGTGCCTATGTCACGTCCGTCCATCACGATCCCCTTAGTCTTTCCCATATCCTGCTGCATCTTCACAAGGGCATGGCGCACCTGCGGTATGGCCGCCACAGGAGAGACACAATTGCTCACTTCGAGAGTGCGTATCTCAGGCTCCACCACCTCGCCGTTTAGAACTGTCAGCTGTGACTGTCCGTCCACTAAAAAATCGATGCTTATCTGCGGCAGAGCCTTCACTATGGCATCCACATCGGGGACACCGTCACGCGACACCATGCCGTGGCGCATAGCCCACAGAGTCACAGCGCGGTACATGGCTCCGGAATCGATATAGCGGTAACCAATCTCCGATGCAAGACGGCGTGCCATTGTACTCTTGCCCGACGATGAATAACCGTCGATGGCTATGATGATTTTACGTTCAGAATTCATATAATGATGTAGATAGATTAAGCATTATCGTAGTTGCCCCGGTGTGAGGCTGCGACATGGCCACACCAAGAGCAAAATTGCGCACTGTCAGCCCGAGGCATGCCGAAAATCCGGAAAGAATGCTGCGTCTATAGGTCGACATGTCGGTGCGCGTGCGGTAATTATATCCCAGCCCGAAGCGAAAATTATCAGACGGACGAAAATCAGCTCCGAACACAAGATGACGAAAAAGGTTGGAGGCGAAATTATCCTTGAGCTGCGGCTTGCTGTCCTCTGATCCGTCTCCGTTGTCGTAATAAGGAAGATGCCATTTAGTAAGGTCATGTGCTGTCAGCGACAGTATCACAGGGACACCGCCAAGTCCTTTGCTTACACCTAACCTCACATCGGCCGGCAGCCTCTCATAGCGGCTTTCAAAACGTTTCACCTGACCGCCGAGATTTGCCACCACAGCCGAAAACGAAAAGTCACGGTCAGGATCGTAGTAGTTCACGCCGATATCCGTGCCGACAGCCATAGCGGAATATGAATCATATGAGGATGATATGAATTTCAGACTTGCGCCTCCACGCCAGCAGTCGGAAATATCATGGGCATATGTAGCGGACAACACTATGTCCTTCGGAGAAAAATCGCCGGTGAGCACACCGTTGACATCCGCGCCACGTATCTTACCGTAGCCGAAGTACTGCACACCGGCGGCCCAGGCTCCATGATCGCCAGCCTTCATGCCGAATTTCACCCCGGCAAAGTTACTGTCGCCGACATAACGCATATAATTGACACCCAACTGCATCCCCATTTCAGGGCCGAGCAGTCCGGGATTACGGTCAGTGGCGTTTATATCATCATCAATATTGGATATGTTTATTCCACCCAGTCCATAGGCAAGCGTGGAGGACGGCAGATCAAGAAAAGAATAGAACGTGTCACCGGCACTCTGAGCCCATGCCGCATACGCACAAAGGCACAAAACACCCGACAAAAACGCTCTTCTGAAGATATCGTCCGCATGGAGTATCATATCCTATTGAACGTTTCTGCGGGGTGCTTTATTGTAGCATCACATAAGTTTCACTTTATGTGTTCGCGCGCCTCGGAGAGGTAGGCCGACATGGCTTCGGTGTCGCGTGATTTCACAATCTCGAGCAACTCGTTGAGCTTACCCACGATACCCTCAAGCTGTGACGGGGTGTGAGGATTGAACAGGATCTCACTCACCAGATACTCATCCTCGTTCATAAACCCCTCGGCTATCTGCATGTGACGCTTGAATGTGGTGCCGGGTGCCTCCTGATGCTTCATTACCGAAGCGAATGCAAGAGTGGCGGCAAATGGCACCGAGAGGGAGTAAGCTATGGTCTCGTCATGCTGCTTGAAAGTGTACTCCACAATATTGAGCTTAAGCCGGGAATACAGGTCTCTGAAAAACACTTTGCCAAGATGATCCCCCTCCGAAATGATTATGGCATTCTCATTACGCAGATTGCTCAGTGAGGCGAACGTTGGACCGAACATAGGATGTGTGCTCACATACGGATGTCCGCAATCAGCATAAAATTCCGGCAGACCGGTCTTTACCGATGCTATATCACTTATTATGCATCCTGAAGGGATATATGGCATCACCTGACGGAATGCATCTATGGTATATTTTACCGTCGAGGCATTGATCACGAGCTGCGGGCGAAATTCCCCGGCCTCGGAAATGTCAGAGAACCTGATGGCGTTGAATGTGAACCGCAGACGGGAGGGGTCCGGATCGTAAACAGCCACCTCATGGTCAAATGTCAACAGATCACAGAAGAATGAGCCCATTTTTCCGGCTCCAAGTATAAGTATCTTCATTACGGCTACCGTTTATTGTTCAGTTCCACCTGTATGCGCACCGATTCCTCATGGATCGAAGAAAGTATCGAACGCATAAACTCCTCGCTCATGCCCATCGACTTGGCAGCAAGCACACGCGTTGTCATTATGTCGTCGTAACGTCCGGGCTGTACTACAGGCATGTTGTGCTCCTTCTTGAAGGCCCCTATCTCGCGAGACACATTCATACGCTTGCTGAGCACTTCAAGCAGCTCGTTGTCGAGCTGGTCGATCTGACGGCGCAGGTGCACAAGATTCTCGGTGGGGACAGGCGCGTCGCGAAATACCAGATTGTCGAGAATCACGCCAAGCACCTCGGGCGTTATCTGCTGGTTGCGGTCACTCCATGCGCAATCAGGGTCACAGTGGCTTTCGATTATCAGGCCATCGAAACCCATGTCGAGAGCCTGCTGAGAGAGAGAAGCTATCAGCTCACGTTTGCCACCGATGTGGCTCGGATCGCATATGATAGGGAGTGCCGGGAACCTGCGACGCAATTCCAGCGGTATGCGCCACTGCGGATGATTGCGGTAGATCTGCGGGCCATAAGTGGAAAAGCCACGGTGTATCACACCGAGACGGCGAATACCGGCATTATAAAGACGCTCAAGCGCGCCTATCCATAGTTCCAGATCGGGATTAACAGGATTTTTTACAAGAACCGGAATATCCTTTCCGGCATCCTTCAGAACATCCGCGATCTCCTGCATGGCGAACGGATTGGCCGATGTGCGCGCACCTATCCATAACAGATCGACACCATATTCGAGAGCCGCCTCGACATGCCCCCTGTTGGCCACCTCGGTAGAGACTTTCATGCCGGTCTCCTCCTTTACCTTATTCAGCCATGCGAGCCCCGGGACACCGATACCCTCGAAACCACCCGGCTTAGTGCGCGGCTTCCATATGCCGGCACGAAACACTTTTATACCGGCGCGTGCGAGCCCGCGTGCCGTGGTCAGCACCTGTTCCTCGGTCTCAGCACTACACGGGCCCGAAATAATAAGGGGACGGCCGAGCTCCACTCCGTCTATTGCAAGCGGTTGTATATTTTCCATTTTATGATGTTTTTTATTTAGAAACTGTTGAAAGATATCATTATTGTTTTTGCATAGCCGACTCTATGCGGTGAAGAGCCTCGATGAGCTTGTCGTCAGGAGCGCAGAGCGAGATGCGTATATATCGGTCGCCGTTATGGCCGAATATGAAACCAGGGGTTATGAACACTCTGGCTTCGGCCAGCATACGGTCGGCAAGCTGCTCGGAGGATACATCCGGATCCGTTATACGCCCCCATAGGAACAGTCCTGATTGCGAAGGATCAAAACTACATCCCAAGGCCGTCATAATGCGCTCGGCAATCGCTCTGCGCGAAGAATAAGCCTTGTTGAGTCCGTCATGCCACTCCTTGCCTTCCTCAAGGGCCTTTGCTGCTGCAAGCATAAGAGGCTTGAACTGCCCGGAATCTATATTGCTTTTTATGCGCAGTATCCACGAGATAAACGTGGGGTTGCTTATCGCAACACCGACTCGCCATCCCGGCATGTTGTGGCTTTTGCTCAGAGAGTTCAGTTCAATAGCTATATCCTTTGCTCCCGGCACGGAGAGTATGCTCATAGGATCGGGATTAAGAATGAACGAATACGGGTTGTCATGGACAATCACTATGCCATGCCTACGGCCGAAATCTATGGCCTTTTCAAATGTCTCTCTGCGGGCTTTCGCACCTGTAGGCATATGCGGATAGTTGAGCCACATCAGTTTCACGCCTGAAAGGTCAAGCCGTTCTATCGCATCGAAGTCAGGCTGCCACCCACCCTCTTCAGTGAGGTCATAAGTGATCACTTCGGCACCTGCCATACGGCTTATGGAGGAATATGTGGGATAACCGGGATCAGGGATGAGCACCTTATCGCCGGGATTCAGAAATGCGAGGGATATATGCGTGACCCCTTCCTTTGATCCGATGAGCGGCTGTATCTCGGTGCGTGGGTCAACTTCCACGCCATACCACTTCGCATACCAGCGGGCAAACGCTTCACGGAGCTCCATAAGGCCCACATGGGGCTGATAGCCATGGTTGGACGGGTCCTTTACCGCTTCCGACATCACATCTGTCACACTTGAAGGGGGCGGCAGATCAGGACCGCCTATACCGAGAGATATTATGTCGATACCCTGGCTGCGCATCGAAGCGATCTCTTTCAGTTTGGTAGAGAAGTAGTATTCTTTTATCTGCTGAACTCTCTGAGAAGGTTGTATATTCATTTCTTTAAATATTTAGAGGTCGTTTAAAAACCTCTTGTTACAGGCACGGACGCCTGTCGTAATGGTTAACAATCAATGAGTGACTTTTGCTTCCGAATATTCACCGAGAATATTAAGGTCACGTATGAGCGGACGGACTGCATCTATGGCCTGATGGAACCTGAGAAGACTGTCAAATGTGAGATCGACATAGAAACGGTACTCCCATTCCCTCCCGACTATAGGGGTGGACTGGATCTTGGACAGGTTTATGTCATAGAACGACAGTATGGTGAGAATCTTTGACAATGCGCCCTGTGTATGGGGCAGCGTGAACACTATCGATGCCTTGTCGATATCTTTTTCACTGGGGCCGATCTCCCCGGCAGTCAGCGCATCGGCAAGTATGAGGAACCTTGTAAAGTTGCGTTTATTAGTCTCTATGCCACGCTCAAGGATGTGAAGGCCATAAAGCTCCGCCGCATACTCGCCACACACGGCGGCATGTCCCACAAGATTGTCTCTCGCAATCTCCTCAGCACTTCCCGCAGTGTCGAACCGCTCCACGACCTTAAGGTTGGGATGGCGGCGCAGAAACTGCTCACACTGCATCAGGGCCATAGGATGGGAATTCACTTCGGTAAGACTGTCTATGTCCTGTCCGGGAAGAGCGCACAACACGTGTGATATCCTCATTTTCAGCTCACCAATCACCTTAAGACTGCTCTGGCGCAGAAGCTCATGGTTCTGCAGCAACGGGCCGGCGATAGTGTTCTCCACAGCCATTATTCCTAAAAGCGAGGAGTCCATGGAAAGAGTGTCGAACATCACAGGGAATGTCTCACACGGCACAGTCTCTACCTCCTCACCGTCGAAGTAAATGTGGGCTGCGGCATCGTGGAAACATCCTGCCACGCCCTGGATAGTGATTTTCTTCATTTCACCTGTATCTAAAAAAGCATCCCGCCTCCTTCATTCATGGAAGCGGGATGCTGTGTATTGTGTTGTCTGTTTTATTGACTTATATGCCTTATCGATTATTCATTGGATTATGCACGCAATGTCCCGCTTCTTATTTTTTCGCAAAATAAAAATAATAAAAAAAGGAATATGCGTAAAATCGTGAATTCATCTCTGAGTCGTAATTTTTCTTTCAATTACGCAGCAAAGGTAGGATATATTTTACATATCTCCAAATTTTGCATTATTTTTATCGCAATTTTTTTGTAACGTGCCCATATGTGTTAAGATACCGTAAACGCTGCGCCACACTCCGCAAGCCAGTTGTTATTATCATGGAAATTCCGTAACTTTGTAAGTTAAATGGCACGACTGACACGAATCATGAATGCCTGACAAACATGAACGACAATCTAATCAGGACAAACTATGAATCTCAACCGCATATTATTTCTAAGCTCGGCGACAGCCATTATCATCGCCGGCGCATTTGTCCCTACCGAGACCGCTTCGGCCGGAGAACCTCCCCTATCATCCACACATACGGAAGCGGCCGGAGAGCTATCCCCTGTTAACTCCCCGGAGATTCCTGACCATATAATCTTCGCCGGCAAAAAGATCTCGCTTGACCCTCTGGATATGTGGGAACGTCTTGACCGCGAACTCACCGCCATGAGCTATACACACGGCAACACACTTCTGGCGATAAAGAGAGCCAACAGATATTTCCCCGTCATGGCCCCCATTCTTAAAGAAGAAGGTGTCCCCTCCGACATAATATATCTCGCAGCCATAGAATCGACACTTAACCCGCATGCTGTCTCGGCCGCCAAAGCAGCCGGCATGTGGCAGTTCATGCCTTCGACAGCCAAAGAGTACGGACTGGAGGTCACAGACGAGGTGGACCAGCGATATGATGTCGAAAAATCCACACGCGCCGCATGCCGATATCTCAAGGACGCTTTCAGCAAGTACGGCAACTGGGAATCGGTAGCGGCAAGCTATAATGGCGGCATGGGCAGAGTGTCCAAGGAACTGGCTGCACAGGATGCCACATCAGCCTACGACCTATGGCTTGCCAGCGAGACCATGCGATACATGTTCAGACTTCTTGCCATGAAAATGATCATGGAACATCCACAGAAATACGGATTCCGCCTGACTGCCGACCAATTGTACCAGCCAATCGAATATACAACCGTAAACGTGACCGGAGCCATAGAGGACTGGCCTTCATGGGCAAAAGATCATGGGATAGACTACATGACTCTGCGTGAACACAACCCGTGGATACGCGCCAAATCCCTGACCAACAAATCGGGAAAAACATATGCGGTAAAGATACCGTCACCTCAATCCCTTTCACGTTCCAAGCAGAAACGATCAGTCTACAATCCCTCATGGGTGACTGAGTAACATTTATATTGATCCTATGGAAGGAAACAATACCGAGATCAACGCCACCGGCTCAGCATATACCAATGCGCCCGCCCTCGAAGTGATGGGGGCGCGCGTGCACAATCTGAAGAACATCGATGTTTCAATCCCCCACGGCACCCTTACCGTAGTCACAGGACTAAGCGGGAGCGGAAAGTCGTCACTTGCATTCGACACCATCTATGCCGAAGGGCAGAGACGGTACATAGAGACATTCTCGTCGTACGCGCGCAACATGCTCGGCAACCTCGAACGACCCGATGTCGACAAGATCACAGGTCTCGCACCCGTGATAGCCATAGAGCAGAAGACCATCAACCGCAATCCCCGCTCAACCATAGGCACAGTGACGGAAGTGTATGACTTCCTGCGACTGCTGTATGCAAGAGCCGGGACAGCCATAAGCTATGTGACCGGGGAGCCGATGGTAAAATACACACGCGACCAGATAGTCAGCCTCATACTCGAGCGTTACAACGGAAAGAAAATCTATGTGCTCGCTCCTGTGGTGCGCAACCGAAAGGGCCATTACAAGGAACTGTTTGAGCAGATGCGCAAGAAAGGGTTCCTAACGGCACGCGTTGACGGCCAGCTCCGCGAACTCACACTCGGCATGAAGGTGGACCGTTACCGCAACCACGACATAGAACTTGTGATCGACAGGCTGAAAGTCTCACCCAAGGATCTGACACGTCTTGAGGCAACTGTCACCGACGCACTCCGACAGGGAGAAAAGCAGGTGATGATCTACGATGTCGACGACAACAAAGCATCATACTTCTCGCAGACGCTCATGGATCCCGTAGGGGGCCTCTCCTACCGCGAACCGGCCCCCCACAACTTCTCGTTCAACTCACCCCTCGGGGCATGCCCGTGCTGCAAGGGCCTCGGCTATGTCAATATCATTGACCGTGAAAAGATAATCCCTGATGACTCACTTTCGATATACCAAGGTGGAATAGTGCCATTGGGCAAATACCGCAATTCGATGATATTCTGGCAGATCGATGCCATATGCAAGAGATACGGCCACACTGTCAAGACCCCTATACGCGATCTTGGAGAAGAGGCTTTGAGCGACATACTCAACGGCACAACCGAACGTCTCGTCATAGACAACGAGACAATGGCCACACATAATTTTTTCCAAAGTTATGACGGGCTTGTAAAATATATAGAGATGCAGCAGGGAGAGGAGGCATCGGCCGCCGCCAAGAAATGGAGCGAAGGGTTCTTCACGCGTGGAGAATGCCCCGAATGCCATGGCGACAGGCTCAACAAGGAGGCCCTGCATTTCTTTGTCGACGGCAAGAACATCGCTGACCTGTGCCGCCTTGACATATCCGACCTGTATGAATGGACCCTGAATCTTGAGGACCGCCTCTCACCGACAACCAGACTCATAGCCGGAGAGATCATGAAGGAGGTAAGAAGCAGGCTGAAATTCCTGATCGACGTGGGCCTTGACTACCTGCAGCTATCGCGTCCCTCATCCACGCTGTCGGGAGGCGAAAGCCAGCGCATACGCCTTGCCACCCAGCTTGGAAGCCAGCTTGTAAATGTGCTTTACATACTTGACGAGCCCTCCATAGGACTGCACCAGCGAGACAACCGGCGACTGATAGACTCCCTCAAGAATCTTCGCGACGCATCCAATTCGATACTTGTGGTGGAACATGACAAAGACATAATGCTTGAAGCCGACCATATCGTGGACATAGGCCCCAAGGCCGGACGCAAGGGGGGTGAAGTGGTGTTCTCCGGCACCCCGGCCGATATGCTCTCCACCTCCACTCTCACCGCCCGATACCTCAACGGAGAACTCTCACTGCCGGTAAACACACACCCGCGCAAAGGGAACGGCAAAAGGATAGTGCTGCGCGGGGCAAGGGGGAACAACCTGCGGGATGTCACTCTCACCCTTCCGCTCGGTAAACTCGTATGCGTGTCAGGGGTCTCCGGCAGCGGTAAATCCACCCTTGTCAACGCCACCCTCCAGCCCATAATAAGCCAGAAGCTTTACAGGTCACTTACTCCGCCACTTCCATACGATTCCATCGAAGGGATAGAAAACATCGACAAGGCTGTGCGCGTGGACCAGTCACCGCTTGGGAAATCACCACGATCCAATCCGGCGACATATACCGGCGTGTTCACATCCATACGCGATCTCTTCGCGTCTCTTTCGGAAGCAAAGATACGCGGCTACCGTCCGGGAAGATTCTCCTTCAACGTGGCGGGAGGCAGATGCGAGACATGTTCGGGCAACGGGTACAAGACCATCGAGATGAACTTCCTGCCTGACGTGCTGGTGCCGTGCGAGACCTGCGGAGGGAAACGGTACAACCGTGAGACCCTCGAGGTAAGATACAAGGGAAAGTCCATTGCCGATGTGCTGGACATGACCATCAACCAGGCTGTCGAATTCTTCGGCAATGTGCCGGCTATCCTCGGAAAGATCAAGGTGCTTCAGGACATAGGCCTCGGATATATCAAACTCGGACAACCATCCTCGACACTTTCGGGCGGCGAGAACCAGCGTGTGAAACTTGCAGCAGAGCTGTCACGGCGTGACACAGGCAACACTCTGTTCATACTTGACGAACCGACAACCGGACTGCATTTCGATGACATAAGGGTGCTGCTGGGCGTGCTCAACCGTCTTGTCGACAAGGGAAACACCGTGCTGGTGATCGAACACAACCTTGACGTCATATGTGCTGCCGACCACATAATCGACATGGGACCCGGAGGCGGCAAAAACGGCGGAAACATCATAGTGACCGGAACTCCTGCCCAAATTGCAAAGACCGACTCCCCGACAGCACCGTTCATACGTGAACATATGAATTGCTGCACGGAACAGCGGGTATAGTCCGCAGGACTTATAGGTTGTTTTTAAACAACATCTTAAAGTTCCACGATCTCTCCCGAGTCAAGGTAATAGAGGAATCCTCTGACCTTACCGCAGCCTATGGAACGGAAGAACTGCACATAACCGTTCACCTGTCTCCTGTATTTTCCAGGATCCTGCGAACCGGTCTTGTAATCTATCACATGTACCTCACCGCCTGCAGTCCATACCACACGGTCGACACGTCTTTCCTCACCGTCGGCTGAAAGGAGCTCACGCTCCATGTAGACCTTGTCATATCCCTCGAACCATTCTCTGACACGAGGGTCATTGACACGCGCTTCAACAATCTCACGCAGCTCCATGAAGTCACGCTCTGTGAGCCTGCGGGCATCAGGGGTGCCGCGCAACAGCCGGAACGCGACATCCACATCAGCCGACCTGCGTATGTGCGACATAAGCCCATGCAGGATCAGACCTCGCTCCCTCGCCACTTCGATACGGTTAAGACGGTCAGTGTCAACATTGGTATTCTTCCACACCGACTCCGGAGATGTCAGCTCATAGGGAGGCATAAGTTCGGTTTCCGACGGTCTCATGGCAATGCCCTTGCCTCCATCCCGCGCCATTCGGCAAGTGGGGGCGCCGGCACGGAATTCCATGTCTCCATCAAGCGAAAGCGGCATATGACCGTTGTCACCTCCACTCATGATCCCTTCATAAAGGATGCGCGACACAGTCACACTCCTGCCCTCAGCCAATGCAGACCTGTCGCTTTTAGATATCCTGACACTCACTGTCAATTCATCTATGGCACGTGTGAAAGCCACATACAGCAGATTGGTCTTGTCGAGCAATTCCTCACGCCTTATCTCGGCATACTGCTCGGCAAACGATGTCACCGACAGAGACGAGCTTACATTCAGCGGCATCATAGGGGGCAATATTTCATCAGGTATACCCGCTATCGACGGGAGCTCAAACCATGCTATATCCCCTCCTGCCCTGCCTGAGGACATCTCTCCGAACGGTATGTGGACACAAGGGAATTCAAGGCCTTTGGACTTGTGGACTGTGAGGACATTTATGGCGCGGGCATCGGAACTGCCCGAGATGGAAGCCTTCCTGCAACCGACGTCATCCCACCATTGCAGGAAAGAACGGATGTCGGCATGACCCTGTCCGACAAACTTCACCACAATGTCAACAAAAGCAGCTATGTACACACTGTCCGACTCGCGCATCTCCGGTGAGAGCCGGGACGCTATTATGCTTTCCACAAGCGACAGAAGATCGATGCCGTCAAGTGAGACAGAGTCACCCTGTCCATATAAGCTGCTGTCATCAGTTTTCTCCCCCTCCGATTTTCTTCCCATACGTTCGATCGCAGCGACAAGAGCCTTGTCGGGAGCCATGCCTGACGAACGGAGAGTCTCGTAATCATTAAGCATCGCAGCTATGTCACGGCTGCTCCTCTTGCGCCGGTCCGAGACGACATCCACATCCGACAACATCCTGAGGCGGCTTATGATGCTCACCACCGCATCCGAACGCGATATCAGCAACGAATCCTCCGATATGATATCAAATTTCGGGAAGTCCTCCACCTCCGAGGCCATCAGAGACTCAAGGTAACGTATCACCTTGGTGCCCTCCTTTTTATTGCGCACAAGCACAGCAATGTCACCCGGGGAATATCCTGACGCAAACTGTCTGCGCATCTCGGAAGCCATCATTTCGAGAGCGGAATCTTCCGAATATGTCTCCGAATCAAAGAACTTCACGCGCACATATCCGTGATGTGAGCTATGCTTCGGCGACACCTGCTGCACGACATTGGAATAAACATCATCAAAGCCATAGAGACGCGCCACGGCAGCAAACAGCGAATTATTGAAACCGACCACTTCGGCAGATGACCGCCAATTGGTATTCTCCGCTGTCGAATTGCCACGCACCTCGCTATGTCCATGGGCCCATGGCTCCTGATGGAGATTGTGCAGCAGAGAGGGATCACTGTCCCTGAAACGGTATATACACTGCTTCTCGTCACCTATCACAAGGCTGTCATAGCCATACGCAAGGCTCTCGCGGAGAAGAGGCCTCATGTTGCACCACTGGCTCAGAGATGTGTCCTGAAACTCGTCTATGAGATAATTATGATACCGTGTGCCGAGTCTCTCATACAGAAACGGTGAATCCTCATCACCTATAATCCTGGCAAGCAAGGAATTGGTGTCACTGAGGAGAAGTGTGGAGTTCTCCCGGCGAAACCGGTCGATCAACTCCATCAGGGCATTGAGCAGCCCGAGCTGGTAAAGATTGCCGCGTATTATCTCCAGCAGGCTTACCGATTCCACACATTTTTCTATCGACAGCATGGCTGTCGACATCATAGCCTCAAATTCTGCCGACACATACATGCTCTTTTTGCCACCATTCTTCGCAGCGGCTTTCCATATGGAGGAAGGGTCGTCAATAACCGAACGTATGGTCTTGGGGATACTGTCATACTTTTTCCATCCGCTTTCGCTCCATGTCCTCACAATCTTCAACGGCACACTGCTGACAATATCGGCGACTTCCGGATGAGATTCGGCATATGCCAGCACAGCACGACACACCTCGGCAGTGTCGCTCTTTGTCTGCGATATACGGCCGGACACGGACTTGCAAAACCTATGAAACCGGTCGGAATCCGCAAGATAATCCATTATGCGCGTCTCATTGTCCTTGAATGTGTCATTATGTATGGCTCCGATAAAATTTATGAGGTCATCATGGACATTTCCGCTCCTGTTGAACAGGGTGAACGAGTTTCCGTTCTCTATAAGGCTCTTCATGTAGCCTGTGATCCATGCCTCGATCTCCCTTGTGCGTCCTGTAGGCTTGCTGTGGTTGAGCGACTGCAGCAGCTGGTCGACACTCATAGTTATCACCTCGCGGTCATCAAGCTCGAGAGAATAGTTGCCTGACACATCAGCCTCATGGGCGAATGAACGGAGCACTGTCTGGAAAAAAGAATCTATCGTCGAGATGCTGAAACGGCTGAAGTCGTACAGCAGACTTTTAAGAGCATCCTTCGCAGCAGCGGCAAGAGACTCCGGATCACATCCGAACGTCCTGCACAGTTCATCCTCATAGGGACTCTTCCCGTCCCAGTCACGCTCACATCCGGAAAGCACGGCAAGCTCGTGGATTATACGCGACTTCATCTCCTCCGTGGCCTTGTTGGTGAACGTCATTGCCAGAACATTTCTATGTCCGGAACGGTCTACACCGGGACGGTTAAGCACGTATGAACCCTCCTCGGTCTTATGCCCGAGAATGAACTTTATATATTCACGGGCAAGAGTGAATGTCTTGCCCGATCCGGCTGAAGCCTTATAGATACTTATCATTTTACCCTGTAGCCCATAGATACAAGCAGCTGCCTGACCTTGTCGGCGACATCACCCTGTAACAGTATATCTCCGCCCCGGGAAGAACCTCCGGTGCCGAGACGTGTCTTTAGAGCGGCGGCTATGGACTTTACCTCTTCATCGGGACAAGTGAACCCCTCGACAAGCGTCGCGGTCTTGCCCTTGCGCCCCTTTCTGTCTATGGACACTTTTAGAACGTCAACCGGCCTGCCTCCGGCTTCCTGATCCTGCTCCGGGACGAAATCCTCACGGCTGAGTGTCCCGTCCTCGATCTTGCCAGCCAAGATATCTTTCCAGTCCATGGCCAACGGTTATTTGCAGTTCTTTACAGAATCGGCCACGAGCACACTGTCGGTGTCCTCATAATCACAATCCACTCCGGCAGGATTATCTATCGACTGGACAAGAGTGGACAGCGACATCACGTACTTGTCCTGATCCACCGGCAGATGGGTATAGAAATATCTTGCCGAATCGGCATTCTCGGAAAACGCGCTCCGATAGCACCTTGTAGCAAGATCAAGCGCATCAGCATCATCGGTGCGGTCATAAAGCTGCATATACAGTATAGACAGGCGGCACAGTTCGGTAGCAGTGACACCGCCGTCACTGACATCCTCGCCCATGATCCTGTCACATATGCGGCGTGAAGACGCAACATCCTCCGCCGCAAAGGCCATCTCGGCCGAAGCCACACGCTCAGCCACTGAAGAGCCTCCGCAAGCAGTCAGCACAAGAGCCAGCAAAGATAATAAAACGACAAAACGCATACGGCTACTTTACTTTGTTTATTTAATCCTCTTATAATAGTATATCACACCGTCGCTCTCCAGCTGGAGATTGAAATCGTTGTGTTCCACGATCCTGCGGGCCGAGCGCACAGGTATCTCACCTATGAGCGCGGAATCTCCCACATAGCTTACTGTGGAAGTATCAAGGCTGATTATCAGAGAATCATTCTCAACATTCCAATCCCCCTCCACCGCATAGGTCAAGACCCCGGGCTTAATAGCACGCAACACGCATGTGGCGTCGCGCTTCAGCTCCATCACCGGCTCGGTCTGCGACACCTCGGGAATGATGTAGTCACCTGCTATCTGTTTTGCCTCTTTGCTGAGACGGCCACATGACAAGACTGAAAGTCCGACGGACAGCAGAAGTAATATTTTGACAGTGCATTTCATAAGTTCATCGGCATTAACCGCAACGGGAATTCCCGCAAGACGTGCATATAAGGCATCCCTCCTGATATATCAAGGTTTCCTGGCCGCAATGCGGACACTTCTGCCCGTTGGCAGGCGTACCCGATGGAAGATATTTCTTAAGGGCTCTCTCCACACCCATCTTCCAGGTGTTTATACTGTGGGAATTGAGTTCAAGACCGTTGACAAGCTTTACGACCTGATCTATGGGCATGCCGTAGCGGAGGACACCGGATATCAGTTTCGCATAATTCCAGTACTCCGGATTGAACTTATCCGAAAGGCCCTCTATAGTGGTCTTGAATCCGCGTTTGTTGATGAACTGGAAGTCATAACGCTTCACGCCTTTATCATCGACAGCCTTTATGATCTTGCCTTTGTTGACCGATTTGGGACAGAATATGCCATCCTCGTCATCGGCAAGGCCTGTGAATATCTCATACGGACGCCCGTCGACAAGTCCGACAAAAGCGATCCACTTCTCCTTGTTGTTCTGGAACCTTACCACATCAGCCTCCAGTTCCACAGGCCGCTTAAGCATCAGCGGATGACCTACGGAATCCGATGGAGGTTCGAGGCCCTCCTTCTCGGCCTTTATGGCATCCTTTTTCTTCTTCTCGTCCTCTGCGGCGATCAGTACCCCCGAACGGCATCCGTCACGGTAAATCGTACACCCCTTGCATCCGGCTTTCCAGGCCTCGAGATACAGGCGGTTAACAAGATCGACATCCACGTCGGAGGGGAGGTTGATGGTCACCGATATGGAGTGGTCCACCCACTTCTGCACGGCACCCTGCATCCTGACCTTCTCGAGCCAGTCTATGTCATTGGCCGTAGCCTTGTAATACGGGGAACGGGCCACAAGCGCATCTATCTCAGCCTGCGAATAGTCGTCACGCACTTCTATACCGTTGACACGCATCCAGTCGATGAATTTCGGATGGTAAACCACATATTCCTCAAACTTGTCGCCTGACTCGTCGACATAGTCCACACGTGTCTCCACATCGTTTGCGTTAATCTTGCGGCGACGCTTGTACACAGGCATGAACACCGGCTCTATGCCTGACGATGTGCGCGTCATGAGCGAAGTGGTGCCCGTGGGAGCTATCGTGAGGCAAGCTATATTCCTGCGTCCGTGCTTCTCCATCTCGGCAACGAGAGCCGGGGCGAAGTCACGCAGACGCGATATGTAAGGATTATTGCGCTCCCGCCCGGCATCATACACCTCAAAGGCACCGCGCTCCTTTGCCATCTGCACCGATGAGCCGAATGCAGCCACGGCAAGCGCGCGATGGACATTCACCGACATCTGCGTCGCCTCCTCTGTGCCATAGCGGAGACCGAGAGCCGCTATCATGTCGCCTTCGGCAGTGGTGCCAAGTCCGGTACGCCTCCCCTTGAGGGTCTTGGAGCGGATTTTCTTCCATAGGTTCAGCTCAGTCTCTTTAACCTCGGCAGTCTCCGGATCCTTGTCGATCTTACTGATGATGGTATCGATCTTCTCCATCTCCAGATCGATGATATCGTCCATTATACGCTGCGCCTTGGCTATGTGATCAGCGAAAAGATCATAGTCGAATTCAGCCTTGTCAGTGAACGGATTCTTCACATATGAGTAAAGATTTACAGCCACAAGGCGGCAGCTGTCGTAGGGGCACAACGGTATCTCGCCGCAAGGATTGGTCGAGACGGTCTGGAAACCGAGGTCAGCATAGCAGTCGGGCACAGACTCACGTGTGATAGTGTCCCAGAAAAGCACACCCGGCTCAGCCGATTTCCATGCATTGTAGACTATCTTGCCCCAAAGAGCCCGGGCATCGGTGTCGATGCTCACCTCAGGCTTGTCGCTCCACACAGGGAACTGACGGCGGTACACTTCTCCGCTCTCCACACAGCGCATGAAGTCATCATCTATCTTTACCGAGACATTCGCACCGGTGATCTTACCCTGCTCAAGCTTGGCATCTATAAACCGTTCAGAATCAGGATGCTTTATCGAGACTGTAAGCATAAGTGCCCCGCGGCGGCCGTCCTGCGCCACCTCTCTCGTGGAATTGGAATACCTCTCCATGAATGGCACAAGGCCGGTGGAAGTAAGAGCGGAATTCTTAACCGGAGTCCCCTTGGGACGCAGGTCACTGAGATCGTGACCCACTCCGCCGCGACGCTTCATGAGCTGCACCTGCTCCTCATCGATCTTCGCTATGCCGCCATAGGAGTCGGGATGTCCGTCAAGCCCTATCACAAAACAGTTGCTGAGCGATCCCACCTGAAAATCATTTCCTATGCCGGCCATAGGACTCCCCTGCGGCACAATGTAACGGAACTTGTCGAGAAGCTCCATAATGGTCTCCTCGCTCATAGGATTCGGATAATTGCGCTCTATGCGTGCAAGCTCTGACGCTATGCGGCGATGCATATCCTCAGGCGTACGCTCGTAGATATGTCCGTCAGAATCCTTGAGTGCATACTTGCTCACCCACACGCGGGCTGCAAGTTCATCACCTTCAAAATATTTCACAGAGGCCTCATAAGCCTCATCATATGTATAAGTCTTGCGTTCCATTACATTATTTATAGGAGTGCTTTCGAAAGGTATTATCCGGGTATCAATTTCGCAAGTGCAAAGTTGAAGAATTTTCCTTGATGTACCAAAATTTTTCACTGCTATTTATTAACATTTTGAAGAAAATGTCGTAACTTGCAGTGATTATTGTCAACAAGAATATGGAACATCAATCAATAGCAGATTATTTTACCTCACGGCGCACCATCAGGGCATACGATCCTGACCGCCAAGTAGATCCGGAGCTGATAGACCGACTCATAAGGAGTGCGGCACAGGCACCCAACACCGGCAACATGCAGATATACAGTGTCATCGTCACCACTGATCCCCGCGAGATAGAGACTCTTGCACCGGCCCACTTCTCACAACCCGCCATAATGAGTGCCAAGGCTGTCCTGACATTCTGTCTCGACCTCCGGCGTTACCACCGCTGGTGCGTGCTCGGAGGGAGCGAGCAGGGGCTGAACAATCTCCAGGGGTATTCCTGGGGAGTGATGGACACATCGATATTCGCACAACAGTTCGTCACACTCGCCGAACTCGAGGGGCTCGGCACATGCTATCTCGGGACCACCACCTACAATGCCCCCATGATAGCCGACACGCTCCGCCTTCCCGAAGGCGTGGTGCCTCTGATCACGGTGACGACCGGATATCCTGCGGAAAACCCCGCCGTAAGCGAACGTCTTCCCCTAAACGCCATTCTGCATCACGGCTTCTACCACGACCCTTCCGACAAGGAGCTTAAGGATTTCTACTCGGAAAAAGAGTCGATGGACACTTACCGGAAATTTGTCAGTGAGAACGGCAAAGAAAATCTCGCACAGCTCTATGCCGAAGTACGTTACCCGCGCGCGTCAAACGAGCATTTCTCAGCTGTGTTAAAGGAATTTCTCAAAAATCAGGGCATAGAGGTGTAAAGCCCCAAGTTTTTTTCTTAACTTTGCAACTTGAATTACTCCTGACAAATGACAGCAATCGCTACAAAGACACGCGAACGCCTTCTTGACGTGGCACGCCAACTCTTCGCCAGCAACGGCGTGGAGCGTACCACCATGAATGACATCGCCACAGCCTCCGACAAAGGGAGACGCACCATATATACCTATTTCAAGAACAAAAAGGAGATATACGATGCAGTCATAGAACGTGAAGCTGATGCCATAGTCAAGAGATTCCGCGACATAGTGCATTCCGACCTTGAGCCGGAGGAGATGCTGCGTGCCTATATACAGGCAAGGTTCGATGTGGTTGACGAGACCATAAAAGCCTCGGCGACAAGCCAGCTCATATCCTACCTGACCCTCGACTACAGGAGGCTTGAGCGTATACGACGCCTCGCCGTGGAGAAAGAGCGAGGGCTATACAAGCTCATGATCGACAAGGGCATAGAGCGCGGCGTGTTCGACCCACGCCAGGGCGCGCTGATCCCGGCCATACACCAGATGCTGTTTCAAGGAGTGGACTACTGCCATCTGCGGGGAGACTATGAGGACATAGGAGCCGATCCGGCCACATTCCGGGAGGAGACCATAAAGTTCATAACAAACACCCTCGTCATAAGGAAATGACATTCAATTCCAATTCAACATATAACTAAAAAATCATTCTTGAAATGAAATTACTTGAAGGAAAAGTCGCACTCATCACAGGTGCTTCACGAGGCATAGGAAAAGGTATAGCACTGAAATTTGCCTCAGAAGGCGCAGACATAGCGTTCACCGATCTCTTCGATGACGAGAACATGGCAAACACCGTAAAGGAGATCGAGGCCCTCGGAGTACGCGCCAAGGGATATGCCTCGAATGCCGCTGACTTCGCTCAGACCGAGGAAGTGGTGGCCAAAGTCAAAGAGGATTTCGGGCATATCGATGTGCTGGTCAACAATGCCGGCATCACCAAGGACGGACTCATGCTCAAAATGAGCGAGGCACAGTGGGATGCCGTGATAGCCGTCAACCTCAAGAGCGCGTTCAATTTCATCCACGCCATAGTCCCTGTAATGATGCGTCAGCGTCAAGGCTCCATCATCAATATGGCCTCCGTAGTGGGCGTGCACGGCAATGCCGGACAGGCCAACTATGCAGCATCCAAGGCCGGACTCATCGCCCTTGCAAAGAGCATCGCCCAGGAAGTAGGTTCACGCGGCATCCGCGCCAACGCTATCGCCCCCGGCTTCATCGAGACAGCAATGACAGCAGCACTCCCCGAGGATGTCCGCAAGCAATGGGCACAGAAGATCCCCCTGCGCCGCGCAGGCCAGGTCGAGGACATCGCCAACGTCGCCACATTCCTTGCATCCGACATGTCAAGCTATGTGTCAGGCCAGGTGATCGAAGTGGACGGCGGCATGAACATGTAACCCACACCACACGCTATAGCACACTTAATGTTAACTTACAACACCCATCGTCCGCGTCTTGTCCTGCCTGAATACGGCCGAGCCGTACAGCGCATGGTGGACCATTGCCTCACCATCACTGACCGCGATGAACGCACACGCTGCGCTTATACGATCATAAGCACAATGTCGCGCATCCAGCCCAAAGTCAAGGAACAGGAGGACTGGAAGCAGATACTCTGGGACCATCTTGCATGCATGAGCGGATACAAACTCGACATAGACTATCCTGTAGAGATATCCGCGCCCGACAAATACCCGGCACAGCCCGACAATGTGCCCTATCCACGGCGGCACATCCGCTATCGCCATTACGGCAAGGATGTGGAGCTTATCATAGCCAAAGCGATAGAGATGCCTGAAGGGCCCGAGAGAGACGAGCTTGTGATGCTTGTCGCAAACCACATGAAGAAACTTCTCCTCGCTGTCAACAAGGACAGCGTGGATGACGCCAAAATCTTCAAGGATCTCGCCGAGTACTCGCACGGGATGCTCAGGCTGGACCCGGAGAACATGCGGCTGCATGAATTCAAGATCGTAGCACCGCCTGCAACCGGCAAGAAAAAGAAAAAACGCTGATGATACTGCGCACTGACATATCCGAAGCCGGAGTGTTCAACAAACCTCACGGCATAAAGGGAGAGATCTCCGCCACTCTCGACTATGACATCGACCTATCGCACGTGAAATGCATAATCATAGAGGTGGAGGGGATCTTTGTACCGTTTTTCATAGTATCAGTGCGTCCAAAGACGGCTGAGACCTACCTTCTCACCATCGACGGAATCGATTCGGAGGAGAAAGCCCGTGCCCTCGCAGGCCGTGCTTTCTATCTGCTTGACAGCGATCTTCCTGACGATGACGCCGACGGAGAGGAGGGGCTCTATGCCTCTGACCTGATAGGATATACCGTCACAGACTCCTCACTCGGTCCTATCGGTGAGATAACCGACTTCAACGACACAACCGACAATCTGCTATTCATAGTGACAACGCCTGAAGGCAAAGAGATGTACATACCTGTGGCCGACGAATTCATAGATGAAATCGACCGGGACACCCTCACGCTGCACACCACCCTGCCTCACGGAATAGCAGATCTGAACGACTAACCGAAAGCCATATCCGTCATGAAAGAATTTGATGAAAAAGAGGCTGTAGAGACAATGCGTCAGGCACTGACACCTGAAGCCTCATCACGATGTGACGACGACGAGCTGCTCAACATCATCGACATTATATGGGACTGGTATGACGACCAGGGACTCCTTGACATAGACTCCGAGGCAGACGACGATGACGTGAATGTCGACGCTCTCGTAGCACACGTACGAAAAATGATAGCCAAGGACAAACTCTCCCCCATCCGGCCCGACGATGTGGAACCTCTCGTCGCAGCCGAGCTACAGTACGAACAATCTCTCCTATGAAAAGACTGAAAAGAATCATCCTGTCACTCACACTCGCACTCATCGCGGCCACATCCATCGCAGCCGGTCCGAAGAGCAAATACTCCGATCCTTACAAGGGATATGAGGAGTCAGCTTTCATGGACATGGACCTCGAACAGAACATCGTCACCCCGGCCGTTGCGACAGGCGAGCACCAGGCTGTAAGCCAGCACATGAAGCGCATAGCCCAGCAACTCGCCGACAAAGGATATATCGTGGACATGATGCGTGATGACGAAGTAGTGCTCGTGACACTTCCCACGGATGACCTGTTTCAGCCCAACGACACACTTCTCTCCCCCACCGCGCCTTCAAAATTAGGGCCTGTAATATCCCTGCTGCGCGATCCTGAGATGTTCAAGGTAGTATATGCCGTGCACACCGACAACACAGGGTCGCCGCAATACAATATGTATCTCTCCCACGAGCGCAACAATTCGGTATACGACTGGCTGCTCTCACAGATAAGCGAAGACCTGATCGTGATCCCTTACGAGATGGGCGACACTGATCCGATACAGCCCAACGATTCCCGCGCAGGACGCGCGGCCAACCGGCGTGTGGAGATATTTCTCATACCCGGTCCGAAGATGATCACACTCGCACACAAGAAGCAATTAAAATAAGAATATCACATAGAGCTATGGCTAAAGAACTTAAAGACCTCACCAAGCGCAGCGAGAACTACTCGCAATGGTATAACGACCTCGTGGTAAAAGCTGACCTCGCTGAACAGTCGGCTGTGAGAGGATGCATGGTAATAAAGCCCTATGGCTACGCCATATGGGAAAAAATGCAGCATGAGCTGGACCGCATGTTCAAAGAGACAGGTCACCAGAACGCATATTTCCCCCTTCTGATCCCTAAATCGTTCCTGTCAAAAGAGGCGGATCACGTAGAAGGCTTCGCCAAGGAGTGCGCCGTAGTGACCCACTACCGCCTGAAGAATGCCGAGGACGGAAGCGGCGTGGTGGTCGACCCGGCAGCCCGCCTCGAAGAGGAGCTTATAATCAGGCCTACATCCGAGACAATCATCTGGAACACATACCGCAACTGGATCCACTCCTACAGGGATCTGCCGATACTGATCAACCAGTGGGCCAATGTGATGCGCTGGGAGATGCGCACGCGCATGTTCCTCCGCACCGCCGAATTCCTGTGGCAGGAGGGACACACAGCCCATGCCACTGAGCAGGAAGCCTGGGAGGAGGCCCGCAGGATGCTTGACATATATGCGGAATTTGCCGAGAACTATATGGCAGTGCCCGTGATCAAGGGTGTCAAGAGTGCCAACGAACGTTTTGCAGGAGCAATCGAGACACTGTGTATCGAAGCCATGATGCAGGACGGCAAGGCCCTTCAGGCAGGCACATCCCACTTCCTCGGGCAGAACTTCGCCAAGGCGTTCGACGTGACATACGTCAACAAAGACAATCAGCCCGAGTATGTATGGGCCACATCATGGGGAGTATCCACCCGACTCATGGGCGCACTCATCATGACCCATTCCGATGACAACGGACTCGTACTTCCCCCGCATCTCGCCCCGATTCAGGTTGTCATAGTGCCCATATACAAGAACGACGATCAGAAGTCGGTGATAGCCGATGCCGTCGCCCCGATCGTCAAGGAACTGCGCGCGCTCGGAGTAAGCGTCAAGTTTGATGACGCCGACAACAAGCGGCCGGGATTCAAATTTGCCGACTACGAGCTGAAGGGTGTACCCGTACGCCTCGCCATAGGAGCCCGCGACATTGAAAACGGCACTGTGGAGGTGATGCGACGCGACACACTTGAAAAGCATGAGGCTCCGCTCGAAGGGATAGCCCAGTACTGCAAGGACCTGCTTGAGGAGATACAGAAGAACATCTACGACAAAGCGCTCAAGCACAGAGAGTCGCTCACACGTACAGTGGACACCTACGAAGAGTTCAAGACAGAGATCGAAAAGGGAGGCTTCATCCTCGCACACTGGGACGGCACCACAGAGACCGAAGAGAAAATCAAGGAGGAAACAAAGGCCACCATACGCTGCATCCCGTTTGACGGGGACACCACTCCCGGAGTATGCATGGTGACCGGCAAGCCCTCAGCCCGACGCGTAATATTTGCCCGCAACTACTAATACTCCCACATGGACAATAAGGCTTTCAACTCCCGTCTTGCCAAGATGATAAAGCGATCTCCCGAAGAGACCGCGACAATCACTGACGCGCTCGGCAAGCTTATGGCGGAAATCGGCACGGAACTCGATTCCGTAGCCGTGCCCGGATTCGGCACTTTCGTCACCGTAAAGACCGATGAAAGTGTGATGACCGATCCTGAGACAGGACGCCGCACACTTGTCCCGCCGAGTATCAGGATGCACTTCCAGCCGAGTGTCGTACTGCGTAAAAAGCTCTCAAGATGAACCGGAAGATACCATTTCACGAACTGGCGGCAATGCTGGCCGCCAACTGCAATATCTCGGCAGAGGAAGCGGAGGATTTCATAAGGAATTTCTTTGATCTCGCCGCCCAGACACTCGGTGAGGGTGAACCCGTAAGGATCAAGGGTATCGGATCATTCGAGACGTCCGGTGACAGCGACTGTCCGGTAATCTTCATTCCCGATGACTCCATAGCCGACACGATCAACGCGCCATTTGCACTCTTCGAGCCGGAAGACCTCAGCGACACAATCACCGAAGAAACCCTTGCCGAAATCTCCGACGAGGGAAGGACTCCGGCTGAGACAGACGAAACCGAGACTGTGGCTGAAGAGACCGGATGCATCACAGAAGCCGCACCTGAATGCACGGCAGATGCCGAATGTGAATGCACACCGGAAGCGGAATCTGAATGCACGACAGAAGCGGAACCAGAAGACACCGCTACCGTCTCACATTCTCCATCCGTTCCACCGGTCGCATCAGTTCACTCAGTTCCCCAAGCCGAATCAATTCCATCGGTTCCACCGGCAGCATCAGTCCACTCCGACCTACCCGCAGCATCCGCAACACCAACGGCAGAACCGGAAAAAGCTCCGACCGTTCCCGACACAATTACGCCGGGCGCGGTTGAGCCAGCCGTGACAAAGCCGGCCTCGCCCTCATTCCCCGAAGATGAGCCGGAAGAATATATCGAAGAACCTGTACGCCATAAATCCGGAGGCGGTTTCGGACTTGGATTCCTGATAGGATTACTCGCAGGACTCGCCATAGGAGCGTGCGCCGTATATTTTGCCATCGACTATATAATGCCCACCAGCCCCGCTGCCATAGAAGAACCTGCGACAGAGGAGATTGCCACAGAAGAGGAGGTAAATGCAGTGCTGTCAGAAGCAGAAGCCGTGCTTAGCGGCGACACTGTCATAGCAGCCGCGCCGATAGTACCGGCTGAACAAGCTCAGATGATAGCTGCCTTAAACAAGCAGACAGCAGAATCGTCAAGTGAAGCCGCCCCTCAGAAAGACGATGCGACAGGCAATGAAAAGCCGGCTGTCCAGCCCCAAAACAAGACGGTCAAAGACAAAGTGCGTCCGGGCTACCTGCTGCATGACATGGCGAAGAAGCATTACGGAAACAAATGCTTCTGGGTATACATCTATGAAGAAAACAGATCGAAAATATCCAACCCCAACCGTGTAAGCCCCGGACTCGAACTCACAATTCCGGCAGCGGAAAAATACGGCATCAACGCGTCCAGCCAGGCCAGTATCAATACCGCAAATGCAAAAGCGAGCAAGATTCTGGCCAAGTATCCAAGATGACACTGCCACATGGCGGCACGGAGCTTAGATATTGTATAGATTCGTTAAACTATTTTAATCAAAAATGCTATCTTCACACCACCTGTGAAGATGGCATTTTTTGTAAAATTAACACACCATTTTCACACTTTATTTGTTATAATATATAATTTTGTAATACAAATAAAGACAATACATAACTCAAAATACCTATAACTATTACACCTCAATTATGAGCGAAACGGTTAATATCAGAGAGCTCAACGACCTCGTTGCAGGCAAGAGCAACTTCATCAGTCTGGTAACACAAGGGATGGATCAGACTATCGTAGGGCAAAAACACCTCATAGATTCTCTGCTCATCGCCCTTCTTTCCAACGGGCATGTGCTTCTCGAAGGTGTACCGGGTCTTGCCAAGACACTCGCCATCAAGACACTCGCACAGGTAATCGACGCCAAATACAGCCGTATACAGTTCACCCCCGATCTTCTGCCGGCCGATGTTACCGGCACAATGATCTACAGCATACAGAAGGAACAGTTCCAGATCAAAAAAGGCCCCATATTCGCCAACTTCGTGCTTGCTGACGAGATCAACCGAGCCCCTGCAAAGGTGCAGAGTGCGCTTCTCGAGGCCATGCAGGAGCGTCAGGTCACAATCGGTGACGACACTTTCCAGCTTGACGAACCGTTCCTGGTCATGGCGACACAGAACCCCATAGAGCAGGAAGGCACCTATCCTCTTCCAGAGGCCCAGGTGGACCGTTTCCTTCTCAAAGTCATCATAGGATATCCCACCAAAGAGGAGGAGAAGATCATCATACGCCAGAACATCAGCGGAGACTGCAAGAAAGTGCAACCCCTTCTCCATCCCTCAGAGATAATCGAAGTACAGAAGATCGTAGAGAAGATATATCTTGACGAGAAAATCGAACGCTATATCGTGGATATCGTGTTCGCTACACGTAATCCTCAGGACTACGGGCTGAAGGACCTCGCAGGCATGATAAGCTTCGGAGCATCTCCGCGAGCATCCATCGGACTCGCACGCGCGTCACGCGCATATGCGTTCCTGCGCGGAAGAGGATATGTGATACCCGAGGATGTGCGCGCGGTGTGCCACGATGTACTGCGCCACAGAATAGGTCTCACCTACGAGGCTGAAGCAAACAACATCACCACTGACCAGATCATCTCTGAGATACTTGACAAGGTAGAGGTGCCCTGATCAGAGAACGTGTAATAACGCAGACCGATGGAAGCAAACGAACTGCTAAAGAAAGTAAGGAAGATCGACATAAAGACACGCGGACTCTCCCAGAACATATTCGCCGGAGAGTACCACACGGCCTTTAAGGGGAGAGGTATGACGTTTGCCGAGGTCAGGGAATACCAGTATGGCGATGATGTGCGCGACATAGACTGGAACGTAACCGCACGCCACAACCGCCCCTACATCAAGGTGTACGAGGAGGAGCGCGAGCTTACAGTGATGTTGCTTGTCGACGTGTCACGCAGCCGCCTGTTCGGGGCTGTCGGAGAGGACAAACGCGAGATGATAGCCGAGATAGCCGCCACGATAGCCTACTCGGCCATCACCAACAACGACAAGATCGGCGTGATATTCTTCTCCGACAAAATCGAGAAGTTCATTCCCCCCAAGAAAGGCAAGAAGCACATACTTCTCATAATACGCGAACTGATCGACTTCACCCCCGACAATCCGGGCACCGACATAGGCGTGGCACTGCGCTACATGACCGACGCGCTGAAGAAAAGGTGCACGACATTCCTGATCTCTGACTTCATAGACAAGCATGACTACACCCGTCAGCTGCAAGTGGCATCCAACAAGCATGACATAATAGCCATTCAGGTCTATGACAAGCGTGACACCACGCTCCCCGACATAGGGCTGATGCGTGTCACCGATCTCGAAAACGGGAAGACCGGGTGGATCGACACCTCGTCGAAATCCACTCGGCAAGCCTACAGCAAATGGTGGTATGAGCGTCAGCAGGCCATGACCGAAGCTCTGAGCAAAAGCCGTATCGACCTCGCATCCATAGCCACCGACGAAGATTTTGCCCGAGCCCTTATGGCTCTCTTCAAGAACCGTGGCGTCAGGTAACGGCGCACACGCACCGAAAGATAAACGTTCAACAGTATGACCCGACACATACGCATATTATTTGCAATCCTCACGTTGTCGATAGCATCGGCCACCACGGTATCGGCGCAGACCTCGCTAAAGGTTTCGCTTGACTCCGCATATCTGCTGATGGGAAAAGCCACTCCGCTGCACATAGAGCTTATCACAGCCTCGTCGGCCGACGGACAGCTCCTTGTGCCCAAGGACACACTTTGCGACAAAGTGGAGATACTCAAGGCTCTCGAAGCCGACACTTCCGACATACACAACGGCCGTATACAGATAGATCAGCAACTGCTTCTCCAGTCATTCGACTCGGGGACTTATGTGCTCAACCCCATACGGTATGTGCAAGGCAACGAAACAATCGCATCCAACCGCCTTGTGCTCAAAGTGATGCCGGTTCCGGTCGACACACTCACGACCATACACGACTATGCCGATGTCCAGGACGTCGACCGCCGTTTCGTAGACTATCTTCCTGATTTTCTTGTCGATTACGGACTATGGATACTCGCACTCATCATAGTCCTCGGCGCAGGCTATTATCTATACAGGCGTCTGTCACGCAAGGGTGTGGAAACAAAGGAAAAAGTCATTGTCATACCGCCTTACGAACTTGCCATTCAAGAGCTTGACTCGCTCCGCTCCGACAAGCTGTGCGAGCAGGGACGCGAACGTGAATTCTACACACGCCTTACCGACATACTGCGTCAGTATCTGCAGGGCCGCTTCGGCATAAACGCCATGGAGATGACCTCGACACAGATACGCCACATGCTCCAAACCAATGAAGAGACCCGCCTGAGCAAACGCAATATGGATCAGGTGCTCGAGACCGCCGATTTCGTCAAATTCGCAAAAGTGCGGCCCTTGCCTGAGGACAACACCCGCTCGTTCAATTCAGCGATACAGTTTGTCGAAGACACCAAACCTCTCCCGCCGGCCCAAGCGGACGACGACACCGACGAAACGCCAACCGCTTCACAGGCTACAACAACAACTCCAGAAACTGAAAAATAAAACAATATGCAACTGGCTCATCCACATTACCTATGGCTGCTACTTGTGTTGGTGCCGCTTATAGCGTGGTACATATATAAGCACCGCTCGTTGCATCCGTCGCTCGCGATATCATCGACCAAGCCGTTCGCCAAGCTGCGCACACCGTTCAAGGCATGGCTCATACACCTTATGTTCCTGCTTCAGCTCGGAGCAATAGCCTGTGTCATAGTGATACTCGCACGCCCGCAGACACGCGACTCATGGAACACATCAAGCGTAGAAGGCACCGACATAGTGCTCGCTCTCGACATATCCACATCGATGCTTGCCCGTGACTTCAAGCCTGACCGTTTTGAAGCGGCCAAGGAGGTCGCAGCCAAATTCGTGTCAGGACGCGAAGGTGACAACATCGGACTCGTGATATTTGCCGCCGAAAGCTTCACATCGCTCCCCATGACCACCGACCGCTCGATGATAGCCAACTACATCAACGACATAAAAATGGGGATGCTTCAGGACGGCACAGCCATAGGTGACGGACTTGCGACATCAATCAACCGCATCAAGGAAGGCAAAGCGAAATCCAAAAGCATAATCCTCCTTACCGACGGCTCCAACAACACCGGCAACGTGGCCCCCATCACCGCATCAGAGATAGCCAAACAGCTTGGCATCAAAGTATACACCATAGGCATAGGCACCAACGGCACAGCACCTTATCCACAGGAGAACGAGTTCGGCAGAATAGTCTATACCCCGCTGCCCGTGGTCATTGACGAGGCGACCCTAAAAACCATAGCCGAAAATACCGGAGGCAAATATTTCCGCGCCACCGGCAATAATGTCCTAAAGGAGATATTCGCAGAGATCGACAGACTCGAAAAGACCAAGATGGACCTGCGCAACTTCTCATCGACAGAGGATGATTATATGCCGTGGGCCATAGCCGCACTAAGCCTCTTCGGGCTTGCAGTATTACTGCGCTACACTCTCCTTCGCACAATTCCCTAAGCAATTACACGCTATGATTACATTTGCCTATCCTCATCTGCTATATCTCCTGTTGCTGCTTCCGGCAGTGGCAGGGCTCTACCTGTGGGCCCGCATAGCCCGCAAGCGCAAGCTGCGCCGGTTCGGCAATCCTGAGACCATCGCACACCTTATGCCGGAAGTGTCGCGCTACATGCCCTGGGTAAAACTCATATTCTCACTGCTCATAATATCAGTGCTTGTGATAATACTCGCACGCCCGCGAGCCACCTCCGGACTTGACGCCGATTCGGCAGAGACCGAGACCTCACGGGGCATAGAAGTGATGGTGTGTCTCGATGTATCCAATTCCATGCTCGCCTCCTCCACCGACGATGAAGCCGGAGTGAGCCGTCTACAACGGGCAAAGTTCATACTTGAGAAACTGATCGACAAGATGACAAACGACAAGATAGGTCTGATAGTCTTTGCCGGCGACGCATACACCCAGCTCCCCATCACATCCGACTACATATCGGCCAAAATGTTCGTAAACTCCATAACCACCGACATGGTGCCCACACAGGGCACCGCCATAGGTGCCGCTCTCGAGATGGCGATGAACTCATTCACCCCCACTGACGACATGGGCAAAGCCATAGTGCTTCTGACCGATGCCGAGAACTTTGAGGACAATGCCGTCGACGCGGCAAAACGCGCCTCGGGAGCCGGAATACAGGTGGATGTGATAGGTCTCGGAACATCCCGCGGAGCACGCATACCGTTAGGCAACGGCCGATACATGATCAATCCTATGACCGGTGAAGAGGTTGTGACACGCCACGACGAATCAACCGGCGCAGAGATTGCCAAAGCCGGTGACGGAATATATGTCAACGGCGCATCGACATCATCCATAAATGCAGTCGATACAAAAATGGATGAACTGAAGCAGACCGAATTCGAACGCAAATCGTTCTCTCCGCAAAGCGAACAATTCCCTATCGTAGCCTGGATAGCACTCATCCTCCTTGTCGCTGACGTGTTCGTAGTGACACGCAAGATATCATGGCTAAAGAAATATCGTTTCTTCACAAGAGAGGAAGGAGGCGAAAAATGAAAACGATCTTATTGACAACAATACTTGCCGCCGTGAGCTTAACTCCGGCTGTGAGCATACACGCCGCAGACAACTCGACACGCCAGGAACGCAATTTCATTGTCGAGGGCAACAAACTGTACCGTGACAAGAAATATGCTGACGCCGAGGTGGCTTACCGCAAAGCCCTTGAAATAGACGCCATGAACGAGATAGCCCAGTTCAATCTCGCAGCTTCACTGCTCAGACAGGGCACATCAACGGGAGAGAACGAGAAGCAGGCGTCACAGATTCTCGGCAAGCTTGCAAGCGATGCCGAGAACATGGCTGTGGCCGAAAAGGCATTCTACAATCTCGGCAACATAGCATTCAACGGTCAGGACTATGCCAAAAGCATAGAGCTGTACAAGAATGCATTGCGCCGCAATCCCGATAACGACCAGGCACGTGAAAACCTGCGCTTAGCCCAAAAGAGACTCGAAGAGCAGCAAAATCAGGACCAGAACCAGGATCAGAATCAGGACCAGAACCAGGATCAAAACGAAAACAAAGATCAGAACAAGGACCAGAACAAAGACCAGAATAAAGACCAGAACCAGGACCAAAATAAAGATCAGAATCAGGACAAGGACCAGAACAAGGATCAGCAGCAACCTCCCCAGCAGGACAAGCAGCAGCCGCAACGCCAACAGTCAGGCATAAGCAAGGAGAATGCCGAAAAGATTCTCAAGGCTATGGAAAACGAGGAGAATGCCACCCGCCAGCGCGTCAACGCCGAGCGACAGAAGAACGGAGCTCCCGGCCGCCGACAGATCACCAATCCATGGTAGCGGAATTCTAATCCAATCCGGCAATATTCAGGTCAACCCAATACCAGCACATGAAACGTTTCACCATACTATTCGTACTGTCAGCCATATTCACCGCCATGCTGAGCGCGGCCGGAAATGTGAGCTTCACAGTCAAATCCCCCGGAAGAATCTACGAGGGCGACAAATTTCCTGTGACATTCCGTCTTACCAATGCCGACGGATCTGACCTAAAGGTCTCGGCAATTGACGGATGCACACTACTGTTCGGACCGTCCACATCACAATCCCAAAGCTACAGCGTGGTCAACGGACGTGCCGAATCGTCATCAGCCATAGAATACACCTATTACTATCGCGCCGACAAGGCAGGGCAGTTCACCATACCGGCAGCCACCATTCTTGCCGACGGCAAAAGGATGTCAACAGCACCGGCCAAATTCACCGTACATGAGCGCGCAGAACGTGACACACCGGGATCACAGCGTCCGGTAGCGGTAGATGATGTGGACTCGCAGACAGCAGGAAGGAAGGTAAATGCCGACGATGTGTTCGTACGCATCATACTGTCACGCAACACCGCATACGAACAAGAGGCCATAGGATGTACGATAAAACTGTACACCAAGTACTCCATATCATCCTTCATGCCCACACGCCAGCCATCGTTTGACGGATTCCTCATTCAGGAACTCGACGTGCAGCCGGCACTCAACGAGATAGAGAATTACCGCGGACAGGACTATATGACCGCCATCCTGAAAAGATGCATCATATTCCCGCAAAAAAGTGGGAAACTCACCATCAACTCAGGCAATTATGACATATCGGTCATACAGTACGACAATGTGAACATGGGCATGTTCCAGGTGCGTCAGCCCCGAGAAACAAAAATCAAGGTCAGCTCCAACACCGGAACCATCGACATCAAGCCACTGCCATCACCCAAGCCTGACGGGTTCAACGGAGCCGTAGGCGAGTTCAAAGTGGATTCGCGCCTTGTGGGCAATTCATTCCGCACCAACGACCCCGCAACGCTCATATATACGATCTCCGGAACAGGCAATATCAAATACCTCAAAGAACCTCAGATCGACTTCCCCACCGAATTCGAGCAATACACACCCAAAAGCGACATAAGCACCAGTGTATCGGGCAACGAGGTATCCGGGACCATGACAGTCGAATACACGTTCGTGCCGCAGAGCGTGGGCGATTTCACCATCGGCAGCGACCGCTTCGTGTATTTCGACCCGGCAAAACACGAATATGTCACACTCAGCACCCCCACCTACCCCATAAAGGTGGCGAAAGGGCTATCGGCCCCGGCCCCGACCGAGGATCAGAAAGCCATCGAGAACAAGAACTCCGACATACGCCACATATACCTCGGTGACAAGAATCCCTCCCTGAGCCATACCTTAGTTGTAACCACAACCGGCTACTGGATGCTCTATATCGGACTCTTAATCATCGCAGCCGCAATCATAATAGCCAACCGCACACGCGCGCGCCGCAATGCCGATGTCACGCGCATGCGCACCGCCAAGGCAAGCAAAGTAGCGTCAAAGCGACTCAAACTCGCAGGTAAATACCTCTCTGACGGTGATAACGACAAATTCTATGAGGAGATGCTGCGTGCACTGTGGGGATACCTCTCCGACAAGCTGTCAATACCCCTGTCGCAGCTCAACCGCCAGAACATCGTGGACAGACTCACTGAAAAGGGATACTCCGAAGAAGCCACATCATCGATAGTAAATGTTCTTGATGAATGCGAGATGGCACGCTACACACCCGACAGCTCCACCCGCATGGATTCAGTGTATGAAGAAGGAGCCAAAGCAATCAACAATCTTGAAAAACGATGAAAAAAATTCTTTTCGCCATACTTATATTGATCGGTTCAGTATCTGCAGCCCGTGCCGAATCTCCGCTCATAGCTCAGGCGGACTCCGCCTATAACGCCGACAACTTCCGTCAGGCAGCCGACATATACCTCAATGTGATCCAGCATGAGGGAGCGTCAGCCAAACTGTACTACAATCTCGGCAACACATATTACCGTCTCGGAGAGATGGGTAACGCGATCCTTTCCTACGAACGCGCCCTGCGCCTCGATCCGTCAGATGAAGATGTGCGCAACAATCTCGCATTCGTGAACGCCCGCATCACCGACCGTCCCGGCGAACGCGGGACATTTCTCGGAAACGCACTTGACGCTATATCTGCCTACGCCCACTCCAACGCATGGGCATGGATAGCATTCACATGTTTCGTGCTCACGCTTGCCGCCGTGATGGCATATCTGTTCTCCCGAGTCGTAAAAATCAGGAAATTAGGATTCTTCGGTGGGATATTCACTTTCATAGCCACCTGTGTATGCATTTATTTCTCGGCCAGATCAGCAGCCATAGCCCTTGCTGACGATGCAGCAATAATAACCGTGCCATCCACCATACTGAGCACCACCCCGCGTGTACCTCAGGACAGGAGCCAGGAAGCAATGCTGCTGCATGAAGGGACCAAAGTCACCATTCTTGACTCGGTACGATCCACCACCGACTCGATACACTCTCTGTGGTACGACGTGGAGGTCGACAACGCCCACCGTGCATGGATCAACGCGGCCGCAGTCCAGAAAATTTGAGATTCAATACTTTAAGGCAAAAGATGTTTTTAAACATCTTTTATTTCTCAACAAAAAATTTGCTTTTGTCATTTTATAGTCATAACTTAGTGACGTGTTAATCAAACAGCACACTAAAACTAAACTTTTTACAAACACATATTTACTCACCCCCCCAAACCGACACTAAATCATGACAAAAACCATCACTTTCAACGACCTGCGCCGTATCAAGGACAGTCTGCCCGACGGCTCAATCCGTCAGATTGCTGACCGTCTTAATGTCACTCCCCAGACCGTGCGCAACTATTTCGGCGGCACCAACTATGAGTTTGGCAAAAACTGTGGAGTACACATAGAACCCGGACCTGACGGGGGCATCGTGGTTCTTGACGACACCACTATCTATGATATGGCTGTGGAGATACTCCAGAGCCTAAACAAGGAGGCGTAAAACCGGCTACAGCAGGAACCACGTCTCTTATTTTTTTTTCATAACACGGGAGGACAAAAAGTGATGGGTGAAACCAACTTTTTGCCCTCCTGTCCGTTAAACATATTGTATAAATAAATTCTCAGAAATGCTCTCAGACCGACTCATCACCGTAGCTATACACACATATGAGCGGGCACACCGTCTCAAATCCATTCTTGAAAGGGAAGGCATAGCGGTCACGCTACAGAATGTCAACCTCACAAATCCGTCCATATCAGCCGGAGTGAGAGTGCGCATAAAGGAATGCGACCTGCCACAGGCTCTGAGAATCATCGAAAACATCGAAATACTCACCCAGTCCTACCCCACTGACGCAGACAACAGCCTCCATCATGGCACAATACTTGTCCCTGTAGACTTTTCAGACAACTCACTCAAGGCGACTCTTGTGGCATTCCGCATGGCATCAGCCCTGAAATCGAGGATACACATACTGCACTCCTATGTGGGACCATCGTTCACGGGACAGGGCGTGATGCAGCTTTCCGAATCACTCACTTTCGACAGCTATACCGATCCCGTGGAAGAGATGGAAGAGGACAAGAGCATAGCCGGCATTGCGAAAAAATCGATGAAGGAATTCCAAGAGAAACTGCACGACAAGATACGCGCCGGCGTGATACCCGGAATCCCTTTCGCCACCGAAACTACCGAGGGGCTTCCAGAGGAAGCCGTTGAGGACTATCTGACGGCCCACAAGACCATACTCACTGTCATGGGCACGCACGGTGCCGACAACCATAACCGCAACATACTCGGGAGCGTCACAGCAGAAGTGCTCGACAGCTGCCGCACATCAGTGCTCACGGTGCCTGACAGTTGCGCATGGGCTCCGGCCGGAATGCCGGTGCACACGGTGTTCTTCACCACACCATCACAGGAAGACATCCTTGCCCTCGACACGCTGTACCGTCTCTTCCCGGATTGCACACTCAATGTCACACTGGTCGCGCTTCCGCCGAGCCGGTTTTCAAAACCTCAGCCTGACGACCTCGATCGTCTGCTGAAATACTGCCGCAACAATTATCCGGCATTCTCGTTCAAGGCATCCCCGCTGTCACTCGCCAATCCGGTGGAAGATTTCGAGAAGATAACATCCGTGCACAAAGTGGACCTTATAGCTGTAGGGAGCCGGAGAAAAAACATTTTTTCACGGCTGTTCAACCCCACTCTCGCCCACAGGCTCCTGTTCCATGCCGATATTCCTCTAATATCAATACCCGTGAAAGGATAGATATTGATTCTTCATTCATTTTTTTGTAACTTTGCAGTAAAGTTTCAACTATCGACAACATTCAACAGAAAAGTCCCATGAGCGACCAGCGTTACAACCTGCGTGGAGTATCCGCATCCAAGGAAGATGTCCACAACGCCATAAAAAATATCGACAAAGGCATTTTTCCTCAAGCCTTCTGCAAAATAATCCCCGACATTCTCGGCGGCGACCCGGAATGGTGTAACATAATGCACGCCGACGGAGCCGGCACCAAGTCGTCACTCGCATATGCCTACTGGCGCGAGACCGGGGATCTGAGCGTATGGAAAGGGATAGCTCAGGACGCCCTTGTAATGAATACCGATGACCTGCTGTGTGTCGGTGCCACCGACAATATCCTTGTGTCCTCCACCATAGGCCGAAACAAAAACCTCATACCCGGCGAAGTTATATCCGCAATAATCAACGGCACCGAGGAACTTCTTGCCAGGCTTCGCGAAATGGGAGTAGGGATCTACTCTACCGGCGGCGAGACTGCCGACGTGGGCGATCTCGTGCGCACCATCATAGTCGACTCCACCGTGACATGCCGCATGAGGCGTGCCGATGTGATAAACAACGCCAACATCAAGGCTGGCGACGTGATAGTAGGACTCGCTTCATTCGGACAGGCCACATACGAGGACCGCTACAACGGCGGCATGGGCAGCAACGGGCTCACCTCGGCACGCCATGACGTGTTTGCAAAATACCTTGCAGAAAAATATCCCGAAACATTCGATGCCGCTGTGCCCGATGAACTTGTGTATTCAGGATCAAAGAGACTCACCGATCCTGTAGAAGGCACCTCACTCACAGCAGGACAGCTCGTGCTCTCCCCCACCAGGACCTACGCCCCGGTGATAAAGAGACTGCTCACCGAAATGCGTCCAGCAATTGACGGCATGATACACTGCACCGGCGGCGCACAGACCAAAGTAATGCACTTTGTCAACGGCAAGCACGTCATAAAGGACAACCTGTTCCCCGTCCCGCCGCTGTTTGACCTCATACAGAAAGAAAGCGGCACCCCCTGGAGCGAAATGTTCAAAGTATTCAATATGGGACACCGAATGGAGATCTACGTGACCCCCGACCATGCCCGGGAAGTAATAGACATAGCAGGGAGCTTCAACATCGAGGCCCGCATAGTGGGCCGCGTCGAAGAGGCCCCGACAAACCGCCTCACCATAACCACCGAGGCCGGCACGTTTGAATACTAACCCCTAACGCATGGCGGTGCCTGACTGAACACGGGACCGCCATACATCCTCTCCTCAATCAAATGAAACGATCCCTTATCCTACATCTGACCGCCGCACTGACTCTGATATCAGCGGCATGCTCACTTTACTCATGCGCAAATGCAGGCCCGGGCAAGAGCGGTCACGAGACATCAGTCCACGAGATACCCGACACTCTACATGTCGTCACCCTCTACAGCCCGACCTCGTACTTCATATATCGCGGGCAAGAGATGGGTTATGACTACGAGCTCATCACGGCCATAGCCGTGGACCGCGGGCTCACACTCAAAGTCAACATCGCGCCCTCGCTTTCACGAGCCATAGAGATGCTCGATTCAGGCAAGGTAGACCTGATTGCCTATGAGGTGCCAATCACAGCCGAATACAAGGAGAAAGTGGTGGCCTGCGGACCTGAAAACATCACGACACAGGTGCTCGTACAGCCCCGGCGCGGGGAAGAGGAACTCATAACCGATGTCACAGGGCTTGTCGGCAAGGACGTCTACGTGGAGGCCGACTCCAAGTATGAGGCTCGTATGATAAACCTCAATCAGGAACTTGGTGGAGGGATAAACATACATCCCGTCAACCGAGACACCATGATAACCGAGGACCTCATAGCCATGGTGAGCGAAGGGAAAATACCTCTCACGGTAGTCGACAGTGACATAGCCATGATAAACAAGACATATTACAATGATCTTGACATAAACATGCCATTGAGTTTCGAGCAGAGATCGGGATGGGCTGTGGCTCCTGACAAAAAATGGCTCGGCGACAGCATAAACGCATGGCTAAACACCGATGTCAACCGTGGCAAACAGGCAAGGCTCCTAAAACGATATTTTGAGTTGAGCAAAAATGAGCCGGGCAACAGATTCGTATCCACCGCCGGAAGGGTGTCCCCGTTCGACCACCTTTTCAAGCGTTACGCAGGCAAATATGACTGGGACTGGAAACTGCTTGCATCGCAGGCATATGTGGAAAGCAAATTCGACTCTACAGCAGTGTCCTGGGCCGGAGCGCGCGGACTTATGCAGATAATGCCCCGAACAGCGAAGGGATACGGACAGACCGCCAAGAGCGTGATGAAAAAAGACATAGCCGTAGAGACATCCCTGAAACTACTAAGAGATCTCGACAAGCAGCTCAAGAGCCGTGTGCCGGACGATCAGGAACGGAAGAAATTTGTCATCGCATCCTACAACTCAGGTCTTGCCCATGTGCTCGACGCAATAGCACTTGCCGACAAATACGGACTCGACCCACAGAAATGGGATGACAACGTGGCAAAAGCAATCCTGTGGAAATCCAATCCCCGCTATTACAAGGACCCTGTGGTAAGATTCGGATACTCGCGAGGGCGTGAGACTTTCGATTATGTCAACCGCGTATACAGCTATTATGCCAAATCAAAGGTCCATGGATAGAGAATGATCTTCATACAATCGACACAACACTAATCCCAACTAATTAAAAATACATTTCTCATGAAAAAACGTCTCATTCCTGTGGCACTCATTGCCGCAATCTCCATTCCGGTGTTCACCTCATGCATAGGCAGCTTTGCCCTTACCAATAAACTGCTCTCATGGAACAAGTCAATCGGCAGCAAGATAGTCAACGAGCTTGTATTCATCGGATTCTGGATTCTGCCGGTCTATGAGGTCTCGGCTCTCGCCGACATCCTGGTGATAAACTCCATAGAATTCTGGAGCGGATCCAACCCCATGGCCTCGGGAAAGAAAGTTATCGACGGTCAGGACGGACGTTACATTGTGGAGTGTGATGGAAAAGGCTATACCATAACCTCGGAAAACGACGGATCAGAAGTACGCCTCGATTTCGACATGGCACAACAGACATGGTCAGTGGCAATGCCCTCAGGGGAGAACATGGAGTTCATGACATTCGTCGACGGCAGCCACGTGAAAATGCCTACAGCCGACGGCAAGGGGATGATAGTAGAGCTGTCAGATGACGGCCTCCTCGCCTATCGCGCACAAGCTGACAATTCACTGTGGGCAGCCCGATAATCCGGCACATACCTCGCTATCAGCCCACCATGGTGGTGCTGATAGCGATCATATATCTCACCCTCTTCCCGCAACCGCTGGGAGAGAATGAAGTACATCTCTTCGAAGGAGCCGACAAGATAGTCCATTTCATAATGTTCGGAGGGCTGACAGGCACTTTCATATTCGACCGCTGGCGCATAGGCCAACCTCTCGGCATGGGCGCAGCCATTTTGGCGGCAACAGCCTCAGCCGTCATAGGCGCGGTTGCAGAGTACCTTCAATATGCCATGCAATTGGGCCGCAGCGGAAACGACATTTTCGACATACTTGCGAATAATCTCGGAGCATTCGCCGCTGTCCCGGTGTGCCGTTGGCTACATTGGATCCACATCGTAGTAGACAGTCGCTCCTGACAGCCTGCCGGCATTGGTCATTTCAATCCTAACGTCATTAAGCAGAGCCTTCACTTTCGATACCGAAGCATTGGTCTCGACCTTAAGCATTATGCGCCTTATATAAAGAGTCTGCACTCTTGCCACAGCAGGCTCTTCCGGCCCGGAAATGCGGTTTCCGAGCAATGCCCTTAATTTTGACGCAAATTCATTGGCTACGGTACCCACCGCAACAGGGTCCTTGTGCTTGACATATATATATATGACACGGACAAACGGCGGATAATTGAATTTGCGCCGCTCCTCAAGCTCATGGGCATAGAAACCCTGATAATCATGCCCGAGCAGAAAGCCAAACAACGGATGTGACGGGCTATACGTCTGCACCACAACACGGCCCTCCATGTTCTTACGTCCGGCACGTCCGGCCACCTGCTCTATCATATTGAAAGCTCTTTCGGCCGAACGGAAATCCGGGAAATTTATTATAGCGTCGGCATTGACAACACCCACGACACTCACATTACCGAAATCCAGACCTTTCGTCACCATCTGTGTGCCCACAAGGATCTGTGACTTTCCCTGCGAAAACGATTCGATAATGCTCTCATAGCCATCCTTGTTGCGCGTGGTGTCGAGGTCAAGACGGGCTATCACCGCGTCAGGGAAACAGGCATCAATCTCCTCCTCGATACGTTCGGTCCCGTAGCCGAGCACTTCAATTCCCGGCTCCTTGCATGCGGGACACACCTCGGGAACGCCATATGGCGTTCCGCAATAGTGGCATAGCAGTTTGTCAATACGCCGGTGATACGTCAGTGACACATCGCAATAGTCGCACTTGGGCACAAACCCGCACATTTTGCAACGAGCCACAGGAGCGTAACCACGCCTATTCAGAAAAAGTATGGACTGCAATCCACGCTCAAGAGCACCGGCCACCTCACGGCGCAACTCGTCGGAGAATATACCCTTGACCTCTCCTTTTTTACGAGCGAGCGTCATGTCCACGAGACGCATTTCAGGCAGCTGTCCGCCCTCGTATCTCTCCAACAGCTCCACAAGTCCGTAACGTCCGTTCACAGCCTTCCAGTATGTCTCTACCGAAGGGGTGGCACTTCCCAACAATGTCTTAGCCCCATGCATCGATGCCAGCACCACTGCCGCATCACGCGCATTATAACGCGGTGCCGGATCCTGCTGCTTATAGGCAGACTCGTGCTCCTCATCGACTATGACAAGCCCAAGCGAACTGAAGGGAAGAAACACCGATGAACGGGCACCTATCACGACACATGGCGAAGTCTCGCCAAGAAGCCTGTTCCATATTTCCACGCGTTCATTGTCGGAGAATTTTGAGTGATAGATAAGCACTTTGTCGCCAAACACTCTCTGCAGCCTGGATGTGAGCTGTGTGGTAAGAGCGATCTCAGGCACAAGATATAGCACCTGACGCCCCTGCCGCATCACATAATCTATGAGATGGATATACAACTCGGTCTTGCCGCTCGATGTGACTCCGCGCAGGAGGGTGATGTCCTTGTCAAACCATGACTTGTGTATCCTGTCAAGAGCCTCTTTCTGAGTATCGGTAAGACTTGGGAGCACTCCGCTCGGGCGTCCGCTATATGAGAAACGGCTTATCTTGCATGTATAAATCTCCACTATCCCCTTCTTTGCCATAGCCGATATCACAGCGGAAGTCACGCCTGAACGCTCCATAAGCGCGGCACGGGTCACCTCGACAGGTTCGGCAAGACTCTGCCTCATGAAACCCGACATCTCGATCAAGGCAAGAAGCGCAGTCTCCTGTTTAGACCCTTTCTTTACAGCGTCAAACGCGGCATGAAGGGCGTCTCCGTCACCACGCGAGGCAGTAAGTCTGACATATGTCTCCTTACGTGCATGGTAACGCTCCACCAGATTCTCTGAAATCATCACCGCATTTCGAGCAAGAAGAGAATTCACAGCAGGGCCTACGGTTGTGATACCAGTTTTACGTGCAAGGGTATCAAGGCTAAGCTTTTTCTCACCTGAGGCAAGCAATCCCTCAAGCAATGCAAGCTCTTTCGTGGAAAGACGATCATTCTCGTCCTCCTCAAATCCCGGCACCGGTGAGATGAATGTCTCGCTCTCTATCTTAAGCCCGGCCGGAACAGCAGCCTTAAACACCTCGCCCGGAGTGCACAGATAATAATCGGCAACCCAGTTCCAAAACTTCAACTGAGGATGCCTCACCACAGGATGGTCATCCACACGCATCATTATCTCCTTGACCTCATATCCTTTAGGCTCTATCGGAGTAAGCGCGCTTACTATCCCGGTATATGATTTCCTTCTGCCAAACGGCACAATGACCCGATGGCCCACACCCAATGCTTTTTCCATTTCGGCAGGCACTCTGTAGGTAAAAGTCCCCGCAATAGGGACAGGCAAAAGGACTTCAGCAAATAACATAGCCCAAATTTAGTAAAAATCCTCCATAACCGGAAATAAATCGGCCAAAGGGAAAAAAGAAGATGCGGCAAAATCACAGAGCGGGCATAACACCCATGATTTTGCCGCACCTCAAGTCTTTAGTCTTTAGTCTTTACGCTGTCACATTTATCTTATGAACAGGAGCTCACGATATTTCGGCAGAGGCCACATTTCATTATCGACAAGCAGTTCGAGTTTGTCCACATGGTAACGTATGGTCTCAAGGCATGGAGCCACATGCAGGGAATATGCGATGGCCTTGTCACGCTCATTCTCGATCTTGTTGGCATCCTTACGGGCGTTCACCATCTTGGCAACCTCCTCTTTTATCACAGAGCAATGCCCCATGATCTTCTCGACAGTGACAGCATCCTGCGACGACAGCTCGACTCCCTTGTTGCCGGGGAAGAGCTCGCGTATCTTCACCATATTGTCAAGAAGGATCGACAGGTAACGCGTTGCAACAGGTATTATATGGTTGATCGCCATATCGCCAAGCACACGAGCCTCTATCTGAATCTTTTTGGTGTACATCTCCCATTTCACCTCATTTCGAGCCTCAAGCTCCACATGGGTCATAACCCCTGTCTTCCGGAACATTTCCACCGATGAAGGACGCAGATAGGCATCGAATATCAAGGCGGGATTGGTCTCGCAATCAAGACCGCGGCGGGCAGCCTCCTCCTTCCATTCGTCAGAGTAGCCGTTGCCATCGAAATGTATAGGCTCCGAATAAAGAAGCAGGTTCTTTATCTCGGCAAGGAGAGCATGGTTGAGCTCCTCTCCGGCCTCAAGTCTTGAATCGACCTTTGACTTGAAATCAGCAAGCTGTTCAGCCATAGCGGCGTTGAGGGCTATCATGGCCGATGCACAGTTGGCACTCGAACCTACAGCACGGAATTCAAAACGATTGCCGGTGAATGCAAACGGCGATGTTCGGTTACGATCGGTATTGTCGATCATGAGTTCAGGGATCTGGGCCACACCAAGATTGATCTCATCCTTGCCTGAAAGCTCTATGAGCTCATCCTTGTCGGAATTCATGATCTTGTTGAGTACTTCGGAAAGCTGCGTACCGGTGAATATCGAGATAATGGCCGGAGGAGCCTCGTTAGCACCGAGCCTATGGCAGTTTGTAGCCGACATTATGGAGGCTTTGAGAAGCCCGTTATGACGATGCACGGCTGCCATGACATTTGCCACGAAGGTTATGAACTGCAGATTCTCCACCGGAGTTTTGCCGGGTGCAAACAGGAGTGTGCCTGTATCGGTCCCGAGACTCCAGTTGTTATGCTTGCCCGAGCCATTGATCCCGGCAAAAGGCTTCTCATGAAGGAGAACGCGGAAATTATGGCGTCGTGCCACCTCATTCATCACCGACATCAGAAGCATGTTGTGGTCATTGGCAAGATTGGTCTCCTCAAATATGGGGGCAAGCTCAAACTGATTGGGAGCCACCTCATTGTGACGGGTCTTGCAAGGTATTCCCAGCTTGTGAGCCTCGATTTCGAGATCGAGCATGAAAGCCTCAACCCTCTTAGGTATCGCGCCGAAATAATGATCCTCAAGCTGCTGATTCTTGGCTGACTCATGCCCCATGAGCGTGCGTCCGGTAAGCACCAGGTCAGGGCGTGCGGCATAAAGAGCTTCATCGACGAGGAAATACTCCTGTTCCCATCCGAGATTGGATATCACATGCTTTACATTGGGGTCGAAATACCGGGCCACAGCGGTGCCGGCCTTGTCGACAGCAGTGAGAGCGCGAAGCAGAGGTGTCTTATAGTCAAGCGATTCTCCTGTATAGGATATGAATATGGTAGGGATACACAGGGTATTGTCAATGATGAATGCCGGCGATGATATGTCCCATGCCGAATAGCCGCGGGCCTCGAAGGTGTTGCGTATTCCGCCGTTGGGGAAACTCGATGCGTCAGGCTCCTGCTGCACAAGGAGCTTGCCGGTGAATTCCTCCACCATACCACCTTTTCCGTCATGCTCTACGAATCCGTCATGCTTCTCGGCAGTTGTCTCTGTGAGAGGCTGGAACCAATGGGTGTAATGGCGGGCACCATTGTCTATGGCCCACTGCTTCATACCTGCTGCAACGCTGTCAGCCACGCTGCGGGAGAGAGGCTCCTTGTTGTCGATAGCGTAAATCAACGCTTTATACGTCTCGACAGGAAGATACTCAAACATCTTCTTTCTGTTGAACACCTTGCAGGCATAGTACTCCTGAGGACGCTCTTTAGGAATCTCGACCGCAACCGGCTTTCGGTTGGAAGCCTCCTCCACGACTTTGAATCTTAGACTTGACATAAAGACGTAAGTTTTATTTATTTAAGTTTCGCAAGTATGTAATTTCAGAGATATGGGCATAAAAAAACGACA
>CAJURI010000008.1 GCA_910588795.1 uncultured Duncaniella sp. | reverse complement strand
GCCTATTTATATTAGCAAACAGCCGTTAAGTTTATTTAAGATGCGTCTGCCGTGTTGCGTTGCTTGTGTCTGACGGCAGTGTTTCGTTCAGTACATGTCATAATCAATGGTAAGCACCTGGAATTCTGTACGGCGGTTTATCTGGTCAGCTATTTCTCTGTCGGCTTCGGGAAGCGACATCACGTAGTCCTCATCAAGTAGCTGCCCTTCGGGAAATTGCGGGAATTCCCTTGCTATGCGCCGGGTTACAGTCTTGGGACGTGATTTCCCGTAGCCTTGCGCTTTCAGACGGTCAGGTGATATCCCTGATTCTGTGAGGTAGTCAACCACACTTTTTGCTCTTCGTTGTGATAGCGATATATTATATTCGTCAGTGCCTTTTCGGTCAGTGTGCGAGGCCATCTCGATGGTTATGTTGGGGTTGTCCTTTAGCAGTGATACCAGTTCGTCAAGAGCTTCCCGGGATTCCGGACGGAGGGTGGCTCTGTCAAAGTCGTAGAATATGTTCTCGAGTATGTTTGGTTTGGTTAGGGAAGCGAGTGTGAAATCAATGCTGTATTCGGCATCTTCTTCGGCTGTGTCGGCTGTGAATTGTTGTCTGGCATTGAGATATCCTTTAGCTCCTGCAAGCATCACGTAGCTTACACCTCTTTGCAGCGGGAATGAAAACGTGCCGTCGGGATTGGCGTGTGCTTTACGGTTGGAGCCGTCATCCCCGACTATGCGGATCATGGCACCGGGCACCGGCTCCTCATCTCTGTCAAGTACCGTGCCGGAAATAAGTATTCGCAGATCAGGCAGTTCAAATGAGTAAATGTGGTCATATCCGCGTGCGTCTCCGCGATTGGAACTGAAGAAACCTGCCTCATGTTCTGGCGAAGCATATGTTATACCGAAATCATCGCCCTCGGAATTGATGGGTGCACCCATATTTTCGACGCGCCAACCTCCGGAAGGTGTCAGGGTGGCACGGAATATGTCGAGTCCTCCGAGGCCGGGGTGACCGTCGGAGGCAAACATCATTATGGAATCGGTAAGCATGTAAGGGAACATCTCGTCGCCCGGAGTGTTGATGGCATCTCCGAGGTTTTCAAGTGATCCTGCAGGTTCATTCAGGTTGATTCTCCACAGGTCTTTCCCTCCATGTCCCGGCATATCCGATGTGAAATAAAGCCATTCACCCGAGGGGCTGACCGCCGGATGTCCGTAGGATGAAAGGGTGTCTGCTGTAATGTTCAGCCTTTCTGGTGCGCTCCATTGCGCGTCGCTTCGCCGGGATGTATATATTGAGGTTCCTGTGTCGGCCGACTGATTGCGTTCGGCCCGTGTCAGATACATGGTGGATCCGTCGGGAGAGAATGAGCATATCCCTTCATCCCATTCGGTGTTTAGCTCGCCTTCCACCGGTTCAGGACGTTGCCATGTCCCATATTCGTTTTTCTTTGTCATCCATATGTCGCTGCGCTTCATTCCCGTTATTTCGCTCCGGGAATTACCTTTTACTTTTTCATTGGTAGTGGAGAAGTATAGGATGTCGCCGTTGAATATGGGTGCGAAGTCTGAGCGGCGTGTGTTGAGCGATTTGGCATTTTTCACGATGTATCGTGTCTTGTTCTTCTTAAAATTCTCCGCTTTTCGTGCTCCTGCCAGTTGCCGCTTCGCAATATTGTCCTCAGGAAAGAGCCTCAGGTATTCTTCGTATGACATTATGGCTTTCGGGTATGCTCCTTGTCCATGTTGGGCCTGTGCCAGACGCAGCATTATTGAACTGTCGGGGTATCCGTATCGCAGCGCATTCTGGTAAGCTGTTGCCGCACGTGCGTCCTGACCGAGATACCGGTAGCATTCAGCCATTTTATAGGCTATTTCAGCCCGTTGTCCACGATGTTCGCGGGAGTCGAGCTTGTTGTAGATTTTGCGGTATGTCTTGGATGCATCGAAATATTCTCCGCGTGCCAGTTGCCCGTCAGCCACACTTGTCTTTGCTCCTGAACATGATGTCAGGAGAACTGAAAAGATCAGCAAGTGGGCTATAAAGTGGCGATATGTGTGAATTTTCATCTGAACAAGCCTGTTTCACAATCTGATAACGTTGTGATATACGTTTAAATTGTAAAATATAGATCCTTTATTCAAGGTCAATCCTAAGTCCTTCATTGGCCAGGATTGTCGGCGGAAAGATTGCCGCGGCTTCTTCAAGCAAAGCCTGTTCGCCTTGAAGATAGCGTTTTGAAAAATGTCCGATTATAAGTCGTGATGCGCCGGCATCTCGTGCTACTGTCGCTGCTTCCAATGCCGTGGAGTGTCCTCTCTCTTTGGCCGTGGCCATGAGTGACGAATGGTAAGTGGCCTCATGGTACACGGTGTCAACGCCCTTTATGTCGCTGACCACCCGTTGGTCATACATGGTGTCGCTGCAATATGCGTAGCTTACACTTGGGTCGGGAGGTGTGGTCAGCCGGTCGTTGGAAATCACGGTCCCGTCCGGCTTCACATAGTCGGCTCCCTCTTTGATGCTTTGCAGCATAGATACAGGAACAGAAAGGAACTTTATCATATCGCCGCGAAGATGTCTCAGTTTTGGCTTTTCCCGGAATATGAACCCCGAGCAAGGGAGGCGGTGGTAGAGCGGGAATGTTTCAACAGTAAGGCCTGAGTCTTCGTAGATGATGCGCCGTTCGCCCGGTTCGATTATGTCATATACTATTTCAAACGAGCATTGACGGTTGAAAAAATCCATCCATGATTTGAGCAGCTCGGCACCTTCTCGAAATATGTGTATGGTCACAGTTCCCTGCACATCGTGGAGCGACATGGTGGAAAGCAGACCGGGAAGACCGAACACGTGGTCTCCGTGAAGATGTGAGATGAATATGTGGTTTAATCTTGAAAATTTCAGACCCATGCGCCGGAAGCTTGACTGTGCGCCTTCGCCGCAATCAATCATGAACAGTTTGTCACGGAAATCCACCACCTGACATGACTGCTGATGCCGTGCCGATGGTGTGGCTGACCCGCAGCCCAGTATGTTTATCTGAAATTTTGCCATTATGTCACAAAGTTACTCATAAATTGTGAAATGTGTAACCAAATAATCACGAAAAAGCATTTGAGACGGATATATGTGGCATAAAAGCGAGTCCGAGCCGTCAAAACGGCGGACCTGTTACAGGAATAATGGAGCCATATATTTTGACAATGCCCATCCTCCTGCCAAAAGCCATATATACAGGATGAACGCGAGAACAAATGGTTTGGCTCCGGCTTTCTTGAACTTGTCAATGCTTGTCTCTGCCCCGAGGGCCACCATTGCCATGGTGAGGAGGAATGTGTCGATATAGTTTATGGTGTCTACTGCCATCTGCGGAAGTAGATCTAATGAGTTGAATCCGATCACAGCCAGAAAGCCTAATGCGAACCACGGCACAGCTACTTTGCCTTTTGATGTATTATTGCCGGTAGGATTTTGTCGGGCTATCCAGTATCCGAGGCTGAAAAGAACCGGCACAAGCAGCATCACACGTATCATTTTTACGATGATGGCGACATTGGATATTTCCGTACCCATTGCGTTGCCGGCACCCACTGTGTGGGCTACTTCATGAAGCGTGGCACCGGCGTATATGCCCATTTCGTCAGGTGTAAGCCCGAGTATCCCTGACCGATAGGCGACAGGATATATGAACATTGATATTGTACCGAATATAACGACTGTGGCTACGGCTACTGCAGTCTTATAGGGCTTTGTCTGTATGGTCGATTCGGCTCCGAGCACGGCAGCCGCTCCGCATATCCCGCTACCGATCGATGTAAGGAGTGCGATATCGCGGTCCATTTTAAGGAGTTTGCCGATATACACGCCTCCGATGATGGTTACAGATACTATGATGATGTCAATCAGTATGCCTGCGGCACCCACATTTATGATATCCTGGAATGTAAGCCTGAATCCGTAGAGTATGATGCCTATACGCAATATCTTTTTGGCGCAGAACTGTATGCCTGGGACCCATGTCTCCGGCAGATGATTTCGCAGACTGTTGGCATAAAGCATTCCGAGAATTATGCCTATGATCATAGGACTGAATGATAATTCCTTGAATATCTGAGCGTCGCCTATGTAAAATGCGGCGCATGAGAACAGGGCAATCAACAATATGCCGTGCAGCATGCTGCTCTTTCTTTCAGTGAACATAGATCGCAATCGGATTAACTGTTTTTTTATAAAATCCTTTTAGAGGTAGTTGACAATATAGAAACGCAAATGAGCTTTTGTATGTTCATATTATTGGTGGTTTGTACTGTATTCATATGAATCGCCGTCGCATTATTTTGCCTGACTGTGTGCGTTGTATGTTACTTACATATATTATGTCATGTGGTGTGTGATGTGCCGGCAGTAATGGCTTAAGTTGTTGTAAAATGTCGAGTGTCAATACCGGGCTGTCAGTCACTATGACTGCTTCCTCTCCCCATCGCAGGCTTTTTCTGGAGGTGATGTAAGCTGTTGTTCCATTGGGGATGATGGACTGAAGTATCCGCTCGATTGTTTCGGGATGTATTTTTACTCCTCCCGAATTTATGACGTTGTCGTATCTGCCGAGCCATTCAAATCTGTCGGGCGCGCTGACTTTCACCACGTCGTTAGTTACAAGCCTTCCGCAGGACAGGACCGAGGTTTCTATGACGAGGCAGTTTCGGATATCGGTAGAAAAACTGAATCCCGGGAGCCCTTTGTAGCATGTCTCGCCTATGCGCCGCAATGCCACGTGGCTGCATGTCTCAGTCATGCCGTATGAGGCATAGGCATTTAACCCGGAGCCGGTGACAATAGTTTCCTGCATCGGAGACATGGGCGCGCCTCCTATGATCACGTTGCGTATGTTGTTTACATAGGGTGAAGCTAATAATCCGTCGATCTGGGATGGTACGATGGGGATAAGATCGCATGCCGCGGTTGTCCCGTTATGAAAAGGGGCAGTGGACGGCCGTTCTGTTATCAGGCGGCATCCGGCTTCAATGGCCCGCACTATATGCATTTTGCCTGCGATATAGTCAGGAGAAAGTGGCAGAACCAGAGTGGCATCTGACGTGATCCCGAAAAAATTGATGGTTGCCCTGGCTGAGGCGCGCATATCGTCTTTGAGCAGACTTATCTCTTTGGGGGTGCCTGTGGTTCCGGACGTGTGTGCATTTACGTAACGCGAACTGTTGTTCCATTCGTTGATGAATCCTATGGCCTCTTCGGTAAGGATACTGTCGGGGTGAAGTCGATTGCTCATTTATGCATAATGTTTTGCATGTCCCATGTCCTGCCTGTGTCGTACCATAGCTTTTCACCGTTAAGGGTCATAGGTGAGGGTATATTGTTGTCATAAAGCTGTCCGGTCCCCAGCCCTTGGGGCATTTCGGTCCGGTGTGTGGCTATCCATTGTGCTATAGCGTTCAGGCCGATATTGGATTCGAGGGCAGAAGTGGCCCACCATCCTATGCTGCGTTCTTCGGCAAGCTTTATCCATTCATCCGATGCCGAAAAACCTCCTGTGAGTGTGGGCTTTATGATGATGTAGTGCGGATGGATTTCGTCAAGCATCCTTATGCGCAGTCCGTTGTCGTTAAGTCCGATCAGTTCTTCGTCAAGTGCGATCGGGATCGGGCTTACGTTGCATATTCGGGCCATTTCACTGTATTGTCCCTGACGGATCGGCTGTTCTATCGAATGTATGTGGAATCGGGACAGTCTGTCGATGCGGCTGAGAGCTTCTTTTGCGCTGAACGCGCCGTTGGCGTCAAGCCTTATTTCGATTTCCGGTGCCTGTGCGCGTAGATAAGAGAGGAGTTCGAGCTCATGGGCAAAGTCGATGCCTCCGATTTTCACTTTTATACATGAGAATCCTTCTTTTAGTTTCGCATCGATGCGGGTACGCATGGTCGTTTTGTCACCCATCCATATGAGGCCATTTATAGTAAGCGGTCTATTCCCGCAGGACCATTCTGAATCAAACAGGTGACGCCGGCCTCCGTTCCTAAGGTCGCGGATTGCAGTCTCTATGCCAAAACGTATTGACGGATAACGGCATAAATCCACGGTGCTGTCGGCATATCGGTCGATATTGGCGCAGGTGCATGAAAGCATTGACTCATAATCCGGGGTGTCATCGCAGCTTAGTCCCCGGAATAACGCAGCTTCTCCGATCCCGACGACTTCAGGTCGTGATTCATCCCACACCTTTATATAATAGGTATCCTTGTATGAGAGCCGTTCGCGCGAGGTTATGGCTGTGAAGCGGAAACCGAGCCTGTATTTAAGCCATTCGGCTACCATTATCCTGGAAATTTCGGGAATTGATCGAAGTCGGGAGTGCGTTTCTCAAGAAATGCGTTTTTGCCTTCCTGAGCCTCAGCCATGAGATAGTACATTAGTGTGGCATCGCCTGCAAACTCCATCATGCCTCTCTGTCCGTCAAGTTCGGCATTCAGCGCGCGTTTGATCATGCGGATTGCCATTGGTGAACGGCTTAGTATTGTTTCGCACCATTCCACGGTCTCGTCTTCAAGTCGGTCAAAAGGCACCACTTTGTTTACCATTCCCATCTCTTCGGCTTCTTTTGCGGTGTATTGACGGCACAGGAACCATATCTCACGGGCTTTTTTCTGTCCTACGCAACGCGCCAGATAGCTTGATCCGAATCCAGCGTCAAAGCTTCCAACCTTTGGTCCTGTCTGTCCGAAGCGGGCATTTTCGGAGGCGATTGTAAGATCGCATACCACATGCAGCACGTGGCCTCCGCCTATGGCGTAACCGTTCACCATGGCGATGACCGGCTTCGGGATGGAGCGTATTGCCTTGTGAAGATCAAGCACATTTAGGCGCGGGACACCGTTGTCGTCGATGTATCCCCCTATGCCTTTGACTTTTTGGTCGCCTCCTGAGCAGAATGCCTTGTCTCCTACGCCGGTAAGAATGATCACGCCTATGTCGCTCGCTTCACGGCAATATGCCATGGCATCAAGCATTTCAAAATTGGTGTGTGGGCGGAATGCATTGTAAACCTGCGGGCGGTTGATCGTTATTTTGGCTATCTTGCCGTATCTTTCGAAGAGTATGTCATCATACTCTTTTATCTTTGTCCATTCTCTTTTCATAGTGAAATGTGGATGTGATTTTGGGTAATTGTTTTGTGTATGCAAAATTAATGAAAAAACTTTTACTTTCGTTTGTATTCCTGCCGGAATAATCGTACCTTTGCACCCGAATTCTAATACAAATCACTAATTAATGGCAACAAAAATCAGACTGCAACGCCATGGTCGCAAGAACTATGCGTTCTATCCTATTGTTATCGCCGATAGCAGGGCACCACGAGATGGTAGATTTATTGAAAGGATAGGTTCATATAATCCGAACACTAATCCTGCTACAGTAACTTTAAACTTCGAGCGTGCTTTGTATTGGGTAAACGTTGGCGCACAGCCTACCGACACCGTCCGCAACATACTTTCCAACGAAGGTGTGATGCTTATGAAGCATCTTCAGGGTGGCGTAAAGAAAGGCGCGTTTGACGAGGCAGAGGCTCAGCGTCGTTTCGATGCCTGGAAAGCCAAGAAGAATGAGTCAGTCAACAAGTTCCGTGCTTCGGTGGCTGACAAGCAAGAGCAGGACGCCAAGGCTCGCCTTGAGGCAGAGCAGGCCAAGAACAGAGCTAAGGCCGAAGAGGTAGCCAAGAAGAAGGCTGAACTCGCTGCCGCAGCTGCTGAGGCTGAGGCTGCCGCTGCAGCAACCGAGGAGGCTCCCGCTGCTGAGGCAGAGGCTCCCGCCGCAGAATAATTATCTGCCTGTAACATTCGATGTTAAAATTCACTTGAGGATGGATGTCACTTTTGCTGTGGGGTTCATCCTCAATGTTTTGTAAGTATTATCTCTAATATAGCCATGAAAAAGTCCATATTTATAGCAGCTGTCATGTGCTGTGTGTCACAGGTCTCTACGGCCATTGATTTCGGTAAACATTTTTCTGATTCTACATTGCGTCTGGATTATATATTCGGCGGCAGAGTCACTGCGGAAGGCAGGCCTGAATGCCAGGTGATGTTGGATGGTCTGGTACGCACTCCGGGCTGGGCAGGTCGCAGGAGCAATCTCGGGACGGCCCCTCTTGCCGGCAACGGCCGTATTACCGTAAGAGACTGTGAATCCGGCGACACGCTCTATGTCACTACATTTTCAACCTTGTTTCAGGAATGGCTTGCCATGCCGGAGAGCAGGATGGTGCCACGCTCTTTCGAGAACAGTTTTCTTGTACCTATGCCCAGGCGCAAAGCTTCTATAGATGTGGAGCTCTATGACAGCAGCAGGAAAAAGATCACCGTGATGACCCATAATGTGGATCCTTCAGATATACTTATTGCTGACAGGAGCAGTGTAAGGCCAAATTCTCACCGTTATATACGTAAAAGCTCTCATCCGGAAAAGGCGATAGATGTCGCTATTTTATCGGAAGGGTATACGGAGGCTGAGCTGGACTCTTTCTATAAGGCAGCTGAGGTGGCTGTAGATGCCATATTATCGCATGAACCTTTCAGGACACGTGCTGATGAATTCAATTTTGTGGCAGTAGGTGTCCCTTCAGTTGACAGTGGGGTTAGTGTGCCGAGGCTTGGAGAGTGGAAATCTACTGCAGCAGGTTCTAATTTCAGCACATTTTATTCTGACCGCTATCTCACGTCAGGTAATGTAAAGCGTATACATGATTGCCTGACCAATGTGCCTTACGAGCACATAATCATTCTTGCCAATACAAAGGAGTATGGCGGCGGTGGAATATATAATTTCTATACTCTGACCACGGCCGGACATTCAAGTTTCCGTCCTGTGGTTGTCCACGAGTTCGGTCATAGTTTCGGCGGACTGGCTGACGAGTATTTTTATTCGGACGATGATCCGGCTGCCGGAATGTATCATAGAGGGGTTGAGCCGTGGGAGCAGAATCTCACCACTCTGACTGATTTCGAGTCGAAATGGAAAGACATGCTTCCTTCCGACATCAAGATACCGACACTTCCGTCTGACTCGTCAGACTATCCTGTAGGTGTATATGAGGGTGGCGGATATCAGTCACGCGGGGTGTACCGTCCTGCCGATGATTGCCGTATGCGCACCAATACATCTCCAGCCTTTTGTCCGGTGTGTGTGAGAGCCATTGACCGCCTTATAGATTTCTATGTCCGATAGGTGGTCGGGTGCATAGATGCCGGCTCTTTTCAAAGTATCGGGCTCAACAGACGGCATAGCGACTCCCTCCCTTTGCGCATGGACGGACGTCGGTTCCATTCGCTTAGTTTTATCTGGGAGCAGTCATCCATGTCTTTTTTGTAGAGCTCGGCTATTGCGTTGTTGACTTCGTGGGAATACATCACGATATTCTCTTCAAAATTATGCTCGAAGCTGCGGTAATCGAAGTTGGTTGAACCGAGTGTCACGAAGTCGTCATCGACAAGCAGAAGTTTGCCGTGGAGCATTCCTGCTTCATAAAAATAGACTTTAATTCCGGCGAGGAGGCTCTCCTCCACGTAGCTTGCCGATGCATGAGTCAGGACTGCGGAGTCGGATTTGTATGGAAGCATCAGTCTGACATCCACTCCTGACAAGGCTGCGCATTGCAGGGCTGTCAGGAGTCCTTCGCTCGGGAGAAAGTAAGGCGTCTGGATGAAAATACGTTTTTTAGCTCCGGATATTGCCTTTATGAACAGCATATGGGTGTTGCCCCATCTGTTGGTGGGACCTGATGCGATGATCTGTACCATGACGTCGTCTATTGATCCATTGCAGCTTGTGTAGTCCTCGGGTTCGGTGACCTCATCCGTGAGCAGTTCATGTCCCATGAATTTCCAGTCTATGGCAAAGTTGTGCTGCAAGGCTACGACTCCCGGTCCGGTGATGCGTGCTGCCATGTCGCGCCAGCGTCCGAAGGTGCCGCCGTCGACATATCTTTGTGCCACATTTATCCCGCCGATGTAACCGATATTGCCGTCGATGATTACCGCTTTGCGGTGATTGCGCCAGTTGAGTCTGCCGAGTTTTTCGGGGAACTGTATTCTGAAAAACGAATGCACTTCTATGCCATTTGACCTCAATCGGTTGAATAGCAGTGCGGTCTGTGAGCCGAAAGAACCCACATAATCATATATTATGCGTATTTTTACGCCAGAATGAGCCCGCTCTATGAGTATGTCGGCAAGCCGTTGGCCGAGTTTGTCGTTGGCTATTATATAGAACTGGAGATTGATGTATCTTCGGGCAGAGGATATATCCGCAAACAATGAATCGAACATTTCACCTCCGTCGTTGAATATCCTGATGCTGTTGGAGGGGTAGACCATGGCTTCGGCAACGGAGTAACCCAGCATTATGCGTTGCTTGTTTTCAGGCGAGAGCTCTCTGTTGAGTTTCGGAAGCGGGCGATGGGATTCTGAGTTGAGCAGACGGCGGCGATTGCGGCGTGATATCATCTTCACATTGCGCATGCTGCGTCCGAATACAAAATACAGTATGGCACCGCCCACAGGGAACAGGAGCAGAGCCATGACCCATCCTAAAGCTTTTAGCGGATTTCGGTTTTCACTCAGTACCGCCACTATCAATGTGGTGATCAATAGAGCATAAGCTGCCACTAACGTCCATAGCAGTAGACTGCCGTAAGCGAATAGCAGAGGAAAATGACAGACAGAAGCCATAAAAATCATATTACAATCGCAAATATCGCAAAAAAATCTCTAACTTTGAAAAAATTTTGAAATAAATTACCTGTCAAGATGAGAAACGGTTTTCTTAGAGTTGCTGCCTGTGCACCTCATGTAAAGGTGGCTGATGTGGACTACAATATAAGCCGGATAATCGAGAAACTCGATTACATGATAGGGCAGAAGGTGGAACTTGCCGTGTTTCCGGAAATGTCCATCACGGGCTATACATGTGCCGATCTGTTTCATAATTTTACACTTATGAATTCTGCTGCTGACGCGCTGGCGCGGCTTGTCGGATATTCACGCGAGAACAGTACCATTGATTTTGCAGTAGGTCTGCCTGTGAGTGTTGATGGTGCCATGTACAATTGCGCGGCTTTGATACAGCATGGCGAGGTATCGCTTGTGGCTAAAAGCTATATACCGAATTATAATGAGTTCTATGAGCGTCGATGGTGGCGTCCGCTGCCGTTTCCGACCGACAGGACTGTCATGGTCGGAGAAACCAAGTGTCGCCTGACCAACTGCACTGTCTTCAGCAGCCATGGCGCGAAGATCGGAATAGAGATATGCGAGGACCTGTGGGTGCCGGTGCCTCCGTCGTGCCGGTTGGCTATGGCAGGAGCGCAGGTCATACTGAATCTATCGGCTTCCGATGACCTTATAGGAAAATATGATTACCTGAAAAAACTTATCTCACAGCAGTCTGCCCGCTGCCTGTGTGCTTATGCCTATGCCGGGGCTGGGTGGGGTGAATCCTCGACCGATCTGGTGTTTGACGGCAAAGCCATCATTGCAGAGAACGGTGCGGTTATTGCGTGCAACAGGCGTTGGGAGCCGGAGGATAATACCGTTGTTGCCGATGTGGATATCATGGCTCTTGAGCGTGACAGAATCCATACATCCACATTTGCAGATTGTGCTTACAATGAGGATTGTGGGATAAGTGTTGCCGGACAGCGTGATTCGCTTGTCGTTTCGGATTATGACTGGAGCGATGATGAAAGCCTTCTGAGGTATGTCGATCCTCATCCATTTGTGCCGTCAGATCCTGCTGTAATGGATGAGCGTTGTGACGAGATATTGAACATCCAGGTTGCCGGGCTGGCTAAGAGGCTCGATGCCATAGGTTGCCGCAAACTTGTGGTCGGTATTTCAGGAGGGCTTGACTCTACACTTGCCCTGCTTGTGGCTGTGAGGACTTTCGACCGTCTCGGACTTGACCGCAAAGGTATTGTCGGGATCACAATGCCCGGATTCGGGACAACCGACCGTACTCACAATAATGCCACTGCGTTGATGGAGGGGCTTGGCGTGATATCGATGGAGATACCTATAGCGGCATCGGTCAATATGCATTTCGCTGATATAGGTCATGACTCGTCGGTACATGACGTGACATACGAGAACTGTCAGGCCCGTGAGCGCACACAGATACTCATGGATATGTCCAACCGTCTTGGTGGCATTGTGCTTGGAACGGGAGACTTGTCCGAACTGGCTCTCGGATGGGCTACGTACAACGGTGACCATATGTCGATGTATGGTGTGAATTCGGGAGTGCCCAAGACCCTCGTAAGGCATCTTGTGAACTATTATGCCCATATGAAGTCTACTTCTGATGATGTGCGGGCACTGTTGCTTGATATCATCGACACTCCGATAAGCCCGGAACTGATACCGGCTGCGGCTGACGGGGAAATATTGCAGAAGACAGAGGATCTTGTTGGGCCTTATGAACTGCATGATTTCTTCCTGTACTATATGCTGCGCTACGGATTCTCTGTTGAACGGATATACTTCCTTGCGCGTCATGCCTTCAAGGCTGAGGAATATGATGACGCGACTATCACCAAGTGGCTTGACACGTTCATGAAGAGATTTTTCCAGCAACAGTTCAAGCGGTCATGCCTCCCTGACGGACCAAAGGTCGGATCAGTATGTCTTTCTCCACGAGGAGACTGGCGTATGCCATCGGATGCGTCTTCGGCTATTTGGAGAAAATAGAAACGTTTATTATATACCATGAAAAAATTAGGACTTCTCCCGCGTATCGCTATCGCCATTGTACTCGGCATTCTTATCGGTTTCATAGCTCCGCAGTGTCTGGGTGAGCTCTGTGCTACTTTCAATGCCATTTACGGTCAGTTCCTTGGATTTATGATCCCTATGATTATCATCGGTTTTGTGGTTCCTGCCATCGGTGATATTGGAGCGAGGGCAGGCAGACTGCTTGTCGTGACGGCTCTTTTGGCTTATGGCTTCACTGTGTTTGCCGGACTCGTGTCGTACACCACAGGTTCAATCATATTTCCGGGGCTTATAGCCGGAGAGGCCGAAGTTGCTGTAGCCGAGAGTGCCGGTAAGCTGTCACCATGGTTTACCGTCGAGATGCCTCCACTGATGGGAGTTACCACAGCTCTCGTACTCTCGTTTTTGCTTGGGCTCGGCATAGCTTTTTCGTCAGGTAATGCATTGCGAAAAGGCATGGAGGAGTTCCGCGACATAGTGAGCAAGGCTATAAATACTGCCATATTGCCGTTGCTTCCGGTGTATATTTTTGGTATTTTCCTATGCATGACTGTCGAAGGCGAAGTGGGCATGATACTTAAGAGCTTTATTAAGATTATCGGCATCATATTCCTGCTTCATGTGTTTGTTCTTGTGATACAGTACTGCATCGCTTCGCCGTTTGCCCGTCGCAATCCTTTCAGAATGCTTTACACTATGCTTCCGGCTTATTTTACTGCGCTTGGCACACAGTCGTCGGCGGCTACGATTCCGGTGACATTGCGTCAGGCTATCAAGATGGGTGTAAGGGAGGATGTGGCAGGGTTTGTCATACCGCTTTGCGCTACTATACATCTCAGCGGGAGCACACTTAAGATTGTGGCCTGTGCGCTTGCTATAATGATCATGCACAATCAGCCGCATGACCTGCCTCTGTTTATCCATTTTGTCATGATGCTGGGTATAACAATGGTCGCCGCTCCTGGTATCCCCGGCGGGGCTATAATGGCGTCGCTCGGAGTATTGCAGTCCATACTTGGCTTTGATCAGGAGGCAATAGCGTTAATGATTGCGCTGTATATTGCTATGGATTCGTTCGGCACTGCATGCAATGTGACCGGCGACGGTGCCATAGCCTCCATTGTTGACCGCGTGTCTTAGTGTACGCATAATTGTCGGCCATAGTCCATACATATGATCAGCCATAGCCCATTGATCAGAAATCATGAGGTTATGGCTGATGTGTTTTTCAGTTAGTATAAATATATGGATTCCGTTATAGCGGTCTGAACGACCAGCAGTCGAGATTGAAAAGATTGGCTGTCTGTTTCGGAGTGCCTCGGAACACGAAGTACAGATCATGTACACCGGTAGTCTTTCTGACGGCTGTCGTGAACTCTGTGAGTTCATCCTTTGTGTGTCCGATATTGATTGTCCCTATAGGAGCATTGTCCATGCTGTCGATGTGTAGCTCTATGGTCCCGCCATAGAGATGGGATGATGCCCATATTGAAAAGTCCTTAGCTCCTTTGCCGAAATCGACTCCTTTTACGAGCAAGTATTCACCGTCGTCGATACCGGTTACGAGCTGATTCCATTTTTCTTTTCCCCATGGATTTTTCTGTATGGTCTGCAGCCCTTCACCCCATGCCATTGTCTCGGCCTCAACCTTGCGGTAAGGGTTGAAGGGTTCAATCTGTGACACTTTGCAGTCAAGGAAATATGGCAGTTCTTTGATGGTTCCGTCAGGATTGTATTCCATCTCGGCGACTGACACGGAACGTCGTTCGGCATGACGGTGCTCTTTGAGTCGGAACACGTCATAGTTCTGCCCGAAGCAATATGATTTGCCTTTGTAATCCACAATTCCAGGATGATTGCCGCGTGTTCTCGGTGTGTGGTTCATTATGTGCCCTTTGTACTCCCATGGGCCGAGAGGTGTGTCACTCATTGCATATCCTATACCCTCGGGGCAGCATGTCGATGCAAATGCCAGATAATAGTGCCCGTTGCGTTTGTAGAACCAGGGGCCTTCCTGATAGTCGGTTATCTTGGGGAAAAACAGTATTTCACCGGAATATGATATCATGTCCTCGTTAAGCTTCACACAGTACAGGTTGGGGTTGCCCCAATACATATATGCCTGACCGTCATCGTCAATGAATACGGTGGGGTCTATGTCATACCAGTGTTCTTTCTGCCACACCAGTGGTTTGCCTATCGGATCGGTGAATGGCCCGTAAGGCGAGTCGGCTGTAAGTACCCCGATTCCATGCCCGTGTATCGGGCAGTACATGTAGTATTTGCCGTTGCGTTCAACAACTTGCTGAGCCCATGCTCCGTTTTTCCCGTCATACCATTTGAAGCAATCGAGGGATGCCACAGCTCCACGGTCCTGCCAGTTGACCATGTCGGTTGTTGTGTACAGAAGCCAGTCATACATCTTGAATCCTTCAGCATCGCTTTCATCATGCGATGTGTAAAGAAATATGGTGTCGTTGTGCAGCATCGGAGCAGGATCGGCTGTGAATTTTGTCTGAACGATGGGCATATTTAATTCCGGGATATCAGCTGCGGCCATTGAGGCAATGACTGCCGGTGCAATGCAAAAAAAGAAACGTAGATTCATAGATTGGTTTTTGTGAAAAATTTTTCCACAAAGATATGGAGTCATGTAGAAAAAGGGAAAGCATGATGTATCAGAATCGTTAATAAATGTCGTGGGTATCAAACATTTTATCTTCGATTCCTTATTTTTGCACAAAAAAGAGTAACTTTGCCTTAGAAAAATGTAACTATGGAGATACTCTACGAGGATAATCATATAATAATAGTCGATAAGGCTCCCGGAGAAATAGTCCAGGGGGACAAAACGGGCGACGAGCCTCTGGTGGAAACACTTAAGGGATGGATTAAAGAGAAATATTCAAAACCGGGCAACGTGTTCTGCGGAGTTGTGCACCGTCTTGACCGCCCTGTCGGCGGTGTAGTGGTATTTGCCAAGACATCGAAAGCTCTTGCCCGCATGAATGAGATGTTTCGTGACGGCAAGGTGCATAAGACTTATCTGGCATTGAGCAGGAATCGTCCGCCCAAAGTCTCAGATCGTCTTACAGGCTACATATATTCTGTGGAGAAGAACAACAAGAGCTATTTTTCCGCCGTCCCACGCAAAGGAGCCAAGGAGGCGGCTCTGTCATATAAGTATCTTGGATCGTCGGACCGTTATCATCTTTTGGAGGTTAATCTTGAGACCGGAAGAAAGCATCAGATACGCGTACAGCTCTCATCGATAGGATGTCCGGTGAAGGGTGATCTGAAATATGGAGATAAGAGATCTAATCCCGACGGATCCATATCGCTTCGGGCTCATAGAGTGAGATTTGAACATCCCGTGTCGGGCAAGATCATAGATGTCGTAGCTCCGCTGCCGGCTGATCCCCTATGGCAGGCTTTTGCCGGAGTGGTCGGTGAAAATGATGCCAGTAAGGAAGTTGCCGGTAGAGAGGATGGCGAATAAAAGATTGTCAAAGTAATTATGAGGATTGACGTAGATAGTGTCCTTAGGGAGCGTGCTCCGCGCCATTACCGCTACATCCCCGGATGGGCTGTGAAATGGCTTGAGGATGTGATATGTCAGGATAGGCTCAATATGCTCCTTGAGCATAATGCCGCATCCTCGGGCACGGATTTCGCACGCGGAGTCCTGAAGGATCTGTCGATAAGTTATACTCTTGCCGGAAATGTGCCTGACGGAAAGAACCGCAGGGTAATCCTTGTGTCCAATCACCCTTTGGGTGGGCTTGACGGTATGGCTCTCGCATGTATAGCTGAAGACATATATGGCAGGCAGGCTGATGTCAAGTTTGTTGTTAATGATCTTCTCGATTTTGTGGAGCCTCTGAGGCCTATATTCCTTGGGGTGAACAAGCATGGAGCCCAGTCGCGTACGAGTGTTGAGAAAATCGACAGGGCATTTGAAAGCGATTCTCCCATATTGATGTTTCCTGCAGGTATGGTGTCACGTCGGGGGAATGATGGTGTGGTCGCTGATCTGCCATGGCATAAAATGTCGGTGGTAAAGGCTATTTTGTCACACAGGGATATAATTCCTGTGCATTTTAGTGGCGAAAATTCCCAGTTTTTTTATAAATTTGCACGTCTAAGGTCTCGGCTTGGGATTAAATTCAATATCGAGATGGTGCGTCTTCCTAAAGAGATCTTTCTAAGTGAAGGCTCCCATTTTACTGTCACTTTCGGATCTCCAGTCGCATGGCAATCGCTCGAGGGTGGCAGGAACGCTCAGCTGCAGGCTGACCGGCTTAGATCTATAGTGTATCAATTGCCTTGTCAAAAATAGTATATGACACAACCTATAATCGACCCTATTGCCCCGGAACTGATAGAAAGGGAGCTGACTTCCGATCGGCTTCTGCGGACTTCCAATAAAGGTGGGAATCTTATCTATACATTTGACGGACGGGAATGTCCGGCCACGATGCAGGAGATTGGCCGTTTGCGCGAGGAGTCTTTCAGGGCTGCCGGAGGAGGTACGGGAAAGAGCGTCGATATAGATGAATTCGATATGATGGATCCTCCGTGTCGCCAGCTTGTGGTGTGGGATCCGCAGTCGCGCCTGATTCTCGGCGGATACCGCTATATCAAAGGTAGTGACATACGCATGGATGCGTCAGGGTGTCCGCGTATAGCTACAAGCCACATGTTCAGATTTTCTGACAGGTTTATATCGGAATATCTCCCTCAGACCATAGAGCTTGGCCGGTCGTTTGTCCGTCTCAATTATCAGTCCTCTCAGGCAGGGGCCAAGGCTCTCTTTGCCCTTGACAATCTATGGGACGGTCTCGGAGCCATTACGGTGGTGCATCCGGAGATAAAGTATCTTTTCGGCAAAATGACAATGTATCCAGGCTATGACAGAAGATGCCGTGACATGATCCTTTATTTCCTGCAGAAGCATTTCCCGGATCCTGATTGCCTTGTGCGGCCTATAAAAGCCCTTGACACATCCATTGACATTCAGGCGATGGAAGCATTGTTCTGCGGTGAGACTTTCAAAGAGGACTACAAGATACTGAATCATGAGGTGCGAAAGCACGGATTCAATATACCGCCGCTCGTCAATTCGTATATGAGTCTGTCACCTACCATGAAAATGTTTGGCACGGCTATTAACGATGAGTTCGGGGATGTCGAGGAGAGCGGAATATTCTTTGCGATATCCGAGATTTTTGAGGAAAAGAAGAAGCGTCATATAGGGACCTATCATCCTGACATGTAAGCATACCATAATCATAAATTAACTATGAAAAAAGAACGCATCCTTGTGACCGGAGGAACCGGTTATATCGGATCCCATACTGTAGTAGAGCTTCAGCAGGCTGGGTATCCGGTTGTCATTATCGACAATCTGTCCAATTCAAGTGCCGATGTTGTTGACGGCATCGAGCGCATCACCGGAGTGCGCCCCGATTTTGTCAAGGGGGACTGTACGGATCTTGACACTGTCAAAACTCTGTTTGCAAATTATCCCGATATCAAGGGAATAATCAATTTCGCAGCCTCAAAGGCTGTTGGGGAGAGCGTGCAGAAGCCGATACTTTACTATCGCAATAACCTCAATACACTTCTTAACCTCCTTGATCTGATGGGACCAAACGGGGTGAAAGGCATAGTGTTCTCCTCTTCCTGCACAGTGTACGGTGAACCCGACGAGAACCCGGTGACAGAGGCCGCACCCATAAAGAAGGCTACCTCTCCGTATGGCAACACCAAACAGATCTCGGAAGAGATTATCACGGATGTGATCAATGCCGGAGCTCCGTTCAAGAGCGTCATATTGAGGTACTTCAACCCTGTAGGTGCGCATCCGTCGGCTGAGATCGGAGAGTTGCCCAACGGAGTGCCGCAGAATTTGATCCCTTATCTCACTCAAACAGCAATAGGCATACGCAAGGAGCTGAGTGTGTTTGGCGATGACTACAATACACCTGACGGTTCATGCATCCGCGATTATATCAATGTGGTGGACCTTGCTAAGGCCCATGTCATTGCTGTAGAACGAATGCTTACTGACAAGAGTGATGACAAGATAGAGATATTCAACCTCGGTACAGGCAACGGAGTCTCCGTCCTTGAGCTTATCAATACATTTGAGGAGGCTACCGGAGTCAAAGTTCCCCATAAGATTGTGGGTCGACGTGCCGGTGATATAGAGAAAGTATGGGCTAATCCGGCATATGCCAATGATGTTCTCGGGTGGAAGGCTACATCATCTCTTGCCGACACCATGCGTTCGGCCTGGGCCTGGCAGCTCAAGCTGCGTGAGCGTGGCATAATGTAAGTGGTGTGACGGGAGTCACAGGATAAAAAAGGTCTCAAAAGCTACAAATATGACAGCGGATGTCAGTAGCTTTTGAGGCTTTTTGTGTTACGTAAGTGCTTTATTTAAGCTCTATTTCTTTGGGGTCGATTATATTGTGGAGTATCGCAAAAATTGTCAGTGCTGCCGAAGAGTGTATGTTGAGCTTTGTGCTCAGATTTTTACGATAGGTCGTGATGGTGTGAAACGATAGACATAGCCGGCATGCGATTTCTTTATTTGACAGTCCGTGAGCCACCAGTTTAATGATATCTTTTTCACGCTCGCTCAAGGATTCATAAAGAGAGATGTATGAGGCTGATTCATGTGTGATATCTTTGTCCGCTTTAATTTTTGCATGGTTCATTCTTTCAAGTCGCTCTACAGCCGGGATCAAAAGCCTGTCCTCAATCTCGCAATGTGAAATCAAGTCCTCGCCACATAAGGTGATGTCGGACAATGCCTTGCTTAGAATCGGAGTGTTAGGAATGGAGTAATGTTGTAGGAATATGTCCTTCAGTTCGTCCAGTTTGGATGTCATGCTGGTATGTTTAGAGGCAAAATCCTTTATGTGAAAACCCGGATGCTTGACCCCTTTTTGCAGTTGGTCGATATATGGGAACACTGTATTGTCCTCAAAAGCCATGTGGTTTCGGACCTCATCCATATATTCGTCAAAGAACTTTATGATGTGTATGGCGGTATTGTCCGATTTAGGCTGATGTACCCCTCTGATCAGCGTGTCACGGATCGCAGGCAGGAAAAAGTCAAGTATATAAGAGTGCGCTTCTCTGAGATAATCGACAAGTGTGGGGAGATGAATGGTTTGCCCGTTGTAATTCCTATCGTTTATAAGGTTTATTACAGCAAGAAAAGTCGGGCAATCTATGTTGTTTTTCTCACATACATTCCCTACGGTTCTGTTGCCGGATCCGAAAGGTATTTTGAATCTGTTCAGAACAAATAATATTTTCCAGTTATCTTCGATAATATCTCGGATACGGTCAGTCGCAGTATAATTGACTGAAGTCGGCAGCATGGCACTTAATATATGTAAATGTGATAAATACTGTTGCAAAATTACGGATATTCCAATGGCTTTGCCATACCTAAAAATGATTAAATACGGTTTCAGAATAGTCACAAATGCCTACATATAACAGGCATGTCAAGTCCTATCATTAGGAGAACAGAGTGTGTCTGTCATGTGGATTATTCCAAAATATGGGTATTTTCTTGCATTTCTGAAGGCAGTAATTTTGCACCCAAATTATATATCACAACATGATTTATCGTTCATTGTTAACATTGTTTCTGTCATTATTTGGCTTTATTGCAGGGAGTGCCCATGATAATTCAGGGCTTGTATATGGAAGAGTCCTGTCGTCCGACGGGGAACCATTGGAGTATGTCGGTGTATTCATAAAAGGATCGGAATGCACATGCTACACAGACGGACACGGTCAATATCATTTGAAGGCTCCTTCCGGTAGGCATATTCTGGTATTCTCATCTGTTGGATTTGAGAAGGCAGAGCAGGATGTGGATATTCCGTCCTCCGGCAGAGTCAGGATTGACATTAGATTGGAATCTGTGTCACGATTGTCTGACGTGGTCGTGGTAGGCAATCAGATAAGCAAATTGAAAAATTCGGCATATAATGCGGTGTCAGTAAATACACTTGACATGGTCAACACTACAAAAACACTCGGTGATGTGCTTGGAAAAGCTCCCGGAATTAAGATCCGGGAAAGTGGAGGTGTTGGCTCTGAACTGGCTGTGACAATGGATGGTTTCAGCGGTAAGCATATAAAGTTTTTTATAGATGGGGTGCCGCAGGAGGGTATAGGCAGTTCTTTCGGACTTAACAATATTCCGGTTAATTTTGCAGAGCGTATAGAGGTGTACCGTGGTGTTGTTCCTGTTGGATTCGGCTCGGATGCGATAGGAGGAGTAATTAATATTGTTACTCCGAGACACAACAGACGGTGGTTCGTGGATGCTTCATATTCCTATGGCTCATTTAATACTCATAAATCGTACGTATATGTGGGTCAGACTTTAAGAAACGGTTTTAAATACGATGTAAACGTTTTTCAGAACTATTCCGACAATAATTATAGTATAGATTCGCCTGTCGAGGATTTTGAGACCGGAGCCTTGAACCGTAAGAAGAAAGAGCATGTGAGACGATTCAATGACACGTATCATAATGAAGCTGCCGTGGCGAAACTCGGGTTAGTGAATAAACCGTGGGCTGACAGGCTATTGGTTGGCGTTACATATTCCCATATGTTTAAGGATATACAGACGGGGGTGCGTCAGGAAATTGTATATGGTCAGAAACACCGTCACGGTCACAATATAATCCCTTCTGTGGAATATTATAAGCGAAACCTTCTGGTACAAGGGCTTGATGTCTCGTTCAATGCCAATTACGTTAAGAATGTTACTGTCAATGTCGATACCGCATCAGTGAAATACAACTGGCGGGGTGAGACCGAACGTCTAAATTCTCCAGGTGAACAGTCATATCAGAATTCAAGGGCAAACAACAGCAACTGGTCTGCCGCTTTTACAGTCAACTACAGATTCGGACGAAACCATCTTTTTACCATAAAAGATGTATTCAACTCATTCAACAGGTCAAATGAGAATCTTCTCACGGCTGTGCCTACAGAAGATGCAGTTCCTAAGGTGACAGGAAAGAACATGGCCGGAATATCTTACCGCTATATGCCTGACAGCAGATTTAATATTTCCATTTTCGGCAAGCATTACTATCAATATGTTTCAGGGCCCATGGCTACCTCGTCGATGCAGGATAATTATGAGCGTATATCCCGGTCATTGGATTATTGGGGTTATGGCGCAGCAGGAACATATTTCATGCCTTTGGGATTTCAGTTGAAAGCGTCATATGAAAAGGCTCTGCGTATGCCCTCAATAGAAGAGATGTTTGGTGACGAGGATCTGGAGACAGGTGATATGGCTCTGAAACCTGAATCAAGCCATAATGTCAATCTTAATCTGAGTTATAATGCCACATTCGGGAGTAATATAATATATGTCGAGGCCGGTCTTATATACCGTGACACACGAGATTATATACAACGTAATATAATGTCGCTGAGCGGCGGCAAGTTTGCGGCGTCATATGTCAATTACGGTAAGGTAAAGACCGATGGATTCAGTATTTCGGCGAGGTGTCGTTTCTCCAGGTGGATAAGTGTGGGAGGAAATTTCACTCGCATGAATATACGCGACAATATGCGTACGGCGATGAACAGTACAGTTGGAAATGTATCATACAAAGAACGTATGCCAAACCAGCCATATATGTTTGCCGACACGGATGTGAATTTCTATTTGTCCGGACTTGGAAACAAGGATAATGCTCTGACGTTGACCTACGATAGCCAATACACACATAGTTTCTGTTATTATTCGTCCAATCTGGGAAATAACAGTGATGACTATATGGTCCCGGACCAGTTTGCCCATAACCTCACGTTGAGTTACGGGATCGGACATGGCAGGTATAATATATCGTTTGAATGCCGCAACCTTACTGATGCAAGACTTTATGACAATTTCAGTCTCCAGAAAGCCGGACGAGCTTTCTACGGTAAGGTACGGATATATTTTGGCAACTGATCATAATCACAAAATAATAAAATATGAAGAATTATTTTTCTATGCGCTGTATGTATGCGTATGCAATGTCTGCACTTGTGTTGTCGGGGTGTTCCGACAGTGATGATCCTGTCAATGGAGGTGAGGATGTCGGAAATATTGACGGCAGGTATGTCATCGCGGCTTCCGTTACCGACTCAAAGGGTACAACCAATATACTTCTTGCCGCCGAGTCGCTTGATGAAGGGCATATTTCTGTGGGCAACAATAACGGGTTGCTCAATGACGGTGCGAGCCAATGGATATTTCATCCCGGCAACTATCTTTATGCGCTGACTTACAATCAGGGCAATGCCGGAACAACGATAAGCTATGTCCTCGGTCAGAATGGAACAATCGCAGCTCGGGATATGGAATACAGGATAAGCCGTTTCACATCCTACGGCATATACGACAACAATATAATCTCTACTTCAACCGGCAATGGACCTTCATCTCAGGCCGACAGCAATGGCTATCTGCCCAAGACTCTGCTTGTCTCTTATCTTGACACCGATGCCGAGACATCGAGGCAGAACGATACATCAACCGGAGATTATTCTATGGAGAACTATCTCGGCAATGGAGAATATGTGACACTTGCCGGAATAGAGAAAAGCGGAAGCAGGATATTCTCCGGAGCTATCCCTATGGGACTTAGCCAATTCGGAGCCGCAGCCGGAAACGGGAAATGGATTCGGCCCGGATATGGCGATCTCGTGAAGACCGCCGACGGAGGGAGCAATAGCAGCAGCTATAAGAAAGGGGAACTTCAGTGGACACAATATCCTGATGAATGCTGGGTGGCTGTATTCAGTGACGAGTCACTTACAAATCCTGTATTGGTTAAAACCGACAAGATCAGTTATCCGTGCGGGCGGTTCAAATCGCAGTACTATCAGACGATCTGGTCAGCAGACAATGGAGACATATATGTGTTTTCACCGTCTTATGCCAAAACTATGACGGATCAACGGCAGAGGACGGTCTTGCCTGCGGGCGTCTGTCGCATACCGGCCGGCTCGACACAGTTTGACTCATATTACTGTAATATCGAGGCTCAATCCGGAGGCAGGTCCTTTATGCGTTGCTGGCCTGCCGGAGGCAGTTGTTTCATATTGCTTATGTATGACCGCCCATTTTCCGAAAAAGGGTTTGCAGCTACCGAGCTTGCTATATTTGACGCTATTGCCGGGAAACTGACTTTTGTGAAAGGGCTTCCTTCAGATATTTCTTCGATTGGCAAGACGGTTTATACGAAAAATAACAATGTTTACATCCCGATAAACGTTATTAATGAAAGTCCCGCCATTTACAGGATCGATACGGCTACCGCACAGGCGGTAAAAGGCGTGACAATAGATAAGGCAACTGATATTACCGGGTTCGGTTATATGGAGCCCGCAAAATGATATGTATGATGAAATTGTTTTTTAAGATTCATCTCTGGCTCTCGGTGCCGTTTGGCATAGTAATCACTTTGATTTGCTTCTCCGGTGCCATGCTTGCGTTTGAGCCTGAAATGACGCGGGCTCTTAGGAGCGATGTGTATTATGTCACATCCTCTGAGGGTGAGCCTATTGATATGGGCGATATCATGGAGACAGTCAAAGCGACATTGCCTGATTCTGTCTCCATAACCGGGGTCACTGTTTTTGCTGACAGAGACAGGACTTATCAGATCAATCTGTCAAAACCTCAACGGGCTTCCCTTTTTGTCGACCAGTATTCCGGCAAAATTACCGGGAAGTATGAGCGTATAGGTTTCTTCACTACTATGTTCAGGCTTCACCGATGGCTGTTGGACAGTGCCGATCCGCGCGGAGACGGCGTGAAGACCGGTAAATTAGTGGTCGGTATATCCACGCTTATATTTGTAATAGTTCTGTTGACAGGAATGATCGTCTGGCTGCCTCGTGCACGAAAGAAATTTGTACATAGTCTTTCCATATCTATGAGAGATGGGTGGAACGGATTGTGGAGAGGCCTTCATGTTGCCGGTGGAATGTATGCGCTGGTACTGTTGCTTGCCATGTCGCTTACCGGTCTTACGTGGTCGTTCAACTGGTACCGTACAGCATTCTATAGCTTATGCGGTGTGGTGGAAGCTCGCGAGCAGCGTCATGGAGATAGTCGTAATGGGGGTGACAGGGCTTCCGTCATGCTCCATGGAGAGGACCTCCGGTGTTCGGTGTTCAGACAGTGGCAACATGTGTATGATGAATTGAAAATGCAAAATCCGTATGCTCCTCAAATCACAGTCGGGGTGGGGACCGCTGTTGTCGGACTTGGCTCATCAGGAAACGTACGGGCTTCGGACCGGTATGAATTCAACAGCCGTTCGGGAGAGATTTCATTGAAGTCGGGATATGCCGGAGCCGCTTCTTCCGAAAGACTCCGCGGGTGGATATATTCCATTCATACAGGCAATTTCGGAGGACTGTTACCCCGTATATTATGGTTCCTTGGCGCATTGTTGGGAGCGAGTCTGCCATTGACAGGTTATTATATATGGATCAGACGGCTGTATACAAGGAAATGCAATGTCCTGAGACGATGATATGATAATATAATGCAGACAGACTCCCCAAAAGCCGAGCGGCTTTTGGGGAGTCTGTCTGCATTATATTATTAATTACTTATTGTCGCTTAGAAAAAGCAAAGAATCAAGGCTTGTGCGGAAACAACTCGCAGGAACATTGTCAGCGGGTATACGGTAGAGTAAGCTACAGCAGGAGCATCGCTGCCGGTTGAATTGTTGGCATAGGCGAGAGCTGGGGGATCGGTGCATCCTCCTGAGATAAGACCCATGATGGTAAGGTAGTTTATCTTGTAGACGCCTCGTGCTATGAATGACACCACAATAAGTGGCACCAGAGTGATTATGAAGCCCCATATTACCCACCACATTCCGGTGGCATTGAACACAGTCTCGGCAAATCCTTTACCGGATGAGATACCTACAGAGGCAAGGAAGAGGCAAATACCGAGTTCTCGCATCAGTAGGGATGCTGATGATGAGGTATAGGTGACAAGCTTGAATTTATATCCGAATCGGCTTATGAGGATGGCCACGACAAGCGGTCCGCCGGCAAGCCCGAGTTTCATTCCAAAACCAACGTTGATTGACCCGACTATTATACCGAACATTATACCGATAAATATGGTGATAAGATTTGGCTGGTTGAGTCGTTTCATAGAGTTGCCGAGGCGGGTTGCAAGACGCTCTATGTCATTGGGGTCGCCCACCACTGTAAGCCGGTCACCGACTTGAAGTCGGAGCGATGGAGATGCGATGAGATCTACGCCGGCACGGTTGACTCGTGTGCAGTTGAGCGAATATGCAGTGTGTAGGCGCAGAGCCCCGAGGGCTACGCCATTGTATTTGTTCTGTGTCACGACAATGCGGCGGGAAAGCACTGTGCTCTGTACCTCTTCCCAGTCCATCTGGATTTCGTGTCCGATTACGCCCTGGAATTTCATTTCGTCATTTGGCCCGAGCACAGCTATTATTTTATCTCCCACATGGAGTTCGGTCTTGGATGTCGGTATTATCACTTTTCCGTCGGCACCCATGAGGCGTGACACCACGAAGTCGCATTCAAGTATCTGGTGCAGTTGATATAGAGTCTTGCCGTCGATAAGTTTGTTGGTGACTTCAAAAGAGAGAACGAGCGGCTTCTGCTGAGAGCCTTCGATCTCCTCTTCTATTTTGTGGATCTCGTCATCTATGTTTATACGGTAGACGGCCTTGAGTATGAGCATCGACAATATTATTCCTATCACGCCGAGGGGATAGGCGGCTGCATAACCCATGGCCATTATGTTGATAGCCTCAGTGGTGCCGGCAGTCTGCTGTGCGGCTGCGAGTCCGGGGGTGTTGGTCACCGCGCCTGACATGACTCCGACAAGGGCTGATATGTCGGTGCCACGGTCAATAAAGAATATTGCGAGCACTATGGCTACGTTGAGCACTATTATCAGTACCGCGAGGCAGTTCAGGAGCACTCCTCCTTTTTTGAACGAAGAGAAAAATCCCGGTCCTACCTGTATGCCTATGGCGAATATGAACAGGATCAGTCCGAATTCTCTTACAAACTTCAGGACTTCGGGATTTACTACATAACCGAAATGCCCCATTATTATACCTACGAAAAGCACGAAAGTGACACCCAGCGATATGCCTCCTATCTTGAGCTTACCAAGAAAGATGCCTGCCGCTATCACAAACGAGTACAGCACGAGTGTGCTGGCAAGTTCGGTGTGACCGGGTCCGATAAGGTTAATTAACCATTCCATAAATTAGTGATTATCAATCTTTTTTACTATTGTCGATGCAATTGTTGGAGAGGGGCTGTTTTCGAGGTGCAAAGGTACGATTATTTTCTTTAAATAATGTGATATTCGCCTTACAATTTGTTCGTATAATTTAAAAAAATTTCATTCTGTAGAAAAAACTTATAAAATGCTTAATCATTATAATAAAAATGCGTAATTTTGTGGAATATAATGTATATTCATTCGATGTTATGAATAAAGAATTAGACTGGGGCAACCTTTCATTTGGTTATATTCCAACAGATTACAATGTCCGTTGTTATTTTCGCGACGGCAAATGGGGCGAAATCGAGGTTTCGCAGAGCGAAGAGGTCAATCTTCATATAGCTGCAACATGTCTGCATTACGGACAGGAAATCTTTGAAGGTCTCAAGGCTTTCAGGGGTAAAGATGGCAAAATCCGTATTTTCCGTCTTGAAGAGAATGCCCGTCGCCTCCGCGAGTCAGCCAACGGTGTCCTTATGGAACCTCTGCCTGAAGAGAAGTTCAGAGAGATGGTTATCAAGGTGGTGAAACTCAATGAACGTTTTGTCCCGCCGTATGGTTCGGGTGCTTCGCTTTATATACGTCCTATTGAGCTCGGAATTTCGGCGCAAGTGGGGGTAAAACCGGCAAAGGAATATCTGTTTATGATTCTTGTCACTCCGGTGGGCCCATACTTCAAGACCGGATTCAAGCCGACCAACATATGCATAATGCGTCAGTATGACCGTGTGGCACCCAACGGAACCGGACGATGGAAAGTGGGAGGCAATTATGCCGCTTCTCTTACGGCCGGCGAGCATGCACATGAACTTGGGTATTCTGCTGTGTTGTATCTTGATCCTAAGGAGAAGAAATATCTCGATGAGTGCGGTCCTGCCAATTTCATGGCTATAAAGGACGGGGTCTACATTACTCCGGCCTCTGACTCCATTCTCCCGTCGGTGACCAATAAGAGCCTCATGCAGCTTGCCGAGGATATGGGCATCAAGGTCGAACGCCGCCATATTACTGTGGATGAGCTTGCTGACATAGATGAGGCTGCGGCTGTGGGCACTGCTGCGGTGGCATCTCCTGTCGGTGAGATTGATGATCTTGACACTGGCAAGAAATACGTCGTGTCGAAGAACGGAGAGCCAGGACCGATAACCACCCGCCTCTATGAGACCCTTAATGCAATACGTCTCGGAGAGATCGAGGACAAGCATGGATGGTGCACGATTGTCGAATAATTGTATTCTGTCCTCCTCTGTATTTACGTGGAATATCAGGAAATTATAGATAAGTATTACCCGCCGGGAAGTTCCCGGCGGGTAATATATATGCTCCATTGCAGTCAGGTGGCAGATCTGGCTGTGGAGATTGCTGAAAAAAAAGACCTTGACCTGCCCATTGATGAAATACGTGAGGCTGCCATGCTTCACGATATTGGCATATTCCTTACATCTGCCGCCGATATAGGATGTGAGGGTAGTGCTCCTTATATAATGCACGGTGTGTTAGGAGCAGAACTGCTGAGACGGGAGGGGGCTGACGAGAAGTACGCACGTGTAGCGGAGCGTCACACCGGAGCCGGCATTACTGCCGGGGATATACGTAGACAGAATCTGCCTATGCCCGTGGGGGATTATGTGCCTCGCAGCCTGCTTGAACGTCTGATATGTTATGCCGACAAGTTCTATTCGAAGAGCGGAGATATGAAAATAAAACCGCTCGACAAGGTTGTCAGATCGATGGAGCGCTTATCCGGCGACACCTTGGAGCGGTTTATGGATATGCACAGAGAGTTCTCTATTTTCGGCGAATGACTATATGGCATGACTCGGTTATCACCATGTCCATACTTATGTCGTGGGGATCAGTGTCTATGCCCTCTTCTATGAGCTGGAAGTCATATCCGACGCCTATTTTTGTGGCTTTGCTGCCTGAGAGCAGTCGGTCATAGTAGCCTTTGCCTCTGCCGACACGGTTGCCTTGGCGGTCATATGCCACTGCCGGCACTACGATAAGCTCTATGTCGTTTATGTCGGTAGTGTCATCACCGGTAGGTTCTTCGATGTGGAATGACCCCAATGACAGCCGGCTCTCGTCGTAGGGGAGTATGTCAAGGTTTACCCCGTTGACTCGCGGCAGGTAGAAATGCTTTCTTGATGCCCAGCGGTCTATGAATTCATGTGTGGACAGTTCGTCGGGCAAGGAGTGGTACATGAGTATCCTGTCGGCGAGCATGAAAGCCGCTGTTTTTTCCAGAATTGAGAAAACTTTTTCGGCTGCCGTACGCTTGTCGGCCTCGTCAAGCATAGTCTTGCGGGCTCTTACCTTGCGGCGTATGTCTTCTTTATTCATTGTCGTTTTTATTTCTGCTATCGGTTATGGGGAATGCCGATCTGCCCGATTTCAAGGCTTCGAGCGCAGAGATTACAGTCGTATCGGTATCATTGAACACTTCGTAGTAACCCTGTACTCCATGTATGTTACGGGCTATCATTGCTTTCAAGGAATTAACAAGCAGATCTCGCGAAAGGTTTATGTAGTACCATCGCGGGACTACTCCGTTCCTCTGCGCATAGTTTACAAAGTTCTGCAGAAGAGTGTCGTCGTCCGGCAGCAGAGCGAGGAGCTCATGTCCGTTTTTGCTCTTCGATAGGGCGGCTCTGTTGGTGTCGGTATAGTCAAAGGTGAATTTCTGTATCAGTCCGGCGTTTATTACATTTATATAATAGGATGTTATGCCGGAGGAATCGTTGGGGACGAATATGTCGGGTGTGATACCTCCTCCTCCATACACTTTTCTGCCATGTAGAGTGGTGAATTCAAGCGATTTGTCCTGCTTGATGGAGTCGGCACTGTATAGCTCGCCATGCTCGAAGCGGTTGAGCAGTTCGCGCTCATAGTCAACTCCGGGGGCATATGTCTTCTGGATGCAGCGTCCTGACGGGGTGTAATATCTGGCTATTGTGAGGCGGAGCGCGCTGCTGTCGGGGAGCTCGAGTTGGTTCTGTACGAGCCCTTTTCCGAATGATCTGCGCCCTACTATCAGACCTCGGTCGTTGTCCTGCATGGCACCGGCAAATATTTCGCTTGCGCTTGCTGAGATCTCGTCAATAAGCACTACGATCTCCTTGTCCTTGAATGATCCGGATCCGTCGCTCATTGTGGCGTTGTCGCGTGAGCGGTTCTTGCCCTTTATTGCTACTATCGGGCTTCCTGAAGGCAGGAATTCATTTGCCATAAGCACGGCGTGGTCCATAAATCCGCCTCCGTTGCCGCGGAGGTCGATGATGAATTTATCGGCACCGTCGGCCATGAGGGTAACCATTGATGTGAGGAATTCGCTGTAGGTGGTCGCTCCGAACTTGTTGATCTTTATGTATCCTATTCCGTTGTCTATGAAGTAGGATGCATCGATCGATGTCACCGGTATGTCATCGCGTTTCACATCATATGGCAGCAGTTTCTTGGCGGTAGGTCTCTTTATACCGAGGTGCACTATTGAGCCCTTGGGCCCGCGCAGATTGCTCATCACCTTGCTGTTGGACCATTTCTGACCGGCTACGAGGGAGTCGTTGATGGTTACTATGCGGTCGCCGGGCAGTATGCCGGCTTTTTCGGACGGCCCTCCGGAGATGACCTCAAGCACGTTTATGGTGTCGCCGAGCATGTTGAATGAAATCCCTATCCCCGAGAATGATCCTTCAAGCTCTTCGTTGACACTCTGTAGATCGGATGCGGGTATATACACCGAATGAGGGTCAAGATGGGACATTATTCCTGAGAGCGAGGCCTCAAGGATGCTGTCGGTGTCAATATCATCGACATAATTTTCATCGATGAGTTCAAGGATGGTGTCGAGCTTTGCCCGGGAATCCCATCCGTGGTAGTTGTTGAAGAAGGTTTTGCCTATCCACATACCCCCTACGAGGGCTAACGCCAGAGCCAGGGGCATCCAGACGTCGGGCTTTTTAAGGCGATTGTTCATAAGATATTTGGAGCGTATCTAAAAAACTAATGTTAAATGGTGTCGGGTATGTGCTGACATTCTATTCCTGCACGGTTGAGAAGGTCTATCCCGTCGGTTATGCGGTAGAGTTCGTTGAACACTACTCTGCGTATGCCGGACTGTATGATGAGTTTGGCGCAGTCAAGGCATGGTGAGGCTGTGATATATAGTGTTGCGCCTTCGCTTGAGTTGTTGGAGCGGGCCACTTTTGTTATGGCGTTTGCTTCGGCATGTAGTACGTAGGTCTTGGTGACACCGTCGGCATCCTCGCATACATTCTCGAAACCCGCGGGAGTGCCGTTGAAACCGTCAGAGATTATAGTGCGGTCCTTCACCAGGAGTGCGCCTACTTTTCGACGCTCGCAATATGAGTTCTCTGCCCATATCCGCGCCATGCGCAGATAACGCTTGTCAAGCAATTCTTGCTTACCGGAAAGATCCATAAAGGTTGTTTCAGATTACGGCGCAAAGGTAAACATTTTTCGTCAACTGTTCAACTCTTTTGCTCTGATTCTTATGTCCTATCTGTTGTTGAGTATCTGTTCGGCGTGGCTTTTGGTCTTTATCTCTTTAGGTGATATGATGCGTGTTACTGTGCCATCCGGCGAGATTATGAATGTGGTGCGGAATGTGCACATGTATTTGCGTCCATACATGGATTTTTCTCCCCATACGCCGAATTCATTTACGAGCCTGTGGTCAGTGTCGGCTATAAGCGGGAATGGCAAAGAGTTCTTTGCTATGAACTTCTTGTGGGAGTCCTCGCTGTCAACGCTTACCCCTATCACTTGGTATCCGGCGTCAATCAGTGCCTGATAGTTGTCACGCAGATTGCATGCCTGGGCTGTGCATCCTGATGTAGAGTCTTTTGGATAGAAATACAGTGCTATGCTGCGTCCGGGATAATCGCTGCGTTTTACTTCATTGCCGTTCTGGTCGACCCCGAGAATGTCGGGGACTTTGGATCCTATTTCCATAATGAATAATCGATGGTGTCAAGCGGATATGCTTGAACGATATTTGTGTTGGTTACTTATTGTTTGCTGTCTCTTATCGCACTTATGTCCATGCGCCGGTATGCGTCTATGTATGAACCTGGAGTGCAGTTGATTATGTCCACTCCTCTTATGTCGGCATACCTCCTGACTTCATGATGGCTTCGGAATGCGATCTGAAATCTGAGCAGAAGCTCGTGGAGATGAACGTTGCGATACAGTGTCGCCACCCTCTTAAGCTCCTCTTCGCCATCTTTGTAAAAATGTGGCTGTATGCTCACTACTAAATTTTCATCGTTGACTTCAAGTGTCCGCAGCCAGCTATGGTCGGCTCCAAGAAGGATTATCTCTTTGTAGCCGGCCCATATACCGGTCATAATCGCGGGAATAAGCACATTGCGTGGACGTGGGAGCCCTCGGCCTGTATCGAAGGCCATGTTCTTTATGCAGCTGAACCCGTCTACGCCGACTGTGTTGAAGTTCTCGATATGTATGTGAGGATTGTTGATACCTGTGGATGCTGCGGAATATTTTACGGGGAGATAAAGGGTCATGTCCCAGTTGACCTTCTCGTTTAAGTTTCTGAATAGCGCGGTGACGTTGGGATCAGTGGGCGGATTCAGGAAGAAGTGCGGGTCCATGAGAAGATAGAACTTTGGTTTCAGGGCAAGGAACTCGGGGGTGTTAGCTGCAAAATTTACAGCAAGAGTGTCCTCTGACAGAAGTATGTCCATGTCATTCGCGAGATTGTCGGCAAGCGAAGGCCCGTTGCCAAGTATAAGCAGCCTTTTGCCTTTTCGTTCACCTGCCGTTATTGACGGGCGTCGTGACTGTATGGCAAGTTTGACAAGGCTTTTCAGAGATTGTCCTGTCAGGTTCAGGATTTCTGATATTCTATCTGCGAGCATCTGTGAATATGATCTTTTCGATTATAGAACAAAATTACCAAGAATCGTTAATCTTACCAAATAATAAATGGAGCATTTTTGTTATGAGGCAGTTTTTGTAAAATTATGTTGCCGATACTCTTGCTGACGGTCGTACATGAATAGCGCGGTTAAAACTTATTACTTGAAATTACAACAATTTAACCCTCTCAGGTGTTTTAGTGAAAAACAATTAAGGATCTCCACTTCTAAATTTCAGTCATCATGAAAAATATCTCGAATATACTTCTGTTTGTGATGCTTGGCATCTTTGTGGCATTAGGTGCTTGTTCAAGCGATGCGTCAGAGGAAATGCCTTCTGCAGTGGCAAAGTTTACCACACAGTATTTTCCGGGGCTTGGCGTTAAAAGTTTTCAGGAACTGAACGACGGCGGATGTGTGGTGCAGCTTTCCGGGGGGCCTACAATTACATTCGACAGTGAGGATGCATGGAAGGAGATTGACGGCAATGGGGCTGTGCTTCCTCAGGTGCTGATGTATGACCAGCTGCCGACAGAGTTGTATGAGTATCTTCAGGCTACCGAACAGCAGGCCGGAGTGTACGAGATGAAAAGGGATAAGTACTATTACAAGCTTACTATGGTTGACACTGTGATAACGTATGACCGCACCACCGGTAAGATCACTTATCCGGGATCCGCTACGGGGCAACAGGAAAAAGTGTCAGACTAACTGCCCTATAAGTATCAGAGTTATAAGCACTGGGGCTATCCATTTTACGATGAAGTGGATCAGTCCGAGTGCCCTCGAACGGAGCTTGCCATTGTTGGTAAGCTCTTTTTGGAAAAATGATTTCGGGGCAACCCATCCCATATATATGCACATCAGTATGCCTCCTACGGGTAGCATGAAGTTGGTGGTTATGGTGTCGAGAAAATCAAATATTGTGAGTCCTGCTATAGTGTATCCGCTCCACGGTCCTACCGACAGCGAACATATCGGGCTTAATATGAGAAGGGGCAGGGTCACGGTGAGCACTGCGGCAGTGCGCGACATCCCGGCGCGTTTCTGCATGAATGCCACGGACACTTCGGCAAGTGATATAGTGGAGGTGAAGGCTGCAAGGGTCAGCAGCAGAAAGAAAAGTGATGACCATATGCATGTGCCTCCCATTTGGGCGAAAATCTCCGGCAAGGTTATGAACACAAGTGCCGATCCTGCAAGGTTACTGTCCTGAAGGCCGAATGTCATAACGGCGGGGAAGATGATTATTCCCATGAAAAATGCTACCATAAGGTCAAGAAGCGACACGGTCACAGCTGTACGGGTGAGTTTTGCTCCGGCCGGATAGTAGCTCGCATAAGTTACAAGGATGCCCATGGCGAGGCTCAGCGAAAAGAATGCCTGTCCCAATGCGTTGACAACGGTGCCAGGTGTGATTGCCGAGAAGTCAGGCCTGAGGAAAAATTCAAGTCCGGCTGATGCCTTGTCAAGCGACAGTGACACACCGCAGAATATCAGCAGCAAGATGAAAAGCACCGGCATCATTACATTTGACATCCTTTCTATGCCTGCCTGCACGCCTCGCAGCAGCACATATATGTTTGCGGCTATCATTATGACGGTCATGACTATTGGGCGGTATGTACCGGTTATATAACTGCCCATGCGTTCCTTGAATGCGTCCTCTCCGATTGATGCCGATGAGTAGAGGTCGCCTGTCAGGGACTGTACAAGATATTCGAATGTCCATCCTGACACCACCATATAAAAAGACAGAATGAGGTAGGACGCTATGATTGCCAATAATCCTGCGAGCCACCATCCCTTGCGGCCGGGTGTCACTTTGGAGTACACTCCGGTTGCGTCGGATTCGCCTCCTCTGCCCAAAGCGAATTCGGCGGTCATTACTGGTATCCCGAGAAGGAATATACAGATTATATATATGAGCAGGAATGCCGCTCCACCATTGCTTTGCACCTCGGCCGGGAATCTCCACACATTCCCTAATCCTACAGCCGAACCGACTGTCGCAGCGATCAGCCCTATTTTTGATGCGAATTTTGGTGTGTTTGCCATATTTTAATGTGTAGGTAGGTTTACAGAGAGTGTGGAGTTGGTCGTGTCAGCCGTGCTTGGATATCTTGCGTAGCTGAGGTTCGTTTAGGATTTTGATTTTTCGCCCGTCAACGACAATCAGATGGTCGTTGACAAATTGGCTTAGTGTCCTGATTGCATTGGAGGTCGTCATGTTTGACAGATTGGCAAGATCTTCTCTTCCGAGATATATCTTTAGGGTCATGTTGTCATCCTCCTCTACGCCATAGTTGTCAAGCAGCACAATGAGGGCTTCGGCAAGGCGTCCGCGGATGTGTTTCTGAGTAAGATTGACGATTTTGGTGTCCGATGAGCCAAGGTTGCGCGACAGTTCGTGAATAAAGAACATCGCGAGTTTATTATTGTTGGTTATCAGGCTTTCCACCAGTGACATAGGTATTGTAGCAAGAGTGGAAGGCTCAAGAGTGGCCGCGCTTGACACATAGTGCTCCCCTGCGAAATATGCGCGGTAACCGAAATATTCTATGGGCTTTATAAGCCTGATTATCTGACATCTTCCGCCTATGCCGTCCTTATATTTCTTGACTTTGCCTTCAATAAGACACCATAAAAATTCAGGCTCTTCTTTTTCGGCATATATCACCTGATTTTTTCTATAGTGATGGATTGTGAAATTCTCGGCGAGCAAATGTTTTTCATCAGTGCTCAATAAACGCCAAATCTCAGCAAAATCATCAGTCAGTAATTGCTCTATTGTGCTTTTAATCATGAGGCGTGCTGTGAAACTATGTTTTAAAACACGCAAAATTACCTAATTTTTGCCAAAGAAAATTTGCTGTGCGGGTTAAAAAAGATTAAATTGGCATCCCCGTCATTACGATTTATAATATATAAGGTTTCTGTAAGTCGAAAAATGAAGATAAGTTGCCTTTTGTTACTTGTAAATAATAAAGATGTTTCGGAATTTGGAGAATTCTTGAATTATGAGTAACTTTGCACTGCTTTAGAAAAGAGGAAATGCCTTGGTAGTTCAATGGATAGAACGGGAAATTCCTAATTTTCAGATAGGGGTTCGATTCCCCTCCGAGGTACAATTTGTTCGTTCATTTTTTGTTTGTTAGGCCGTCGGTCACATTGTTTGTGGCAGGCGGTTTTTGTTTTGCCCTGTAGCGAATGCTTATATTTCTATCTGTTCGTCGGGCATAAAGTCTCTGACGGCATATGTGTCTGTTATCGAATCCCATAGCATCGGGCTGATGCCTGATCCCGGTCGCTTGGCTGTAAGATTGTCGTCGGTCAGAAGTTCTCCGCGGTGTATGTGTCTTGCGGCTACAATGCTTTTGCGGGCTACTTCTATGTTGGGACGTTCGGTTTCAGTGACAATCTTATGTCCTGATCCAAGCAGCTTTTCTGTCTGCCTGATTTTGAGCACCATTTCCGAAAGTTCCTCCGGGGTAAGGGAGGCTTTGTGGTCAGGTCCGGGCATGGAACGGTCAAGCGTAAAATGTTTTTCTATGATCTCTGCTCCTCGTGCGACGGCTGCTATGGGTACCAATATGCCTTGGGTGTGGTCGCTGTATCCGACTCCGGCACAGCCTAACTCTCTGAGTGAGTCCATAGCACGGAGGTTGACATATTCATATGGGGTGGGGTACTGAGTGGTGCAGTGGAGCAGATATATGTCTTTTTTCGCTATGCCGCCTTTTGCGAGCGCGGTGACAGCATCTCGGACTTCGTTGATTGTCGACATCCCGGTGGAGAGGATCACTCGTCCTCCTTTTGATGCTATCCGCCGCAGATATGGCAGGTTGGTTATTTCTCCTGACGGAATTTTCCAGAAATCCATGTCAAAGGGTGCGAGAAGATCTATCGAACTGAGATCAAAAGGTGTGCTCATGAACCCTACGCCGCATCTGGAGCACTCATCGGCAAGGATCTTGAAGTCATCCCCGTTTAGTTCGAGTGCCCGGAGCATTGTAAGCTGGGTGCCGTCGCCTTTGCAATTCTCTTTCTGATATCGGGCCTGTGGGGCAGTAGCCGACACGAGATTCTCGGCCTTGAATGTCTGGAATTTTACGTAGTCGACACCGGCGTCGGATGCGCGGTGTATCATCTCTATTGCCGTGTCCAATGATCCGTTGTGGTTGACGCCGGCTTCTGCGATAATGATGGTGTGGGGTTGTGACTGCATGTGTTCTGTCATATTTTTTTCGCCGGGATTCCGACATATGTCCCCGGGGTGTTAATGTGATGTGTCACCACTGCTCCAGCTCCGATGGTTGCTCCTGAGCATATGTGCATGCCGGGTTTTACTATGGTTCCTGCGCCTATGTATGTGTTGTCATCTATGGCGGCTCCTCCGCATATTATGGCTCCCGGCCCTATGAATACATTGTTCCCGATATTGCATTCATGCTCAATGATTGCACCTGTGTTGATTATGGAATGGCGGCCGATACTTGCCCCGGTGTTTATCACACATCTGTGAAATATGGCAGTTCCGTTTCCTATATTGGTGTTTTCGGATACTGTTGCTGTCGGTGATGTCACTACCGGAGATGTGTAGGCTTCGTAACGTTCTATCAATATCGCCCTTGTGTCCAGCCGGCACGCAGGTCCACTTACCATTGTGACGATAATCTCGTAATCGGAAGGAGGGTAGGATGAAAGAAAGCTGTCGTCATTGCCCATGTAGGGTATGGGCATATCGGGTGACGTATTGATGTCGACATATCCCGTCGCCACATAGGGCGACGGGAGTATGTCAAGCAGCGACAGAGCATGTCCGCCTCCGCCGATCAGAGCTAATTTTTTTGCCACAGAATATATTTTGGCTTGGAGTTTTAGAACAGGTAGGCCACAGAGATTGTCCAGTAGCGGTTCTTGCCTTGTATGCCGGCTTCCTCATAGTCGGATATCGCTTTCACGGCCTTTGTGAGTCCGAGGCCATAGCGGGCACTTATGTCGATGTGCTTCACAAGCTGTACGCCTATGCCGAAGTTAAGGGCCCAGTCGACGGATTTGTTACGGAAGTCGTCGGCTATATTGCGGCGGCTTGTGAGGAATGACACACTGGGGCCCACGGCCACATAGGGGAGAAGGACATTGCTGATGACCGGTAGTGAGAAGCTGTAACGCAGGTTGAGCGGTATCTCTATATAGTCGCGGTTGTTGCTTGCGTTCACATCACTGGAGTTTTCAGCCATGAATCTTGAGTTGCGGCGTACGTACATGAGCGAAAGGTCTGCGCCTATGCCTATGACGGGCATCTTGAATTCTGTCATTACACCGGCAGTCCATCCGGTCTTGTTGCTTCCGTCGAATGTGCTGTTGTTGAAGTGGAGTTCATTGACTGTGAGTCCCACTTTAGGGCCGAAACGGAAAAGGCCGTCGGCATGAGCGACCGATGCGCTCATCACGAGCAGCAGAGTCAGGATAATGGATTTTACACTTCTCATAATCGTTTAGTTGAAACGTTTGCGTATGGTTTGTTTGATATTTTGTGTGATCCGGAATTGAATTTATAGTATGTTCCTTTTGTTCAGAGCATTCTGATACCTCCGGGCGTTGGCCTGATGGGTGGCATAGTCGGTGGCAAAATTATGGTAGCCGGAGAAGTCCTCTTTCGCACACATATATATATAATTGTGGTTTGGTGCGTCGAGCACATCATCCATGGCTGAAGCAGTGGGCACTCTTATAGGCCCGGGGGGCAATCCGTCTATCTTATATGTATTATAAGGAGAAGACACCCTAAGATGTTCACCGCGTATGCGTTTTATTTTGAAATCACCGACAGCGAATTTTACAGTCGGGTCGGCCTGAAGTTTCATTTTTTTGTTCAGGCGGTTTATATAAAGGCGGGCGACGAGCGGCCTTTCATCCTTTTTGGCAGTCTCTTCTTCTATGATAGAGGCTACAGTTGCGACCTCGACCTTGCTGAGACCAAGTCCGCGCGCTTTTGCTATTCTGTCATCGTCCCAGAATTTGTCACGATATTCAAGGAGGCGTCTCACCACATTTTCCGGACTTGCGCTCCAGTAAAATTCATATGTGTCGGGTATAAATGCCGCCGGGTATGTGGCCTGTTTGAAGCCATGGGCCGGTAGTACCTCATTGCAGGCATCTAAAAAGTCCTCTGATGAACATTGCAGCTGTGATGATATTTTGTCGGCAAGCTGAGGCATGGTGCGAGTGCCGTTGAATGTCACTTTTACCGGAGTCTGACGTCCGGTGGCAATTCTTCGTGCAATGCCGAGTGCCGTCTGTCCGAAATTTATGCGGTAGGCTCCCTCTGATTTCGTCGGATTGCCACCCATGAGTTTCCACATTATATATACGCGTGTTCCCATAGATGAGCCGAGCGACGTCTTCAGACTGTCTTTTACTTGTGAAGGTGACGCGCTGTCGGGTACGTACACCCAATCTCCATCGTCGGCTGTGCCTCCGGTGTACGGTATGAAGGCAAATGCGAAAATAGCCCCGATTGTCACAATTATAGCGATTGCTGTTGTCATGATGCCGAGAGAGTGACGTCTCAGCCATGATTCATCCTTCTTTTTCTTCGCTTTGCGTGTTGCCATTAATCAGTGTCAGCGTAATTTATGGAGTGATGTTATTAAACCTTGTATCTTGTCACGCACCTGTGTAAGCCTGTTCAGGGCCTCCGCTTTTCTGGATACACCGTCACGACTTATCTTTATCTGTTCAAGGGCCGCTTCTATTTTCAACCCTTTGTCATGGACAAGAAACTTTATCATTCTGGCATTCTCAAGATCAGTAGGGGTGTAGAAGCGCGTGCCCCGGTCGTTGCGTCGGGGTTTTAGGATCGGGAACTGTGTTTCCCAGAAACGTAAGGTTGACGCTGCGACACCGATCATCTCTGCCACCTCGCTGATTTTGTAGTATCTTTTGCTGGTAATTTGTTCCATAATAAACGGATTTGAATTTACCCTATGCAAAGGTAATAATAATGTGGCAAAATTCCACCCAAAGTTCGTCTCTTGTTAAAAAATGAGGCTATGATTTACCAAATTTTGATTTTTTTTCACAGAAAATTGGCAATCCGCCAAAAAAAACATAAAAAAAGTTTGGTATGTCAGTTTTTTTGTCTTACCTTTGCATCGTTTTTGAAGCTTAAATATTGTTCAATAATTTAACGAGAAAAAAAGAAAATGAAAAAGTTAGTTTTAGTAGCCGCTGTAGCATTCAGCGCATCTCTTTTCTCTTGCGGTTCTTCTGAGAAGGCTGCACAGGAAGCTGCCGACACTGTAGCTGTTGAGGAGACTGTCGTTGAAGAGGTTGTTACTGTTGATTCAGTTGCAGCTGACAGCGTTGCTCCCGTCGACACCGTAGTAGCCGCCAACTAATTAGTTGCCTACTTGACGTAGAAGGTCCGGATGCACAATATATTGCCGGACTTTTTAAAGGTATCAAGCTGATTGCTCGTACAGATACGAGTGACCAGCTTTTTTAGTTTTATATACTTTGGTGTGGCGTTTCTCGTCAGGGCTGAGGGACGGGGCGTGGAATTGTTCCGACTCCTTGGCTGTAAACGAAAAAATGTGTAACTTTGTGCCCGAAAATTTTTATTTTGAAAGATAATATAAAACAATCATAATCATGTTGACAGCAAAGGAGATACGCGAATCATTCAAGGAATTTTTCCGTTCCAAGGGTCACCATATAGTGCCGTCGGCTCCGATGGTGGTAAAGGATGACCCGACGTTGATGTTTACCAACGCCGGTATGAACCAGTTCAAAGACATAATTCTTGGCAATAAGGCGGCGAAGTATCAGCGTGTGGCTGATTCGCAGAAGTGTCTGCGCGTGTCGGGCAAGCATAATGATCTTGAAGAGGTGGGTATGGACACATACCATCACACCATGTTCGAGATGCTTGGCAACTGGAGTTTCGGTGATTATTTTAAGAAAGAGGCGATAGATTGGGCCTGGGAGTATCTTGTGGATGTCCTTGGCTTGTCGCCTGACAGGCTTTATGCCACAGTGTTTGAAGGATCGCCTGAAGAAGGGCTTTCGCGTGATGATGAGGCTGCCGGATATTGGGAAAAGCATCTCCCTGCATCCCATATAATAAACGGCAACAAGCATGACAACTTTTGGGAGATGGGTGACACCGGTCCTTGCGGCCCTTGCTCGGAGATACATATCGACCTCCGTTCGGAGGAGGAGCGTGCCAAGGTGGACGGTGCTTCGCTTGTCAATCATGATGATCCCCTCGTGATAGAGATATGGAATCTTGTCTTCATGCAGTATAACCGTAAGGCTGACGGGTCGCTTGAACCGCTCCCGGCCAAGGTGATTGATACCGGCATGGGTTTCGAACGTCTGTGCATGGCTCTTCAGGGCAAGAAATCCAATTATGATACCGATGTCTTCACTCCTCTTATCGACACTATAGCACGTCTGTCGGGCAAGAAATATGGCGATGACAGGCAAGTGGATGTGGCAATGAGAGTCATTGCTGACCATGTGCGTACTATTTCGTTCTCGATTGCAGACTCCCAGCTTCCGGGCAATGCCAAGGCCGGTTATGTGATACGCCGCATTCTGCGTCGTGCCGTCCGATATGCCTATACGTTCCTTGACCAGAAACAGGCTTTCATGTATAAACTTGTCAACACTCTGATTGACTCTATGGGTGAGGCTTATCCGGAGATTGCGGCACAGCGCGAGCTTATAATGAAGGTCATAAAGGAAGAGGAGGATGCTTTCCTGCGTACGCTCGACAAGGGTATGTCAATACTTGACGAAGCTGTGAAGGCAGCCCGTAAGGATGGGAAGAACGAGATCTCCGGCAAGGATGCATTTGTGCTGTATGACACGTACGGTTTCCCTCTTGACCTTACAGAACTGATCCTAAAAGAGAATGACATGACTCTTGACAAGGCGGAGTTTGACAAGGAGATGGATGCGCAGAAGACACGTGCGCGCAATGCTGCGGCTGTCGAGGCCACTGATTGGGTCGTGCTGAGTGAAGGCGAGACCGAGTTTGTGGGGTATGACTCTACTTCTGCTCTCACCCGCATACTGCGTTACCGTAATGTCAAGCAGAAGGGCAAGGATTTTTATCAGATAGTTCTGTCTGTGACCCCGTTCTATGCGGAGATGGGTGGCCAGGTCGGTGACAGCGGGTGGCTCATAAACGGCGACGATAAGATCGAGATATATGATACAAAGCGTGAGAACGGTCAGGCTGTGCATCTGTCAAAAAGGCTACCTGCGGATGTGACAGCTGAGCTTGAGGCTGTGATTGATGCAAAGGCACGTCGCGCCACAGAGTGTAACCATTCAGCCACCCACCTGCTTCATGCCGCGCTGCGTGAAGTGCTGGGCACTCATGTCGAGCAGAAGGGTTCGTATGTTTCCCCCAAGTTGCTTCGTTTTGACTTCAGCCATTTCCAGAAGCTGACTCCTGAAGAGATACGCAAGGTAGAGCATATAGCCAATGCCAATGTGCGTAAAGCGATCCCCCTTGACGAGCGTCGTTCGGTGCCTATATCCGAGGCTCGTGAACTTGGAGCCATGGCTCTCTTTGGGGAAAAATATGGCGAAGAGGTGCGAGTCATCAAGTATGGCGACTCCATCGAGCTGTGTGGAGGCACGCACGTGCCTAATACCGGTAATATAGGCATGATCCGAATCATATCCGAGTCGAGCATCGCTGCCGGCATACGTCGTATAGAAGCTATTACGGCTGAAGCTACTGAGGAGGCTATGGATGATCTTTCTGACACGCTTCGTGCCGTAGGGGAGATGTTCCATAACGCACCTGATATCCGTCAGGCAATCCGCAAGGCTATTGAGGAAAATGCTGAGCTCCGCAAGCAGGCCGAGGAGTTTATGAAGGAGCGCACACGCAACCTTGCCGGAGAACTGTTGGCTTCGGCTGTGGAGGGTAACGGATGCAGGATTGTGACATTGACCGGAGTCCGTGCTCCTGAGGTGGTCAAGAATGTGGCGTTCCTTGTGCGTCAGTTGTCGCCTGAAGCCACAGCGTTTATAGCGGCCACCGCCGACATATCAGGTAAGCCGTTGCTGACGGTTGCGCTGACCGATGACCTTGTGAAGTCAGGCAACAATGCGTCCGCAATGGTGCGTGAGGCAGCAAAGGCTATCAAGGGTGGCGGCGGAGGTCAGCCCGGTTTTGCTCAGGCAGGCGGAAAGGGTGCCAACGGTCTCTCGGTCGCTATGGATTCTCTTCGCAAACTTCTTATGTGAATATTGTGTAAGAATGATTAACCACTGATATATTTTTTGATATGGTTAGACATATAGTCACATTCAAGCTGTCAGGCTCTCCCGAGGAACGTCGCATGGTTGCTGAGCGTTTTCGTGATGCATTGCTCGCCCTGCCTGAAAAAATCGATGTGCTGAAATCGATGGAGGTCGGCATTAATGAGAATCCGTCGGAGGAGTGGGATGTCGTGCTTGCGGCTGTTGTGCCCGATATGCAGTCGGTCGAAGTATATGCCAAGCATCCCGCACATGTCGCAGCTGCATCATTGATAGCCGGTCACAAAGAAGCCAGGGCATGTGTTGATTATAATTGTTGATGGTTTTGGATAATGTATGACGAGACATTGTATTTAAAGTTGTCCAAAACTAATACTTAATAGTTTGATATATAGTTGGATACATATATTGAATATTGTAAAAGTTTTCCAAAACAGAAAATCCAAATAAAAAATTAGCAACTTTTTATTTGGATTTTCTGTTTTTAGCGATTAACTTTGTCAAAAAATACAACACTAACAGATGATACATACAGTGGTCAAGCGCGACGGCAGAATCGTCGGCTACAATGAGGAAAAAATCAAGGCTGCGATACGCAAGGCAATGCTCACTACCGAGATGGGTGAGGACGAGTCTTTGATAGCCCGTATAGCGGATATCATCACCATGACCGGCTGCGAGCAGATGACTGTCGAGCAGATTCAGGACAGGGTGGAGCTTGAGCTTATGAACTCTCCCAGAAAAGAGGTCGCCAAGCGTTATATTGCTTATCGTGACCAGAGGTCCATAGCCCGTCGTGCCAAGACTCGTGACATGTTCCTTGAGATCATCGAGGCTAAGAACAATGATATAACCCGCGAGAATGCCAACATGAATACGGATTCGCCGGCGGGAATGATGATGAAGTTTGCGAGCGAGACCACAAAGCCGTTTGTTGATGATTATCTGCTTTCGCCTGTCGTGCGTGAAGCTGTCAACAACGGATATATTCATATACACGATAAAGACTATTATCCGACAAAGAGTCTGACGTGTGTTCAGCATCCTCTTGACCGCATTCTCAGATATGGATTTGTGGCCGGACATGGAGAATCACGCCCGGCAAAGCGTATTGAGACTGCAAGTATCATCGGTTGCATATCTCTTGAGACTGCTCAAAACGAGATGCATGGCGGACAGGCCATTCCGGCTTTTGATTTCTATCTTGCACCTTACGTCAGGTCTTCCTATATCGAGGAGATAAAGAATCTGGAGAAGCTTACCGGCAGCGACCTGTCACATCTTTACGATGTGGAGATAAAGGATTATGTGAAATCGGATCTTGACGGCATGTCAGGAGACGAGCGTTATCGCCAGCATGCTATAAATCAGACAGTGGCGCGTGTGCACCAGTCAATGGAAGCGTTCATACACAATATGAATACAATCCATTCACGCGGTGGCAATCAGGTGGTGTTCAGTTCCATCAACTATGGCACTGACACGTCAGCCGAAGGACGCTGCATAATAAGAGAGCTCCTCAACAGTACCTATGAAGGGGTAGGGAACGGTGCTACGGCGATATTCCCTATACAGATCTGGAAAAAGAAGCGAGGCGTTAGCTATCTTCCGGAGGATCCGAATTATGACCTGTATAAGCTTGCCTGCAAGGTGACGGCCCGTCGTTTCTTCCCCAACTTTGTAAATCTTGACGCCACATTCAATTATCATGAGAAATGGGATGCCAATGATCCGGAGAGATACAAATATGAGGTGGCTACAATGGGATGCCGTACGCGAGTGTTCGAGAACCGTTTCGGTGAAAAGACATCAATAGGTCGTGGCAATATCAGCTTCACTACTGTCAACATAGTCCGCATCGCTATCGAATGTATGAATATTGTCGATCAGGAGGAGCGTATTAGACGTTTCTTCCAGAAGCTGGACGAGATACTTGAGATAGCCGCCTTGCAGCTCAATGAGCGTTTTAATTTCCAGAAGACGGCACTTGCCAAGCAGTTCCCGCTGCTTATGTCTCGCCTGTGGGTTGGTGCCGAGAAACTTGGCCCGAATGATACCATTGAAAGTGTGATCAATCAGGGAACTCTCGGCATAGGTTTCATAGGTCTTGCTGAGTGTCTGATAGCTCTTACCGGCAAGCATCATGGAGAGAGTGAATCCTCGCAGAAACTCGGTCTGCGCATCATCTCGCACATGCGTTCGCGTGTCAATGATTTTTCGGAGCGGTATAAGCACAACTTCTCTGTGCTCGCCACTCCGGCAGAGGGGCTTTCCGGAAAATTCACTTCACGAGACAGACGTTCGTTCGGGGTTATTCCCGGTGTGACTGACAAGATTTACTATACCAATTCCAATCATGTCCCCGTATATTATAAGTGCTCGCCTCGTCACAAGGCCGAGGTTGAGGCTCCTTATCACGAGCTTACCGGAGGCGGTCACATATTCTATGTGGAGATTGACGGCGACGCCACCCACAATCCAAAGGCCATAAGTGATATAGTGGATCTTATGGACCGATATAATATCGGTTACGGTTCCGTCAACCATAACCGCAACCGTTGCATGGATTGCGGATACGAGGATGCTCAGGAGGGTCTCACAGAGTGTCCGAAATGTCACAGTCACAATATTGACAATATTCAGCGTATCACAGGTTATCTTGTAGGCACCACTGACCGCTGGAACAATGCCAAGCTTGCAGAACTTAAGGATCGTATAGTCCATAAATGAGAGTAATCGATATAATTCCGGGGACATCGGTAGATGGCCCCGGTCTGCGTACTTCCATATATTTTGCCGGATGCACACACCGTTGCCCCGGTTGTCATAATCCACAGTCGTGGGATCCGCAGGCTGGTAGAGATATGTCCGTCGACGAGATTCTTGAAATTGTGGAATATAACGGTTTTGATGTAACATTCACCGGCGGTGATCCCATTTTTCAGGCAGAGGCGATCCTGCCGTTGGCACGTGAATTGCAGCGCAGGGGATATTCGATATGGTGTTTTACCGGTTACAGGTATGAGGAGTTGGCTTTGGATCCAAAGGCAGTCCTCTTGCTGGAATGTTGCGAGGTGCTCGTTGACGGACCGTTTGTTGAATCAATGCGGGATATCAGCCTATCGTTTCGCGGATCTTCCAATCAGAGACTTATAGATCTTTCAAACTCAACTGTCGATAAGCCTGTGTGCTGGGAGGAGAATTTCGGCATGGCATGATTTTTGGGGCGATTTAACTTATGATAACGTTTGATTTGAAAACATAATCACATATTCAAATGTTATCAATGTGAAATACATATCACAGATACAATAATAGTGTCACCTGTGATATTGAAAACAATAAATCGAATTATGGAATTCTTAACTGACGAGAAACTTGTGATTGTCGGAGCCGCCGGTATGATTGGCTCGAATATGGCTCAGACAGCTGCCATGATGCATCTGACCCCCAACATTTGTCTTTTCGATACTTATGCCCCCGGATTGGAGGGTGTGGCTGAGGAGTTGAGACACTGCGGGTTCAGCGGCATTAATTTTACTTACACATCTGATGTCGCCGAGGCATTCAAAGATGCCAGATACATAGTATCGTCGGGAGGTGCAGCCCGTAAGGCCGGTATGACACGAGAGGATCTTCTGCGTGGCAATTCCGAAATCGCCGAGCAGCTTGGCAAGGACATAAGGACGTATTGTCCTGACGTAAGGCATGTGGTAGTGGTGTTTAATCCTGCTGACATAACAGGACTTGTCACTCTGATTTATTCTGGCCTTAAACCATCACAGTTGTCGACTCTCGCCGCACTTGACAGCACCCGTCTGCGTAGCGAGCTTTCGCGGTATTTCCATATACCGGCTGACGAGATATCCAATGCCCGTACTTACGGAGGCCATGGAGAACAGATGGCTGTGTTTGCATCTACCACTACAGTGGCCGGCCAGCCTCTTTCCCAGATCATAGGCACACAGGCTCTTCCCGAAAAGGAATGGGAGGAGATGAAACAGCGTGTCATACAGGGAGGAAAACATATCATTGAGCTGCGTGGACGTTCTTCGTTCCAGAGTCCTGCCTATCTGTCCATAGAGATGGTGGCGGCTGCAATGGGAGGAAAGCCTTTCCAGTGGCCCGTGGGCACATATGTCAATAACGGCACCTATAACCATATCATGATGGCTATGGAGACGACTCTTGACAAGAACGGCGTTGAAATGCATCCTGTCAACGGCACACCCGAAGAGCGGAAGGAGCTCGACCAGAGCTATCATCATCTATGTAAGCTTCGCGATGAGGTGATATCTCTCGGAATAATTCCCCCTATCAGCGAATGGTCAACGATTAATCCAAATTTGAAGTGATTCCGTATTCTGTCGTCTGAATAGCGAAAACGGATATAAGATGCAAAAGTCTCGATAGGTATCTGAGAGACTTTTGTGTCTTTTTTATATGGAAAAATGTCAGACCATTTTTGTTATTGCCAGTGAATAGACACTAAGGCGGGATGAAGGCGATGCAGAATGGAGCTCTTCAAGTCCTGATAGAATGGTTGATCCGGTAGTGATCACATCATCCACGAGAAGTATGTGCAGATTGTCGAGTTCCTCGGGATATTTCACCCGGAATGCTCCTACAGGATTTAATCTTCGTTCCGATGCGTTTTTGTGGGTCTGTGTGGCGTGTCTGTGTGGTGCTGTCAGATTATCGCTGACTGCTATGCCTGTCACCTCGCTCAATCCGAGAGCTATTTCCTGTGACTGGTTGTATCCGCGTTTCCACAGTTTGGTGAAATGAAGTGGTATAGGGATTATCACATCGATGTCATCAAAGAATCCTTGTCGCAACATCTCTTTTGCATGATATGCGGCAAGGGCGCGTGCAACTATGGGACGGCGGTTGTACTTGGCATCGTGGATCAGGCGGACATAAGGTGTGCTGGCCACATAATAGTATAGTGAATTGGCCTTTGTCACCGGAGCCTTCAATGACACCAATCTGTCGGTAAGTTCATTGGTCTCATATGATCTGAAAGTTGTCTTGGGAAGTTTCAGCATGCAGTCGAGGCACATTATATCCTCACCCTCCACTAATGCACGGTGGCATACGGTGCACACTTTTGGAATGATCAGGTTGATTAGTCCGTTGCCCCATCGTTTCAATTCGTTGATCATGCTTCTTCCTCCGTATATTCTTCTGCTTCCTCGTCCTCAAGATCGCGTACGTATTCTTTGATTATCTCCGAGGCTATAGCTGTCTCGAATCCGCGTTGCATTGCAAATCTGAATATCTTGGCGCGAGCCTCAAAAGTGGCTATGCCTTCTTTGCTTTGGCGGATTTTGGCATATATGACCTTTCTTGCCACTTCCATGTATCGGTCATCTTCGATCTCCGACATGGACTGTTCAATTGCCTGCCTTGGCAGACGTTTTGCCCATAGCCCCTGGATTATTTTGTTGCGTCCCCATCCGGAGTATTCAAGTTTGTCATGGGCGTATGCACGGGCAAAACGGAAGTCATCGACAAAGTTCAGCTCCTCCAGTTTGTGTATCACCTTGTCAGCATCGCATGCCGTCACTCCCCATGCCGCCATTTTTTTTCTAAGGTCGGGTGTGCATTGTTCTGAACGGGAACATAGATCGGCTGTCCTGGACAATGCCTGTTCATAATTCAATGGCCGTTTTGTGTTTCTCATGATACTGCGTGTGCTGATATGAAACGGTCCTTTCCGTGCATGTCTTTTATGACGGTTACGTCTCTCCATCCGTCAGCCGAAAGCATGTCGCTCAGCTGCCGGGCATAGAGCGGGTTGATTTCAAGATAGAGTCTGCCGTCCGGTCTTGTAAGCCTTAATGCCGAGAATGATATGGCTCGGTAGAATTTCAACGGATCGTCATCCGGAACAAACAGAGCGGAATGCGGTTCATAGTCAAGGACATTGGCATCCATGGATTTCTTTTCACTGTCTGCTATATATGGGGGATTGGACACAATTATGTCATAACTGTTATCCGTCAGGTTCAGAGGTTTAAGTACATCTGATTTAAGAAAATTGATCTTGACTTTGCATAGTGCGGCATTATCGCGGGCTACTGCCAGAGCTTCGTCAGATATGTCTATCCCTGTTACCTCCGGAAACGAAAGGTTGCGGGCTAAGGCTATGGCGATACATCCCGATCCGGTGCACATGTCAAGCACTGCAAGATCATCCTTTTGGTTTTCGCCGGTTATGATGTCGACGAGTTCCGATGTCTCTTCTCTCGGTATCAGCACTGCAGGGGAGACCCGGAGAGTCAGGCCATGCCAATATGTCTCTCCGAGTATGTATTGTATAGGTTCGTTGCGAAGCAGCCTGGATATTATTGCCTCTATTCGATCCTTAAGCTCCGGCAACATTTCTTTGTCGCCATTGAGTATTATGTCGGTCTGAGTCCACCCGTTAAGTTTCTCAAGGATTATGCGCATCAGCCATCGGCTTTCGCTCGGATCGTAGACCGGGGCAAGTTTTGAAATAGATTCTTTTATGCAGGCGTTGAATGTCATATCTCAAGGATAATGTATCATAGAACGAAAAAACTACAACCGCCAATGACACCATCAAGGATAGATGCCATGGCGGCGTAGTTCATATAATATTGCTCGTCATCAGAGAGCGTTACAAGTGTATATTAAGCCTTATTTGCCTAATGCACATTGCTTGCATTTCTCGGAAATTTCGGTGAAAAAGTCATTGCCCTTGTCATCGACGAGAATGAATGCGGGAAAATCTTCGACTTCGATCTTCCAGATTGCCTCCATTCCGAGTTCGGGATATTCGAGCAGTTCGACTTTCTTGATGCTGTTCTGTGCAAGGATGGCAGCAGGACCGCCGATGGATCCGAGATAGAATCCTCCGTGCTTATGGCATGCGTCTGTGACCTGTTTGCTGCGGTTGCCTTTGGCTATCATGACCATTGAGCCGCCGGCAGCCTGGAACTGGTCGACATATGAGTCCATACGTCCTGCGGTTGTAGGACCGAATGATCCTGAAGGCATTCCTGCCGGAGTCTTGGCTGGACCGGCATAGTAGATAGGATGGTCCTTGAGATACTGAGGCATGGGTTCGCCCTTGTCAAGACGTTCCTTGATTTTTGCGTGGGCTATGTCTCTTCCAACAATTATTGTGCCGTTGAGCGAGAGTCGTGTGGCAACAGGATATTTTGTAAGCTCCTCAAGGATTTCTTTCATGGGGCGGTTAAGATCGATACGCACCACTGCGCCCTCGCCTTTTTTGCGGTATTCTTCCGGGATAAGTTCCCCGGGATTTGAATCAAGCTTCTCGATCCACAGTCCGTCGCGATTGATCTTTGCCTTTATGTTACGGTCGGCTGAGCATGACACCCCGATACCTACGGGACATGAAGCTCCATGACGTGGAAGACGTATCACGCGTACGTCATGGGCGAAATATTTGCCTCCGAATTGAGCTCCGAGACCGAGTTTTTCAGCTTCGATCTTAAGCTGTTTCTCAAGTTCACGGTCACGGAATGCGTGTCCGAGTTCATTGCCGTGGTCGGGAAGCGCGTCAAGGTATTTTACGGAAGCTTTCTTTACAACTTCAAGGTTCTTTTCAGCCGATGTCCCACCTACGACTATCGCGATATGATACGGGGGGCAGGCCGCTGTTCCGAGGCTCTTCATTTTCTCAACCAGGAAAGGTATGAGAGTCTTGGGGTTAAGTATGGCCTTTGTCTCCTGATAGAGATATGTCTTATTGGCGGAGCCGCCTCCTTTAGCTACAAACAGGAATTTGTATTCGTTTCCCTCGGTGGCGTGTATGTCGATCTGAGCAGGAAGGTTGCATCCTGTGTTGACTTCGTCATACATGGTGAGAGGCGCGTTCTGTGAGTAGCGCAGATTGTCAGTCGTATATGTGAGATAGACACCCTCGGATATGCGTTCCTCATCATTGCATCCGGTGAATACGCATTGTCCTTTCTCTCCGTGGCATATGGCGGTGCCTGTGTCCTGGCAGAACGGCAACTGACCTTTGGCAGCCACTTCAGCGTTGCGGAGCATGGTGAGTGCTACAAACTTGTCGTTTTCTGACGCTTCCGGATCACTGAGTATCTTTGCTACCATTTCATTGTGCTCGCGGCGGAGCATGAAGGCATTGTCGTGGGTGCATGCACGTGCCAGAACGGTAAGAGCCTGAGGGTCTACAACGAGAAACTCGTGTCCGCCCCAGTTCTCGACTTTCACATAGTCGGATGTGAGCTTGTAGTACTCTGTAGTATCAGGCCCTAACGGGAACATCTCCTGATACTTGAATGGTTTTGTGGCCATGGTTTTATTTATATGCTATTGTTGGAAAATTTGTGCCTTGGATATGTTTTGACAGACAAATTTACAAAAGATTTTCATATGATGCAACTATACTATTGAAGTTCCACCACAGTGATTCCGGCTCCTCCGAAACGCACATCCTCATCATGTGATGACAATACCCCGGGTACTGTCGACAGGTAGTCACGTATCACCTGACGAAGCACCCCTGTGCCTGTTCCGTGAAGGATTCGCACCGTAGATGCGTTGAACCAAATGGCATCGTCAATGAAGTATGTCACAGCCTGTATGGCCTCGTCAGCTCTGAAGCCTCTTACATCGATCTCATGTCGGAATTGCAGTTGTCGTTGGTGTCCGGCATCTATTGTAGCCATGCTTATGCCGCTTTTTTTCACCTCTTTGGGCTTTGCGTCTGTTATGGTGAGTCTGTCGGTCTTTACTTTTGTCTTGACGTTGCCGAACGCTACTATTGCGTTTTTGCCGTTTATCTCCATTACTGTCCCGACCGGACCTTGCCCATCGAGCTTTACGTTGCAGCCTTTTTCGATATTGCGTGTGGTGTCGGATGCTACGGCCGGTGTTCGGTGATTATGTTTTTCTTTCTTCTTTGGAGCACGTGCGAGCACGGCGTTTTCCTGACTGTCATGGCTGTTTTCAAGAGCCATGCGCTTCTCTTTTAGTCGGCGGCGTGCCTCGAGAGTAAGTTCACGTTCTGCGTTTGCTTTTTTTATGTCAGCTATTGTCCGTTCGATCGCAGAATTGGAGGATTCGAGAATCTTTTTGGCTTCAGCTCTCGCTTCATCAAGTATTTCCCGTCGGTGTGCCCGCAGAGTCTCTGCATCATCGGTGTATCGTTCAAGCTTTTCATCGAGCATTTTCTCTTTGCGGCGAATGTCGGCCCGTTTGTTCTCCCAATATCTCTTGTCGCGAGTTATATCAAGAAGATACTTGTCAAGATTTATGTAGTCACTCCCTACGATTTGCTCGGCAGAGTCTATTATCTCTTTGGGTAAGCCGATTTTTCGCGCTATCTCTACTGCGAAGGAACTTCCGGGATTCCCTATGGATAGTTTGAACAGTGGCTGCATGAGCTGACGGTCATAAAGCATGGATCCGTTTATGAGTCCGGGTGTGTCATCAGCCATCTGTTTCAGGTTTTGGTAATGTGTTGTCACTATGCCCCACATCCCTTCTGTGTTCATTTGTGCGAGTATTGCCTGTGCGAGCGCGCCTCCTATCTGTGGCTCTGTGCCGGAGCCCATCTCATCAATCAGAAAAAGAGATCCTTTGCGTCCGCGCTGTATCATGAATTTCATGTTGCGAAGATGCGAACTGTAGGTCGATAAGTCATCTTCGAGCGACTGGTCATCGCCTATGTCAACGAATATGTCCTTGAACACTCCGAAATGGGAATTCTCATATACAGGAGGAAGTATGCCACACTGCGCCATGTACTGAAGTGTGCCTACTGTCTTGAGACACACCGATTTGCCTCCTGCATTAGGCCCGGATATCACGAGTATCCTTTCTTTGGGTGTGAGTGTGACATCGATAGGCACTATCTTTCGGCCGTGCTTTTCGAGTGACAGTTTCAGCCCCGGATGGCATGCGTGATACCATTCAAGCTCTTCCCTGTCATGCAGATGTGGCATAATCCCGCCGACAGTATCGGCATAAAGTGCTTTTGCCTGTATAAAATCAAGATGATAAATTATCTTTGCCGCTTCAATGATGCGGGGGATTGACGGGCGAAGGGTGTCGGCTATTGATGTGAGGATACGTATGATTTCGCGGTGTTCCTCCATCTGGAGCTCGCGTGTAAGATTGTTAGCCTCCACTATTTCGGCAGGTTCGATAAACACGGTTTTGCCGGACGCCGATTCATCGTGGACAATGCCTTGTATCTGGCGTTTGTGCATAGGTGGCACCGGAATCACAAGTCTGCCTTCTCGCATTGACGGCACTGTATCAGGCTCGAGCAACCCTTGTGAAATTGCATTTGAAAGGACTCTGCGGAGTATGGAGTTGACTCGTCCTGACATTCCTCTGAGCCGGCTGCGTATGTCGGCGAGTGCCGGGGAGGCGTTGTCCTTGATCGATGAGGTAGTGTCGTCGATCACCTTGTCAATGCTTCGGGCTATCTCGGGCGTAATATCATCCAGCCCTTCTGAGAGGCGTGTTAGATTAGGGTAGGGGGTGTGTCCGTCATCCGATGAGTGGCGTGAGAAAAATGATGAGACATCATCGAAGCAGCGGAGCATGCGGCGTACTTTCAGCAGATCTTTTATCTCAAGAAATGTACCTGGCACTCGTATCATCGAAAGAGGTGTGTCGATGTCGTGTAATCCTGTTAGCGGGACCGCTTCATCGGAATGCAGTGCCGATGACATTTCCGCTGTGGCCAAAAGCGCGGATCGTATTGACTGGAAATCAGTCATGATCGACATGCTGGCACACAGATCGTTGGATCCCTGGCAATGGCATCGTCCGGATATCTGGGCTCTTACTCCGTCAAACCCTATTTTTTCTTCTATCTTGTCTGGAAATATCATGATGCAAAGTTACGAAAAAATCCGGTAATCGCTGCGATTAGGAAGTTTGCTGTAATTCATGTTGATGAATGTTTCATTTGTGGCTGATAAAGGTGTGCGCATGAAAAAAGTGAGGGGGTCATCACGACAGCCTCACTCTCCATTCATCACATTATGCTTATATGCTATATTGTCTATAGTCTAATGTTCCTGAAGTTTATATTGTTCAATTATTTTAGCAGGATTAACTACCTTTCAGATAGTTTTCAATTAGTTTCATTTCCGGTCAGATGTATCTGCTGGCGACTATGTCCCAGTCGACAATCTTCCACAGTTCCTTTAGGGCGTCAGCTCTTCGGTTGCGGTAATCGATGTAGTAAGCGTGCTCCCACACATCGAATGTGAGCAGAGGGGTGAGGCCTTGTGTCAACGGGTTCTCGGCATTGGAGGATTTGGTTATGAACAGTTTCCCGTCCTGATCCTTGGATAGCCATACCCATCCAGATCCGAAGATGGACGCGCCGGCAGCCTCAAATTCCTTTTTGAAATTGTCAACAGAGCCGAATTGTTCCTCAATAGCTTTCTTGAGGTGTCCCTCAGGCTCATGATTGCCATCGGGAGAGAATGTGAAGAAGTAGAAGATATGGTTCCATGCCTGGGACGCATTGTTGAACAAAGGTCCGCTTGCGGTTTTTATGATATCCTCTAATTCCATGTCCTCGTATTCCGTATCCTTGATCATACGGTTGAGGTTGTCTATATAAGCGCGTTCGTGTTTGCCGTAGTGGTATTCTACTGTCTCGCGCGATATTGACGGTGCAAGTGCATCGTTGGAGTAGGGTAGTTCTGGAAGTTCGTAAATCATTTTGTAAAGTGCTTATGGATTAATTGCTTGTACATATAACACCATCGGCGTTGGTTAGGTTCTTCAAAAATTGTTAATAAAAATCATCACGGCAGACGCATCTTAAATAAACTTAACGGCTGTTTGCTAATATAAATAGG